>CAZAIK010000005.1:0-99226 GCA_964485195.1 uncultured Methanosarcinales archaeon
AAACAAACGCCGCCATTAGCACCACTACCTAACCTTATATACTTCCTTTTTTCTCTTGGGAATGGTGGTTTTGAATGGAATTGGCTGTTTTTGGTGCTGGAGGGCTCGCCCTGGGGTTCATAAGGCTGGGGCACAGATACATAACAAACAAGACCCTGAAGGACGACCTTCTGGGCTGGATTCTCGTAATTGCGGGACTGTTAGCCCTGTTCCCCTGACAATCAAGCAGCTTTCTTTATGTCAACTTCCCTTTCATACATGTAAGAATCCTCTGGCCTGATAAATCCTATCAATCTATTATCTGCCAAGAAAGAGATCGTTCCCCTACCTTTTAATTCAGCAGTATCTCCTGCCAAAGATGACAAATAGGAAAAATTTTGGGGATCAACAAGCCAGATATTGTCAGTCCTATCATGATTTTTGTTTCTTAAAACCACTTTATGGCTTATGTCCCTGTCTCTTTTGCCTAATTCACCTTCATAATCAAATTCACACATAAAATCTTCTCTAAACCCTTTTGCCACGAAGCCATTTCTCTCATGCGGATTCCGATATTCGTGCGAGGGTATTTTTTTTCCCACCATAAGCCTTCCATCTTCAATTCCAAAAGAAAGCGTTTTGCCCTTTAAATCTCTCAGGAGAAGCTTTTTCATATGTTCTCCTAAAAAATCAGTAAGAATCTCATCAAAATTCGGGTCATCAACAGCTGCAATGTCAGGCATGTGCCAGACAAGCTTTCCCAGAAAATAACGCATTTGAGGCCCGCTTGGAACTGTATCTTGACTCATCCATTTTTGCACCCTTACTTCCCTTTGAAGAATATCTATCAAATCTGCTTTTGCCATAGGTAATCCGAAAAAAGCAAAATTTATTAACCTTTTGAAACCTTTAAAAACAAATCAGTCTTAAAATGAAACAACTCCTCTCCCTCCAGGACTGCCTTGACTGCAGGGACTGCTGTTATTATCACAAGGGTTATTTGCATCTTGCTCCTGCTTTTGAGAAAACAGCAAAAGTGAAAAAATCAAAAGTGATTGACAAGAAAACCCATTTCATTGCAAGATGCTCAAGGAAAAAGGACAGCAGCCATTTTTTCTGCGATTTCAGGGACGGCGACAAGTGCGGTCTGAAGGAAAGAAGGCCCTTTGCCTGCAAATTGTACCCTTTCAACGTGATGAGGGACAGGAAAGGCAATGTTGTCCTGGGAATTGACTTCAACTGCAAGGGCATTAAGAAAAAATCAGGAAGGGAGATCAAGGAATACGCTGAATACCTCATCCCCACAATTAGGAGGAAAATCAAAAACAAGCTGTTTTATGTTGAGCCTTTTCAGAAGGAGCTGAGGATAATTGCTAATGTCCAGAGAGCTTCATGCATTTTCAAACATGCTTCCTTCGCATTCAGCCACTTCGTAATCCTCTGTTGAGAAATTGCCGTCCTTCCATCTTGTCAGCATGCTTGTAATATCTTCTGTTTCAAACCTGCACAGGCCCTCCCTGCCTTCTGACATTTTTGCCTGCTCCCTGCTCTCCTGCTCCTGCTGTTCAACCTGCTCTTCTGTCAGTCCAGAGTTCAGCATCTGCTCCACCAGCGGTTCTGTGAATTCCAGCTCCACCTCCTCTGTTCTTATGTAAAGAACACACCTTCCTTCTTCCTCCCCTCTTATTTCAAGATAGGAGGTTGTTGTCTGGTTAATGCCGAATATTCCTACGCTTGGCCTGTGAGTGAAGTTTGCAGGACTGCAATCCCTTGACTCTTCAATGAAGCAGTTGAAATCCCTGCAGGCGGTTAAGGGGCCTGAATATTGCTGGATTCCTGTGCCTTCCTTTTCCTCCAGCTGCCCATCAGGAGACATTTCATCCTGAGAATCCCCTGGCCGCTCAATTTCTTCTGGCTGCTGTAGCTGCTCTTCTGCCCCAGAATCCTGCTGCTGGCTGAACATTACAAATCCGAACACAGCGGCTATCACAAGGATCACTGCGACAATCGGGATTATCCATAACGCTTTGGATGATGCTTTCGGCCTGGAAGGCTTTGTTTCAGAAGTGGCCGCGCTCACCCCCTTTTCAACATCCTTTTCAGACCAGCCCGAATTCCTGAGGGTCTGCTTAATCTGGTCTAAAGAAAATCCCTGTGAAATCCCTCTTTTTATGTATTCTACAATGGTCTGGTCAGCCAACTTCCCGCCTCTTTAATTAAAACATTTTCCTTACAATGTCCAGCGTATATAAAACTATTGCCTCAGCCTGCTCCCTGGTCGGGGAAAAGGCGTCCTGCTTTTTGTGCACTGAATAAATCCTGACCTGGTTTATCAGGTGGACCTGCTCGCTAAGGCCGGGGTCGAAACTGTAATTGAGCTCCTTTAGCTTTGCAATCAAGTTTCCCAGGCCTATTCCCGGGCTTGTCTCAAGAAGGTCCCTTCCTGAATGCTCATAATATTTCCTGTGAAGGGCTGTTTCAAGAATCCTTCCGCACAGTATAATCGCTGATCTCAATAAATTGTTTTCCAGGCATCTTTCCATTTCCTTAAGGTCAGCATTCACCTCCTCCCTTATTTCCGCGGGCAGCCCGGGAATTATGAATCTTTTTTTGGTTTTTTGCTCCGGCTCTATTCTCCTCACATCTTCAAGGGTGCTTATCATCTCCTCAAGCCTGTCGTTCCTGTAAAGCCTCCACAGAATTTCGTAATAATCCTCGTCTATCTCCTTTATTTTCTTAATCCTGCTCTCTATGATGTTCTTGTAATACTCTGCCCTTTTCTCCTTGTAATTGGAAATGTCATACTCCTTCTTGCTTATGTCCAGTTTTGAGCTTAGCACTGCCTTTACAGCGCTCATCAGCTCATCTGAATACTTCATAGAACAAGGAAAGCAAAAGCTATTTTTATGTCTTTCCCAAGGTGCTTATGAAATACTTGTCGCCGTCGGAAAGTATGAACACCGTGCCCTGGGACTTGCTGTAAACCTTCACTCCCTCTGGCTTTAGGCTCTCGTTTGTCAGCTTGTCGTAAACTATTATTTTAGGGGTGACAAGGTCAATCACTTCCTGTGAAACTGCGCCGTGCACGCTCAGCACGTCTGCGTCAATATTGTTGTCCTTTACATTGTCAAGGCAGACATCGCTGCAGTCTCCGAGGAAGAGGAATGAAGCTGAATCGTAATCAAGCCTGAAAACAATGGTGTCATCTTCAGGATTGCCGTTTGATTCGTTTCCGTAAGGCACGAACGCCTCAAATTCTATATGGTCGCTCACGTCAAAAACCCTGTCCTCTGTGATTTCTATGGGAGGGTAGGAATAGGCATTTGCATAGTTCTGATAGCTCTTGTAGGAGACATATTGCCCGTTATAGCTCAGCCCCGAGGAGTAAGCCTGTGAGTTGTTGAAATTGAATATCACGCTGGGAAGCCCCCCTGCATTTTCAGTCCTTGCATTGGAGCTCAGGACATAATCTATCATTACCAGCCCCTTGTTGATGAGGTATTTCACAAGCTTAAGCCCGTCGCTGTTAGAGCCTCCGTCTATAAGAAGGTTTTTCCTCTCAGGCGTTCTTATCAAGGCTGAATTGCCTGAAATGTCTATGAACTCAACAGTGAGGTTTCTTATCCTTACCCGCTCTTCCGTGGCGTTTTCCCCTGTGACGTTGGATGTTTGATTGGCTGTGGCATTTGCTGTTAGGTTTATATCAGTATCTGCTGAAGCATTTAAATCTGTAACATTTTCCGGCTCATCAACATCTTCAGGAGTTTCATCTTGCATTATCGGCTCTGTGTCAGGGGAGTCATTCCCGTTGATTATCTTGACTATCTCCTCATCCTCAGAAGCGCAGCCAGCCAGCAGGATGGCTATTAATAACCCCAAGATAATGAATTTTCTCATAACTTTTTTAAAGAACACCGCTAATTTATAAATATTATGCCTCAGGAATTTTCAGCAGGACTTATAGCTTTCAAAAGGGCTGAAACCCTCAAATTCCTGCTCCTGAAGTATCCTGGCGGGTACTGGGGCTTTCCAAGGGGCAATGTGGAGGAGGGGGAAAACAGCAGGGAAACTGCCATAAGAGAATTTAAGGAAGAGACAGGACTGTCCCAAAAGAAAATTTTTGAGGGCTTCAAGCACAGGATAGAGTATTTCTACAGGAGGGAAGGCCAGACCATCCACAAGGACGTTGTTTTTTACCTTGCAGAGGCAGAAGAAGGAGATGTTAAGTTGGCAGAGCACACAGGCTATGGCTGGTTTTCCTTTGAGGAAGCAATGGAAAAGCTGAAGTTCAGGAACAACAAGGAAGCCCTTGAGAAGGCAAGCCAGTTTTTGAATGAATACTATCAATAAGTTTTCATATTTTGATCCTTTAGCTGTTTCATGACAGATTTAAGACCAGAAGATGATTCTTTAGATATGGCAATTAACCTGCAGGTGATTTAGAAGAAAAGCCAGCTTCTGAAGATTATTAATCTCCTTTTTCAAGGGGCTTGTTGCAATAGGATACGGAATCAAAGCAATTGCTGGTATGGGCTATGAAACAGCAATGAATTATTTGAGGAGGTAAAAAAATCATTTCCTTGGAACAGCTTTTGTTCCTTTTGTTCCTTTGCCTGAATAGCCAGCTCCGTCAACACCCTGAGCAAGGCAATAATTGTATAACACTTCCAGTGCTTCTATTGCTTTCCCAATTTTTACTGTTGAACCGATAGTGTACGCGCTTGCTTCATCAATCTTTTGACCGATGTAAGAGGCAAGAGCTGTATACAAAGGCTTTTTTGCCTCATCTGGCAGAGGGGCCAGCTCCAGTGCAGCCAGCGTTCCTATTGGATTCTCTGCTAAAGCGCCGGATAGTCGCGCTGTGATATCTGACTCTTCCCTGAACCTGTCTAAAGGTCCTGTTTGATCATCTTTTGACATTCTAAACCTCGTACCTACCCAACAGGGATTAAATAATATATAAACTTTTCCATTAATATTGGAGATATTAATTTAGTTTTAATGAGCCCTTCAGCACCCCGATAATCTCGCATTTCTTGCAGGTTTTTCCTGCAGAGGGCTCCCCGCACATTTCACATTCTCCGACAGCCCCGTTATCATAATCATCCTGCTTGTGAAGCGTCTCCAAAAAGAAATTGATGATGTTGTATTTCACTGAAGGATGCCTTTTCTCAAACCCGTCAAGATAGTCCCTGAAATTCTTCCTGTAGGCGTCGGCAGAGCAGGGGCATCTTTCATACTTCACAGGGAATCTCATCAATTTTGAATATGCTGTTGTCTCCTTTTCCGAACACAGGTATAGCGGCTTGGCCCTGGTCACGAATGCCTTGTTGCCTCCCTTCCCCGCTATTGGCCCCTGCCTTTTGGCGAGGGAAACGTCATTCCTGAAAATGTTCATCAGGAATGCCTGCGCCTCGTCATCAAGGGTGTGGCCTGTGGCGACAATGTCAAACTTCATCTGCTTTGCATACTTGTTAATAAGGTATCTCCTGAGCACTCCGCAGATAAGGCAGGACTGCAATTTCCGCTCCTTCCTGTTCTTATTCACAATTGACTTTATGTAGCAGAGGGAATAGCCGAATTCTTCCCTGAAAGATATTTCCTTCAGGGAAATATCATATTTTTTGCAAACGCTCCTGAGATTCTCAAGATTTTTCTTTGTATAATTCCCGATAACAGCGTCAACAGTCATTCCCGTGACATCATATTTCAGCTTCTTGAGGACATAAAGCAGGACCGTGCTGTCCTTGCCCCCTGAAACAGCAACAGCAATCTTCTGCCCGTGATTGAAAAGCCTGAACTTCCTTATTGTCTTTTTGACCTTCTCCTCAAAATACCTTCGGAAATGCTTCTGGCAAAATCCGGAACATACCGCCTTTTCCTGGCATTTGACACAGGCTTTCATAACCAAAAAATTGAGAATAAGGCTTTTAAAGGTTTTGATTATCCAATTTCAAAGCTGTTCTTCAGGTTCCAGACGTTCTTCCAAAAGAAAAGCGAATTTTTCATCCTCTTAATTATCCCAAATCTCTCTCATCTTATGTTACTGTATCTTATGCAGAAATTCATCGTAATGTTCCTTTAACCTCACTTTTTGTTCTTATTAATCTCTAAAACAGAATATTTTTGGCTATTCTTTCACGCTAAACAATTTTGCGGTCTCCCTTGTTATTTTTTCAAATACGCTCTTTTTAATTCTGCCTATTTTCTTTTTAATCGGCGATTTCTCCAGAGCAAAGGTTTTGTCAGCTCTTATCCTGCTTTTAACAGGCAAACTTACTGTTGTCAGGCCGTTATTGTTTAGCAAGGCAGAGTGATTGGTATTTTTCAAATTTGAGGTTAATTCGCAACAACAAAGGATTCAGTCAATCTCTTTCTTAACTGTGCACAGGAACCTCGCTATCTCGTCTCCCCAGTATCTGGGCACTGCCTTTGAGCAGAAGTCAGAGAGCCATTTCCTGAAATTGTCAGAGAAGCCCTTTCTCTCCCCTTCAATCAATCGGTTGATGTCGTAAACAATCATCTCCCCAACATCCCCTTTTATTTTTGCCTTGTTGAGCTGCCACCTGAGCCTTTCCCTCTCGTCCATCTCCTCTTTTGTCTTCTGCTTTTCCTGCCTTTCCCACAATTTTTCATAATTTATGGAAAAGCCGTCGCCAAGGTCCACCTCTTTCTTCGCCCTTTCGCCGTGCTTCACAGCTATCTTTGCAAGCACCATCTGGTGCATTCTCTTCAGGAATTCCATCTTGTCCTCTATCTTCAACAAGTCTATGTAGCCCTGCATTATCAGGTTGAACGCGAATGGCGAGGGTATTGTTGTCCTTATTTCCTTTACCCTCATCTTGCCGTCCTCTACCATCTCAATGACTTTCTTCGCGTTTTCAATGTCCATCAAGTCCTCAAGCACCTCCCTTCTCGCCTCCTTGAGTATCGGGAAATTATTGCTTATCCTTCTCACCGCATTCAGCAGTATCATTGAGCTGACCTGCTGCCTGCCCACTCTTTTTTCCCTTCCCTTGTATGTCCGCAGGATCATAAGCGCCCTGGAGGCGCAGTGCCTGAACCTTCTTTTCAGCACTTCTGTTGACTCAATCGCGTTCTCAAGCACTTCGCGAAGCTCCCCTGAGTTGAGCATCCTCAGCGCCTTCACGGCATCAAAGCCCTTTTTTGACGCAACGTAAAACCCGTTGTCATTGATGCCCACTTCCACGTCCCTGTGCTGGCTTCTCGCTATGGCATACGCAACTGCCCTTGAAAGCGCGTCGCAAACCCTCCTTCCGTAAAGGGCGTGGAAAACTGCATAGTGCTTTCCCTCTTCCTCGTAATTCTCCAGCAAGAGCTTCTTGTCATTGGGAACCTCCCCGCAGTAAAGGAACTGCTCCCTGAAATATTCATAAATTGCGTTGGCCGCATTCTCGTCCACATAGAGATGTTCATTGATGAAGCTTATCACTTCCTTTTTCAGCTCGTTGCTTTTGAACCTGTCCTCCACGAGCCTCCTGAATTTTCCTATGTCCTTTGCAAGGTCAAAGGAGAGGGGAAGCATTTCTGAAAACCAGGATGGCACTGTGGGCTTTTTCCCGATAACAGGCTCAACCTGGGCAGCCATCCCCCTGGAAAACCTGAACTGGTAGGTGTCCCCGCCCAGCACGAAGATGTCCCCTCTTTTCAGACGTTCCAGGAAGGCCTCGTCAATTGTTCCTATTGTCTGCTCCCCAATCTTGACCTTTACAGAGGATTCCTCGGGAATCGTGCCTATGTTTGTCATGTATATTACCCTGCTCATCTTTCCCTTCTTGCCAATCATTCCTGTCTCCTCGTCGTGCCATATCTTTGCATAGATGTGCCTGTCCTCCAATGAAACAAATTTGCCCGCAAGATAATCTATGAGCTCCCCGAAATCTTTCCTTGAAAGCTCCTTGTAGCAATAACTTTTCCTGACCAGCTTGTAAACGTCATCAATGTGCTGCATTCCCTCCAATGCAATGCCGTCTATCTGCTGGGCCAGCACGTCAAGGGCGTCAGTGGGAATGTGTATCCTGTCTAGCTTTTTTTCCACTGCGTTTTTCAGGAGCACGGAGCATTCAACTAGATCATCCCTGTCAAGAATGATAATCCTTCCCTTTGTCGTGGCGTGGAGCTGGTGCCCGCTTCTCCCCACCCTTTGCAACGCCCTTGCAACTGATTTGGGGCTTCCCAGGAGTATGACCAGGTCAATGTATCCTATGTCTATTCCCAGCTCCAGCGAGGTGGAGCAGACAACTGCCTTCAGCTTTCCTTCCCTGAGGTTCTGCTCTATCTTTTTCCTGTGCGTTTTTGAGAGTGAGCCGTGATGGGCGCCGATGTTTTCAGTGTAATTCTTCGGGAATTTTTCCTTAAGGTGATGCACAACCCTTTCTGTCGCCGCCCTTGTGTTCGTGAAGATAAGCGTTGTCTTGTGCTCCTGTATCAGCCGGTCCATCAGCTCGTACAGCTTGCTGTGGAGGTAATCGGCATTTATGTCCACGAGATTGCGGACAGGGCTCAGCACTTTCAGGTCAAGGTTCTTGAGAAACTGCACGTCAGCTATGAGGCAGTTTCTTTCATTCCCCACGAGAAACCTGGCGATTTCCTCAAGCGGCGCAACTGTGGCGCTCAGCCCCACTCTTGCGAAATTGCATATCCTCTGCATCCTCTCCAGAGTGAGCGAGAGGTGCACTCCTCTCTTGTTCTCGGCAAGCGCGTGTATCTCATCAATTATCGTCCACTCCACCGCCCTAAGATGCTCCCTGAACTTCAGGGAGGTTATCATTATTGCGAGGGATTCAGGGGTTGTTATCAGGATGTGGGGCGACTTTTTCAGCATCCTTGCCTTTTCGCTTGCGCTTGTATCCCCTGTCCTCACCCCGACCCTAATTCCAAATTTCTTTCCAGCTATTTCCTCAATCTCTTCCAGGGGCTTCAGAAGGTTCACTTCAATGTCATAGTTCAGTGCTTTCAGGGGGGAAACATAAACTGCGTAAACCTTGTCCTCCAGCTTTCCCTTCTGGGCCAGGTCCACCAGCTCGTTAAGGATTGACAAGAATCCTGTCAGTGTTTTTGTTGCTCCTGTGGGAGCGCTGACAAGGATGTTTTCCCTGCTGTGAATGGGCATAACTCCGTAAAGCTGGGGAACTGAAAAGCTGGGGAATTCGGAGAAGAACCATTCCTTAACTATGGGATTGAGTAGGTTAATCAGCTGCTCTGGCTTTTCCGGCTCCTTCTTGTAAGTGATTTTTTGCATCAGGAATGTTTACGCACCTCAGAAACCCCTATTTTTAAAGGCTAAGAAGTCATATTTAAAGCTTTTGGTGAAGCATTTTTAAATTTTTTATTGTTCCAAGAGCGGGATGGAGCTTGAAACCAGGATTCTGGACAGCGCGCCCAAAAAAAGGCAGAGGCTGAGAAGGTTCTTCAAGAGCATTGACAGGACAACAAGCTGCGGCCTGGAGGAGGGAACGATCAACAGCATCTCCAGGAAAGGCTGGGTAAAGGCGCACGAAAGCAATCATATGGAAGGTGTCTTCAGATTATTGTTCAGCGCAAAAGCTTTTGAGCTGATGCAGGAAAACAGGAGAGCTGCAATGGATTATTTCACTGCCGCCAAAATTCTTGAAGAGCGCGGCACTTTTGCCTGCAGGGTAAGCGCGACCCATAAGGCAATTGATAATTTCTTGGCAGAAGCAAATCCCGACTTTGAAAAAGCAGGGAAAGCCTATCTTTTGTTGAGCAGGTCTCAGCAAACAAGAATTGACAAGCTCAGGAGCATAAGGGATGCCCAGGCAAGTTTTATGTGCGGGGGGGAGGACATAGAATTGTTCTCAGAGTATTTTGACACGCTGAAAGAGATTGGCACAAGAACCTTAGACTCTGCTCTTATAAATTATACTCTTCATACCAGTCTTGACTTTGAAACAGCAGAGAAACTATTAAGCGAGATAATGTTTGCGGAAAAAGAGAATGATTTAAGATTGGATGAAATAAAAGCGCTTGCGAAAGACGAGAGAAGGCTGTATGTTAAAACGGCCCTTAACCTGCTATTAACAAGGCATTTTGAACTGGAATGCAGGTACAACAAGGCTGCAGTCAAGTACTCATTTGCCGGGGAGCACATAAGTGAGAAGCTAAGGCGGATTGCTTCAGGGCTTTATGTAAAGTCAGCCTTGAATTATACAAGGGCAGGTGAACAAAACCTCAAAAATGCAGGCTACGCCCTCCTGAGATCTTCTGAATTCAGCAATTTTGAGCCTTTATCCAGGGGGCTTTTCAAAAGGGCAGAATATTTTTTCAAGAAAGTGGATGTGCCCATTGAGAAAGCCTGGCATTCTGTTAAGGATTTCGGATAGTTTAAATAATGTTTTCCATTCTTAACATTATGCGTTATGAGAAAGACATCGGATTTGCAAGAATTTTCAGCAATAAAAAAACAGGGAAAAGCCTTGAACTAATTTTCAGGAACGCCTGGCTGAAAAACAAAAGGATATTCAGGAAAACACCCTCAAAATTCAGGATAGTCATTTGCGACACTGAAAGGGAAATGAAAAAGAAGGCAAAATATTATTACAAGCCGAGGATTACTGCCACTGTTTTGCGCGACAACACCCTTGTGACAAGAAGCCCCGGGTTTATTGAAAAAATCGGAAAATTCAGCAGGAAGGATTTTCCGAAAATCGTCAATCACGAGATGAACCACGTCTTCTGGAATGATTTTTACAATACCACAAAGCCGGTGTGGCTTTTGGAAGGATTCGCCTGCTATGCAGGTGAGAATGAGATGGTCGGCAAGGACAGGATTAAGAAGATAATAAAAGAGAGGGAAGTAGATTATTCAATACTGCATTACAGGTATATTGAAAGCAAATTTGCAAAAGTGAGACCTTTCGCCTACAAGATATGGGGAGGCTTCACCAGGTTTATCATTAAAAAACACGGTGCTGGCAGCATTGTCAGGCTGATGAATGAATACTCAAAGAAGATTGCAGGAAGGCACTATGACAGGGTTTTCAAAAGAATTTTCAGAAAACCAGAAGAGGAGCTTTTCGAGGACTATTTAGAGAGCTTGAGGGGCTGAAAAGGCATTTCCTTTATAAATAGTCACTCTTTAGTGGCGAAATATTTATAAATGAAGGGCCAGAATCTGTAAATAAGAGGAATACAATGGTTAACAAAGTAAGGGAGTTTGGAACCGCAGAATACTCCGCAATGGATGTTGAAAATCCTTTTGATGACATAATTCCCAGAAGAGTGGAGAATATTGCTGACAGGTATGTTCTCCTGCATCCGGAGCAGAGCATAAAAGTCAGGAATGAAAAGCTGGTAAAGAGCAAAAGACACATATTTCAGGACCCATCAGGCATTGACGTTTTCATCAACACGATATTTCCAAACAGGCCCGGCAGGGAGCCCTTAAAATCCTTTACCAAAATGCACGGCATTGAAGATGCTTTCAGGCAAACTGATTCCGGAATTCTTGTCCGCAAGGAAAAAAAAGTGTACAAAGCAGGCGATGTCAATATTCATTGTTCCCTGATGAAAATGGATGACCACCAGTTTGCAATCCTGTCCCTGGTCGGAGACAGCCCGGACAAGGTATCTGAAGTAAGGGACAAGCTCGGCCTCACCCAAAAGAATTTAAACCTGCCAGGCTATCTGATGGGGTATGCCCAAGAAACCAAGGACTGTGGAGCTGGACACTGTATTAGGCTCTAAAAAAGCCGAGCTTATTTCTGATTTTGACTCAAAAGCTGCTGAAACGGTAGAGTTATTGTATGCTTATTACCTCCAGTTCCAGGACAAGCTCGAGCTTTTCAGCCAGCTAAAAGACCTCATAATAAGTGTTAAGTCACAAATATATGACATACAAAACAGGAAGCTGAAAGAACTGCCTTCCGGAGAATACAGCAGGCTATACGCAGAAGTTGAAAAAGGCCTGGCAAGGCTTACGGAAGAGCTGGGGAAAGTCAGGGAAATTGTATCCGCTGAAAAAGCTGAAGAGGAAAAAGAGGAAAGTAATATCAGGTATCTCCTAAATTTCATAGAAAAAAAGCTTCCTGAAAAAGAAATCAGCCCCAAGCTTGAAAAAAGCCTGAAAAGGATGAAGGCTTTCCTTGCAAACGCGGAAAGAAAAACCTACGGAGTTCACCATCTTCTAACTCTTCAGTTGAATCTGCTGGAAGACATAACAGGGGCAAGGCGGGAAGCTGATGCAGAAATAAAAAGCAACAAAAAAAGGCTGGTCAGGACATTAAGAATCCTGGAGCTTGAAATAATGAGGCTGGGAAAGTATCTCAAGGAGGAATCAGAAATAATAAAGCACCCCCTTGCAAAAGTGCGCAAGTTCAAGGATGACCTGCAGGCATTGAGAAGCCTTGGCCTGGTATACTCAGAGCCGGAGCTCAACAGGCAGAATCTGGAGATAGTGACCACAAGGATAAGAAGCGATGGAAAAATATTTTACGGAGCCAAGGGGATAGGCATAATACACCCTGATGACACAGTTGAAGCGAGATTTGTAAAGGGAGGGGCAGAAAAGCATTCAGAAGTGGTCCAGATGCTTCTTGAGGGAATGGCAGGCGCAAAACTGGCAGACGAGATAGCAATCAAGGCATACCTCCTTTCCCTTCCCCTCGACAGGATAACCAGGATTGCGGGATACGAGCTCCAGCTTGAATTCAACCAAAACAACGAGCTGAAAATAGTGAACATAGATTACGCATCAACAATACTTGAAGTGCAGATGGAAAGAAAGGAACTGCACGGGGAATTCATAAGCATATCAAAGAAAGATTTCGAAAGGCTTAACTATGCTGTGTTGTTCTCCATCGACAAAGAGCTTTTAGACCAGGAAAAATTCAAGATGAACACAGAAAAAAGAGGGAACAAGATACACGTCACAGACAGGAGGATTTATCCTCTGAGAGGTGAAGGATGAGAGAAGCCCAGGAGCAGATAAAAAAATTCAACGACGAGCTGGACTGGAGCAGCCCTTCCTGCGTGAAGGACCTGCTTCTCAACATGAACGAGGAGATAGGGGAGCTGTGGAACATCATAAAATGGGTGGACACAGACACGCAGCTTAAGCTGGTAGAGGAAAACAAGGAAGAGGTTGAGAATTTTGTGGGAGACATGATTTATCTCATCCTTAAAGTGGCCTATCTTTACGGCATTGACTCGAAAACAGCCATTGACAAAGTGATAAAAGAGTACGAAAAGAGGTTTCCGAAAGAAAAGGCAAAGGGAACCCACGGCAACGTAAGGGCCGGCGGTGTTGACTTAAAATAAGGGAAGAAAATTCTGTTTGGGAAACAAAGGAAATCAAAAAAAGCTCTGATTTTTTAAACCGGTAAGGTATATAAATTTTATCATCTTCTAATCAGGGCATGGATGCGAAAAAACCCTCAGCATTCTCAGACAGGCAAATTATCCTCGGACTTTCACCCACGACTATGCTCACCCTTCTTGAAGGAGAGAATGTTGAGGAAAGGGAGAAGGAGAAAGTCATTGGAGAGAATGCATGTTTCTTCAAGGAGGCCGTGCTTGGACTGATATACCTCAGGGAAAGCAATTTTGAGGACCCCAATTGGGGAAAGAAAGTGAAGAAAGCAAAGATCCTGCAAAGGGCAGTTCCTGACCTGAAAACAATAGAGGACAATGAAGTGATAGACAAACTATCAAGATACTCCGCCGGCATTGAAGGGCTGAAAAGCGATTGTTTAAGGTCAGAAGACCTGAAAGGAGAACTGAAAATGATTTACGAATTAATGGCGGCATACGAAAACAAGGATGTTAAAAGCCCATTTTAGAATTACAATTAATACAAAACCTTATAAAACAAAATTCTTTTTCCAATTCATTGGCCCTGTAGCATAACCTGGATAGTGCGGCCGGCTTCGGACCGGTTGATCGGGGTTCGAATCCCTGCAGGGCCATTATTCAGAAAACCCTCTCCAGGAATGAATTCAGTCTGCTGGTGTTAATATCAAACGGCTCCATTCCGTTCAGCATCAGTATGTTTTCCTTGGGAACTCCGCTTTCCATCATCACACAATAAGTGTTGATGTAAGCTTTCTTGAGCTTTTCAAGAAAGGCATAGTTTACTGTTGATGTGTAAATCCTGGGAACCCTTGCTGAAAAATCATTTTGCTGGTGAAAGTTCTCAACTGCTTCCCCCGGCGGAAGCCCTACTATGACTATCCCCCTCTCAAGATTGCTGAAGCTCTCAAGATAGTCCATCTCGCCCTCGTATTCTGCCCGCGGCAAAAGCTCTTTCATCGCGCCCATAAAGGCGATATGGTCCCAAAGCCCTCTCTTCAGCAGCAAATACCCTTCATTTGAGAGAAGGCTGTCAATGACTCTCTCTGCAGAGAAGCTGTTGAACTGCTCCCTTGTAAGAACCTTTTTTTCCACTCCGATGTATTCCTTTCCGCCCTCGTGGACTCTTGCCTTCACCCCCTTTTCAGCCAGCATTGATTCAGCTAATCTTACATATTCTCCCAGGCCCGAGTCAGGCATTCCCATGAATTCCACTGCTTTCATTGCAAAAGCCCATCTAAGAAACCTCTTTTATTCCTAATGGGGATTTGTATTTAAAGTTTTCCCTAGAAATACTAGCTGGCTTCGCCTATGGCAATCCAGTAGACTTGCCTGCCTGTCCAACTTTGGTATTGGTGTATTCTAAAGCTGGATTTGGTAACGTCGCGAACATACATTCCCCAATATTTGTTTCCAGTATTTTCACTATTCGTTTCAAAATCATTCCAGTTATTAGAATTGCTAATTCCAAAAGGGTTTGATCTATGGTATATCTTAATCAAAGGAATGCTCCCAAAAGTATAACCCATATTCACGGTATAGGTTGACTGCTTCCAATATTGTAGCCACTAACACTATAACTCTGGGAGGTGTTGAAAGGAACACCTGGCCTGTTGTTGTAAAAACAGGAACATTAACTACAACAGGAGGGGGACCTTACCAGGAAAAACATAATCACCACCGCCAGCATCAGCGCCGAAAGTCCCAGCCCCTACGCTCTCAGCAGAATGACCAGGATTAGGGACTGAGGACTGGGCAAAAGAAAAAGTAATAATAAAGAGAACACAAACAAGTGCTATGACAAAATAAAGATGCCTCTTTTCAATGTTTATCTCTATCTTCATATCTTAAGACTTCTATTAGCACATTGCCTTATTTAAGCTTTTTCAAAATATTTAAAAATAAGTTAATTAAAAGGGTTTTTAAGGGGCTGTAGGGTAGCTTGGCCAGCGCAAATCCAGGATTTGCTGGATTGCTTTGGAGCAATTATCCTCTCCGCCCGGGGCGCGGGTGACCCCGGTTCAAACGCTGTTGCATTCCCAAAAAAAGGGAATGCTCGCTGAAAGTCCGGGCAGCCCCATTTCAAAATCAAAAAAACAAAAGAAATCCAGTTAAAACGCCAGAGAATTACTCCTCTTCCTCTTCAAAAAGGTTTTCATATTCCTCTTCAAATTCCTTTTCAGTGATCACTCCTTTTTTTATCAGCAG
Organism: uncultured Methanosarcinales archaeon; assembly: GCA_964485195.1. Taxonomy (GTDB): domain Archaea; phylum Nanobdellota; class Nanobdellia; order Woesearchaeales; family CAIVOO01; genus CAIVED01. The sequence continues at coordinate 15,517 of CAZAIK010000005.1, forward strand.
CTCTATCAAAGCGTCAATCTTGTCGTCTGCATAATCCGCTATTTCCCCAGAACTCAGTTCCTCTTCATTAATGTCTTCTTCCATCTTAAAACCTCCTTATCTTTTCTTTTTTCTTCTGTGCCAGGCTCTTTTCTCGCTTCTTCCTCTTCTCCCAGAAGGCTCTGACGAGAAAATGTCCAAGTATCCCACAAGCACCACAATGCCAAACACGACAAAGTACAATATCATCTCAAGAACGTTAATAACTGGCATGAAACCCCCTATTACTGAGCTGAATATTCCGATTATGTTGAATATGAATATGACAACAAGAACTCCTCCCGCCCCGTTCAGCAAGGGGGCGGGCAGGTTGAACGGAAATGCCAGCTCCTCTATTATTCCCGATACCAGGAACAGGACTCCTATTATTATCAGGAGAATAAGATTGCTGTTGATGAAACTCACCACGCCTCCAAGCACTGGGATGTCAAAAAAGCTCACCAGAAGATTGAGTACTGCAACCAGCGCCACAAGCACTATGAGGCCTATTATCTTTGACATTACGTGTCCGAGTATTGATTTTCCGCGGGCCATAAGAATGCTGAAATCCCCCTGTTTTTAAATATTTTCTGTTCAGAATGTCAAAGCAAGGAATAAGGCCATCACTGCCAGAAATGCTATGCTTATGACAAGCTCCGCTTTCACAATATCGTTATGTTCTTGATTTATATAAACCTTGTCAAAATCCCACAATAACATTTATAAAGAAAACATAACTCAGGAACAGCATGGCAGACAGGAAAAACAGCTGGGAGGATGAAAAAAAGAAGTTCTGGCACAGCTCTTCCCACATACTGGCGCAGGCTGTCAAAAGGCTTTTTCCAGACGCTATTCCTACTATAGGCCCTGCGACAGATGAAGGATTTTACTATGATTTTGACTTCAGGCCTTTCACCCAGGAAGACCTGGAAAGGATTGAGGAGGAAATGAAGAAGATAATCAAGGAGGATATCCCAATCAAAAGGGTGGAGCTGACAAAGGCAGAGGCAAAAAAGCAATTCAAGGACAACCCTTACAAAATTGAGCTTATCGACGAGGCAGAGGGAAAGGTTTCTGCATACAGGCAGGGGGAATTCATTGACTTGTGCAAAGGGCCCCACATAGAGTCAACAGGAAAGGCAAAAGCCGTCAAAGTTTTGAAAAGCTCAGGGGCATACTGGAGAGGCGATTCTAAGAACAAGCAGCTGCAGAGGATTTACGGAATATCCTTCCCCGAGAAAAAACAGTTAAGGGAATACCTGTTCAAGCTGGAAGAAGCGGAAAAAAGGGACCACAGAAAACTTGGAAGAGAGCTTGACCTGTACAGCTTTCACGAGGAAGCCCCGGGAATGGTTTTCACGCACCCGAATGGAATGGTAATCTGGAACCAACTGCTTGACTTCTGGAGGGAAGAGCACAGGAACGCAGGCTACAAGGAAATCAAAACACCAATAATCCTTAACAAGGAATTGTGGAAAAGGTCAGGCCACTGGGAACATTACAAGGAGGATATGTATTTCATAAAAATAGATGAAGCTGATTTTGCCATAAAACCGATGAACTGCCCCGGGGGAATGCTGGTATACAAAACAAAATCCCACTCTTACAGGGACTTTCCATTAAGAACTGCAGAGATAGGACTGGTGCACAGGCACGAGTTAAGCGGTGTACTGTCAGGATTGTTCAGGGTAAGGAGTTTTCATCAGGATGATGCCCATATTTATGTAACCAGGGAACAGCTTGAAACAGAACTGAAAAATGTAATTAAACTTGTTAATAAGATATATGGCGCATTTGGCTTTGAATATCACGTCGAGCTTTCCACAAAGCCTGAAAAGGCGATGGGAGACAGCAAAACGTGGGAGATTGCTGAGAGCACCCTGCAAAAGGTTCTTGAAGACATGAAAATAAAATTCAAGATAAATCCAGGGGACGGGGCATTTTACGGGCCCAAGATTGACTTTCACATAAAGGACGCAATCGGAAGGACCTGGCAGTGCGGGACACTCCAGCTGGACTTCCAGATGCCTGAAAGGTTTGACCTCACTTATGACGGGGCTGACAACAAGAAGCACAGGCCCACTATGCTTCACAGGACTCTCTACGGATCTATAGAACGGTTCATAGGGATATTGGTGGAGCATTACGCAGGCAAGTTCCCCTTGTGGCTTTCGCCTGTTCAGGTGATAATACTTCCCATTGCTGACAGGCACGCAGATTATGCAAGGGGCGTGAAGAAAAAACTGTTTGATTCTGGAATAAGGGTTGAGCTGGATGACAGGACAGAAACAACTTCCAAGAAAGTGAGGGATGCGGAATTGCAGAAGATAAATTACATCCTTGTTGTGGGGGACAGGGAAGAAAAGAACAGGACAGTTAATGTGAGGACAAGAAACAACGAAGTTCTCGGGGAGAAAAAGACAGATGAATTCCTTAAGAGCCTGAAGAAAGAGATTGAGGAGAAGAAGTGAGTTTAAGGCCTGCTTTGAGGATTTACAGGGAAAAATATGGAAAGCCTGTAGCTGTGGTGGAAGAAGGCAGCTGTGAACACGAATATGCAATAGCAGTTGCAACAGAAGACGGGATTTTTGTGCCTGCTCTGGGGTGCAAGAATCTGGAACAGCTTCAGGAGCAATACAAGAAATGGCAGCGGCATCTCCCAAACATAAAAATCATTCCAATTGAGTTCCTTGAAAATACAGGAAAGTACCAAGTTCTGGATCATATGCTTTCTGATAATATCGTGCAAAAGAGATAAAAAAAAGAAATAAACTCGTCATTTTTCAATTAGCCACACCATTTCCTGCTTGTGGTTTTTCAGGGGCTCGCGGTTGAAACCGCCGTAAACCTTCCACTTGCTGAAGCCCGCAATTCGCAGTAACAGTTCAAATTCTCTCTTATAAATGAAAGCGATATTAAACTTCTCCTCCCATATTTTTTTGCCCTTTTCCTTTATGGTATTGATAGATTCAACAATTTGATTTATTTCATCAACGAAATATGACTTGTTAATTAAGATTTTTTTATCTTTGGTTTTAAGGGTCTCTTTAACCTCTTTCCCGTAAGTTTTTAAGATGATTTCCGGATCTGGAAAGAAAAAAGTAAGGGCTAACTTCCCACTTGGGGCGAGATGGTTCTTTATGTTCCTCAGGGTTTTTAGCTGGTCCTCAATGGAAAGATTATGCAGAAAAGACCTGAACGGGATTATTATCAGGGAGAACTTATGGTTTAATTTGAAAGTTCTCATGTCAGCTTTTTTGACTTTTGGCTTCAGCCCCGACTTTTCAGCTTTCTTTTCAAGAACTTTAAGCATGTTTCCTGAAATGTCAATTCCATATGCGTCAACGCCATCCTTGAGCATCTCGAGATATATCCTTCCTGTTCCGCAGGCGATTTCAAGAACTTTGCCCTTTGCCCTGCGGGCCTCTTTCCTGTAAAAATCCAGGTCATCCTTGTATTCCCCATAAATCCAGTCGTAAACCTTTGCCCACTTTTCAAAATTCTGCTTTTTCATATGGGTAATTTGTTTTAGCTTTTTATAAAATCTCCTGTTTGACGCAAGCAAAAGAAGGCAGGTTCATAACACTTTTCTTGTTAATTTGAGAGTTAACCTAGCGACCGCAACTTCTTAAACTTAAATATTTCCTAAAAAAAGGATAGTCCATTGGGCCTGATGCATGGAACCTGCTAAAGATAACAAAGCAAAAATCATGTTTAAATTTTGTGCCGGGATGGCCCAATCTTGCACGGCGCCAGGTTCAGGGCCTGGCGGATTCAAAACTTCCTCTTGTACTTGAAAAAACCGCTTCTTCCAGAAGCCTTTACCAATATCGCAGTTATGACAAGGAACAGCGCTGTCCAGCCCAGCAATATCAGGATTCCCCCGACAAATGCCAGTATTCCTGAATGGAAAATAAGAGCCTGCCTCAAAAGGCTTTCAGCAACAACAAAGGGATTGAACTTCGCTATTGTCTGAACATAGGATGGCATGCTTTCTATGGGAAGTATTGTGTTGGAGAAGAACAGGAACACACAGCTGAAGGAAACAGCTGCCAGTGTTGTTGTTTCCTCTGACTTGAACCAGTATCCGACCAGCATTCCGAAGAGAACAAAGGTTGATATGATAAAAATAAGGCTGAGGGCCGCTGTGGGAACTCCTGAAAGAAACTGTATGCTTGTGAATGCAAGCGCAACTATGAGGAAGACTATCAACTGCGCAACTATGATAAGAAAGCTGGTGGCGTAAGTTCCCAGGTTAAACCAGAAGGCGCTCACTGGGGATATGGCTGTCCTGAACAATGAAGACGATTTCTTTTCATTCATCACTATTGTTGAGGCCAGCAAGATGGAGGTTATCATAACAATAAGCACTATCAAGGTTGGGAACAGGGAGCTGAAATAGGATGTTTCCATAGTGACCGGCTCTATTTTTGTAGTGATGGGGTTTGTTATTCTTGAAGCGTTCTTAACCTCCAAAGTCGTGATTTCATCTTTTATTTTCTCCATAGATGTTTCCAGCAACAGAAGAGAAGATGTCAGGTTTTCCAGGGCGTTCGTGGCAGTCTTGTCCCTGACTGCCTCATCCCTGATTTCAGACGCCTCTTCAAGCTGCTGCTCTGTCTGGTCTGCTGATTCAATCACCGACTCCATCAGCTGGGTAAAGGTCCCGTTTTCAGAAATAGTAAGCAATATCGCCTCTGAAGCCTGCCTCAAGCTGTCCTCAACAGGCTCTATCACGTCCTCGATGGGATCTGAATCAGAGCAGTTGGCGTCATACACCGCCTCGTCTATGTCTTCAATGATGTTAAGGCTGGTGTTGGCTGCTTCGTAGCACAATGAAGAAAGGTATTCTGCAGTGTTCTGGAGCTCTTCTGTTTCAAAATCAGCTGACTGCAGGTTCAGCCCGGCCAGTTCATCATAAAGGCCTTCTATTTTTACAGAGAGTAATTCCTGTTTTTCAAGCATTTCCCCCAACATTTCCTTGTTTTCCCCTGACTCTTGCTGGGCGCTGGCCAGCTTGTTGAGAAGGACTTCAGTGAGCTGTGTGCTAATCTCTGTGGATTCTGAGGAGACCTTTTCTGATATTATGTCAAGTATCATCCACACTATGTTTATTCTTGAATAGTCCACATAGAAAGTTATCTCATTTGCTTCCCCCTTGACATCAAGGTCAGGAGGAAACAGGATGCAGATGTTTGCCCTTCCTCTCCTGACATACTTGACGCAGTCGTTCAAACTTCTGAACTGGTAAACTGTGAATTTTGATGCTATTTTCTGGATGACAGAGTTTGTAAGTTCGCTGTAATCATCTGAATAAACACCCACTGATAAAGAAAGCTGGCTCTGGCTGTTGCTGAAGGCGAATCCCACCAGCAGCACTATAAGGAGGGGCCCCAGAAGTATTATGACTGCCGAGCTCCTCGACCTAAGGAGGATTTTAAAGTTCTTTTTTATTATGGACAAAAAAGCTGAGTTTTTGCTCATTTAACTGCTGCCTCAAATACCTGGTCCAGGTTTCTTGCATTGAACTGCTTTTTCAGGCTGTCAACACTTCCCACTGCAGAGATGTTGTGCCTGTTTATTACTGAAATCCTGCTACATATCTTTTCTATCTCATCGAAGATGTGGGATGCTATTATTATCGTTGTTCCCTCTGCATTTATTTTTTTAATCAGCTCTGCCATCTGCTTGCGCGCCATAGGGTCCAGGTCTGCCGTGGGCTCATCCAATATCAGGATTCTTGGGCCGTGTATCAGCGCGCAGGCAACGTCAAGCCTTTTTTGCATTCCCCCTGAAAGGTTGCGGGCAAGCGTGTTTCCATCTCCCGAAAGTCCCACCAGATTTATCAGGACTTCTGCGTTATGCTTCAGGGTGTTCCTGTCCAGCCCGTATAGAGAGCCGAAATACTCCAGGTTTTCCCTGACCGTGAGGCTGCCGTAGAACGAAGGGCACTGGGCAGCGAAACCGAACTTTTTCTTGATATCCTTATGCCTTCTTGCTGAGACAAGGGAGCCTGCCTGGGAAACAAGCACCTCCCCCTGCTGAAAGCCGGTGAAGCCCACGATGCATTCCAGCAGTGTTGTCTTTCCTGCTCCGCTGGGGCCCACAATCCCGAATATTTCGCCCTGTCCAATCTCAAGGCTCACGCTGTTCAGCACCAGTTTATTGCCGTAAAGCTTGTTCAGGTTCGCTATTTTAAGCATCGTGTTCTGCTCCATGGGAACAAATTATCCCTTATGATTTTTAAATATTGCCCATAAAATATTCATTTTAAAGATTAAATAGTCAATTCAGAGTCGTTGCAGTCGCTACGGATTAAAATTAATAATAACTTCTAACTCTTCCAAAAACAAAGAAAGGCCCAAAGGGCCTGGTGTGTAGAACCTACTATCTATGCGGGTTCGAAACTCACTGCGGGCGAAACTCCCGCTCCCGGCGACTGGATAATAAGAATTTAAACATCAAGATTGACAACTTCCTTGGCGTGCTTCTGGATGAAAGCCCTTCTGGGGGCCACTTCCTCCCCCATCAGCACTGTGAATATCTTGTCAGCAAGAACAGCGTCTTCAAGGGTAACCTGCATCATGGTTCTTGCTTCAGGGTCCATAGTGGTTTCCCACAATTGTTCAGGATTCATCTCCCCAAGCCCCTTGTATCGCTGGACATCAGTTCCCTCTCCCATCTCATTCACTATTCTCTCCTTTTCGTTTTCTGTGAATGCATACCTTACCTGCTTGCCCTTCTTCAGCTTGTAAAGCGGGGGCTGGGCTATGTAAACATACCCTCCCTCTATCAAAGGGATCAGGTACCTGAAAAAAAACGTGAGCAGCAGCGTCCTTATGTGGGAGCCGTCCACGTCGGCGTCTGTCATTATCACTATCTTGTGATACCTTAGTTTTGAAATATTGAACTCCTTTCCTATACCTGTTCCCAGTGCGGTTACCATTGTGACAATTTCATTGTTTGCAAATATCTTGTTCAGCCTTGCCTTTTCCACGTTGAGTATTTTTCCCCTCAGAGGGAGGACTGCCTGAAACTCCCTTTTCCTTGCCTGCTTTGCTGAGTTATGCACAAAAACCCCTGATGCCAGGGCAAAGTTATGTGTTTCTGGGATTTCAATATCATAAACATTAATTTTTTGTTTCAGCAGCTTAACAGACTTTACTTTATGGTTATAATTTGCCACAGCCTCTTGTAGCCTTCTTCCGTCGCCTTCAAAAAACCTTTCTGTAAAAGTGGAGTAAGACAAAACGTTTCTGTCGTTCATATTTCTCCTTACCTGCTCGAATTCGCTTTTATTCACCGCTTTTTTATCCTCATAAACCATCCTTAAAACCCGCATAGTGTTCTTATAATGAGTTTTGTCATAAGCACTTTTTCTTTTTCTTCGGAATTCGGGAGTCCACTGCTCTTTTGTTTTTTCCCTCCTCCACTCCAATAATTCCTCGTTTTGCCATTGCTTTTTTGCTTGTTTGGACAATTTTTTCTTTAAATCAGGATTATCCTCAAAGAATTTCCTTGCTCTTTCAGCTTGAAGCCTTCTGTTTTCCCGTGACAGCCAATACTTCTCCTGCGCTTTTTTCAGTGTTTTTTGGCTTTTCTTCCTGTATGACTTATTAGAGTTGTAAAACTCCAAGAACTTCTGAACCATATAATTCTTATATTCCTCATTTTCCCATTGGGTTTTAGCTCGTCTGCTGAGTTCCTCTTTCATTGATAACATTTTTTCCCGCATCTTTTCTCTAAATTTGGGCGTCTTTCTCATTGCTCTTAGCTTTTGAATAACATCTTCCCTTTGAAGGTTTTTACTGGCAAGGTTTGCGTGAAGTGCGACGTGCTCTTTCTTGATCATCCTGCACAAGTTTTCAGGATTGTTGTTAAGTTTGTTAAAATCCTTATGGTGCCTGTGCGATCCATCTGTTTCAGAATAATTCTGGTTCCTGATGTTATACTCGTCTGCTAGCTTGTGCGTAAAAACCCATCTTCTCTCTTCAGGATCATAAGCAAGTTCATACCCTTCAATAGTTATTCTTTTGCCTTTCTTTGATACCTGCCTTCTCAGCGGCATTAATGAATCATTCATTTTAAGGTTTATTGCAGGCTTGTATGATCCGTCTCTAAGCATAAAAGGATGATTCGGGGTGCATATGATTTCCTCATCATTATCCAGAGTAACCTTGATAACATCAGCGTTTGATTTTGTTTTTCGGGGGTTGGTTATTTTCTGGATTCCGATTCTGCCATTCTCCATAATGGTGTAACAAAAATGATTTTTCCCCTGCTTTTGCTCTTCAATGATTTCCTCAAAAGACAGGTCACGGCCATCAGTCAGGGCAACTTTTGTATTGCCTGAAAAGCAGCCTCCTGCTGAATCTCCCTCAACTATGTAAAGCTCGCACCTGGCAGGGTCTTTCTCAGAGCAGTCTGCCAGCTTTCCCGGCAGCGAAAAGGAATCAAGTGCCCCTTTCCTTCTTGTCAGCTCCCTTGCCTTTCTTGCAGATTCCCTTGCCTTTGCAGCTGTAAAGCATTTTTCAATTATCGCTTTTGCCTCCTGGGGATGCTCCTCAAAAAAGTCCTTCAGGTTCTCATAAACTATTGAGCCCACAATCCCCCTCACTTCTGAATTTCCAAGCTTTGTCTTTGTCTGCCCCTCAAACTGGGGGTCTTTTAGTTTCAGTGAGATGACGGCGCTCAGACCTTCCCTTACATCCTCCCCGGAAAGCTTGACGCCCTTTAACTTCAGTTTTTCCGCATAGTCATTTATTGCCCTGGTTAGCGCTGTTTTGAAGCCGGAAAGATGCGTGCCCCCTTCCTTTGTGTTTATGTTGTTGACAAACGAGAAAACATTTTCATTGAAGCTTTCGTTGTACTGCAATGCAAGGTCTATTATGATCTCATTCTTTTCCTTTTCAAAATGGAAGACCTTGTGGATTGGCTTTTTGTTCTTGTTTATGAATTCCACGAATTCCACAATTCCCCCCTCGTAAAAGAAAACAGAGCTCTTGCCTGTTCTCTCATCCCTGAGCATTATCTTAAGGCCCTTGTTCAGGTAAGCCAGCTCCCTCATCCTGCTGGCCAAAGTCTCGTAATGATATTCTGTTGTCATGAATATTTTATCGTCCGCTATGAACCTTACTTTCGTGCCTGTCTCCTCGCTTTCACCTATTTTTTTCAGCTCAGTGACTGGTTTTCCCCGGGAGTATTTCTGGTAATAGTCAGCTCCCTGCCTTTTTGACCACACCTCAAGATCCTTGGAAAGTGCATTCACGACTGAAACTCCAACTCCGTGCAGACCTCCTGCAACCTTGTAGGCCTTGCTGTCAAATTTGCCTCCTGCGTGGAGCCTGGTCATAACTATTTCCAGGGCGGGCTTCTTGAATTTTGGGTGGATGTCCACAGGGATTCCCCTTCCGTTGTCAATGACGGTTATGGAATTGTCATTTCCAATGATAACTGCCACCTTGTCGCAGTATCCCACCAGAGCCTCGTCTATGGCGTTGTCCACGACCTCATAAACCAGATGATGGAGCCCCGGCTCTCCAACGCTCCCTATGTACATAGCAGGCCTTTTCCTGACTGCTTCCAGTCCTCCAAGCACCTGTATCTTCTCTGCTCCGTATTCCTCGTCTGCTTTGTTTTTCTGCCCTTCCATCTTCTATCCTCTGTTTTCCGTCGGGAAATTCGCCTCGCAGAAGCGGTTTCCATACTCAAAACCAATGCCTTTCCATTTATAAAGTTTTTTGTTTTATAATGGCAGTACAGGCACTGAGCCCCTTTAATTCAGGCTTTTAGCAAGTTTGAAAACCTTTTTAAATGAAACTTTGTTAGCAGTTAAGATATGCACACTTTCATCCATCTTTTCATAGGTATTATAGGAATGATTGCCCTGGGGCTACACGGATGGCCGGCAGTCATATTCATCCTGGCTTCTGTCATGATTGATGCTGACCATATCATAGAGCTTTTCCGGGGAGTGCATAATTTAAAGAAGAAATATGTATGGGACGTGAGAGGGTTCAAGGAAGCCAACTACCAGGGAAAGCAGAGAAGCATGCACATTTTCCATACCTTTGAGGTTTTGTTTGCGCTTTTCATCGCATCGCGATACTGCCTGCCGTTATTCTATGTGGCCTCTTCTTTCGCCCTTCATCTGATGACAGACGCCTGGGGGAATTTCTGGAACAGGAACGTCAAAAAGAAAGGGGGAGGCGACTGGATAAAATACTGGTTCCTTGCTTATTACATAAAGAAAGGCTCTGTGTTTAACGTGAGAAAATAAGATTATTTGTTTTTGTAAATCCTTAATGCCTCATCAACATTCTTATGCTCCACAGTTAACGCATAGACCGCATTGCACATCCTGACCGCCTCGTCCAGCTCTTTCTGGTGGATGTTCCTCCCTGTGGCATTTCCCGACGCGCCAACTGACAGCTGGTCCTGAAGGGTCTTAAGGAACTCTTTAACGTCTGTTGAGCTTCCCCCTGCGCATATGACTTTTGTCCTGCCCGCAGCCTTTATTGCTTCCCTGAAGATTTCCTTTGATTTTTTCCCTTTCTTTTTTGGATAATTTACCTTGACAAAATCAGCTCCCAGGGCATTGCCCACCCCGACCGCGCCTGCAATCAGGTGAGGGTCTTTTTCCTCCCTGACAGCAGCCCCTCTCGGATAAATCCAGAGAATGGCAACCATTCCGTTCTGATGCGCTTTATGCACTACCTGCGCAGCATCCCTCAGCATTTGCGGCTCGTATTCAGAGCCGAGATAAATTGTGTAGCCCACTCCGCAGATTTTAAGGCCTGTTTGCCCCTGAAAAGCCACTGCCTGCTCCACATCATAAAGAAGCTCGGAATAGGAATCCTTCTGTTTTGTCGGAATTAGGTTTGTTTTTGAATTGAGCTTTACGATGTAATTGATGTTTTTGTAGTCCTTTCCATACCTTGATATCATTCCCATCTGAGTAGCAAACGCCCCGATTTTCGCCCTGCTGGCAATCCGGAAAAAATGCTCAGGATTGGCATCATCCTTTGAAACATTTTTCCCCACAAAATCATCATTAAGGTGCTCAATCCTCTGGTCCCCTGCAAAAAGCATAAGCCTTCCTGAGCCGCGGGTTATCCTCAAATAATTTTTAGAAAAGGTTTTTCTCATCTGTTTTGGAACATCAAGGGGAATGGGTATGCTTTTCTCTGCAAGTTTTTTCATTTCGCCTCCTTTGTGTTTTTTATGCTTCTTAATTTATAAGTTTTGCCATAAAGCCTGTGAAAAAGTTTATATACAACATAGGCAAAAGTGCTTTTTGGAGGTGTTTATTATGGTTCTGGAGATAAATAATGAAAATTTTGAATCTGAAGTTAAGCAATCAGACATTCCTGTAATAGTTGATTTCTGGGCAGAGTGGTGCGGACCCTGCAAGATGATGGCACCTGTTTTTGAACAGCTGAGCTCTGATTTTGAGGGCAAGCTGAAATTCGCGAAAGTCAATGTCGATGACAACCGGGAAGTTGCTTCCCAGTTTGGAGTGAGGGGGATCCCCTGCCTTGTCGTCGTAAACAAGGGCAGCGAAGTGGACAGGATAACAGGCTACGCCCCCAAGGACGTTTTAAAACAAAAGATTGAGGATATACTTTCAAAAATATGAACTACGACCTTATAATAATAGGAGGGGGGCCCGCAGGCTTGACTGCAGCAATCTACGCTGCCAGGTATAAAATTGATTTTGTTGTTCTCTCTGCCGAGGAGGGAGGGCTTGCAGCCACGGCCCACAAGATATGCAATTTTCCCTCCCACAAGGAGATTTCAGGAATGGAGCTTATGCAGAGGATAAAACAGCAGGTGGAGGATTTGGGAGGTGTTATCCTGGATGAAAATGCCACCGGAGTGAAAGAGGAAGGCGCAGGATTTGTGGTGACAACAGGCAAGAATGTTGCGCACACTTCAAAAAAGCTGATAATAGCTACAGGAACTAAGAGGAAAAAGCTGAACATTCCCGGAGAAAAGGAATTTTACGGCAGGGGAGTGAGCTATTGCGCCACCTGCGACGCAGGGTTCTTCAGGGACAAGGTGGTTGCAGTTATAGGAGGAAGCGATGCGGCCCTCACCGCGGCCCTCCTCTTGTCAGAGTTTGCAAAGGAGGTTTTCATAATCTACAGGAAAGAGAAGTTTTTCAGGGGAGACCGGATGTGGATTGAGGCAGTGGAGAAAAACAATAAGATCAAGACAATGTTCAGCGAAACAGTGGAAGAGATTAAGGGAGATAAATTCGTCAGCCAGATAGTTCTCGGCTCGGGGAAATCACTTGGCATAGACGGCGTTTTCATAGAAATAGGCTCTGAACCTTCATCCCTGATTTTCAAAAACCTTAACCTGAAACTGAATGAAAAGGGTTACATAGTGACGGACAAAACCCAGAAAACCAACCATAAAGGAGTTTATGCAGCTGGGGACATTACGGATAACGCTCTCAAGCAGATTGTAACTGCTGCAGGGGAAGGGGCAGTTGCAGCTTTTTCTGCTTACAAGGAGCTTGCTGCTGAACAGGATTGAATTTCCTCAACTCGCTAAGAGACTGAAAAACAGGGATTCCAAGCATTTCTGCTTCCTCTTTCTCAATATTTGCACCCCTGCTCGGCCCCAGGAAGAAGAGCGCATCAGCCCAGTGCCTCAGAAAGCTCAGGTTTATCCTCATAAGTTCATTGTATGTGAGTTCCTCGCCGCAGGGTCCTATGTGGGTGTGAGGGACATAAGGGTCATACCCCATTTTTGCCAGCTCCACCCCCAGCTTCCTCGCAGATTCCAGGTTATTTTTCATCAGTTCCTCATTTTCGTGGAATTCTCCTGCAGGATTTGTTGTGAAAGGGCCTGATATGTAGATTTTCATTTTTGTATATGACCTCTCTTAATTTATAAAAGTTTTGTTTAAAACTGATTAAACCTTTTGGTTTACATTAGCATTATGGTTGTTCCCTCCCCCAGCAGGGTTTTCACTGCCTCATCCAAACTCAGGATTTGGAAAAGCTCAAATGAGGATTTGCAGAACCTTTTAACTTTCCTGTCCCCGGGCATCGCCTTGGAAACAGCCCTCAATTTTATGCCTTTCTCCACTATCTTGCAAAGCTCTGATTCCGGCATCATTTTCTCTGTCTGGCCCTTGCCGACACAGCTGAACTTTTCAGGGTTGTCCAAGTGCACGCTGACAGGTTTTGCAGAGAGGTCTATGACAAGGGAGATGGGATACAGCCTGCAGATGTAAGGCCTGGCCTCTGAATTATAAAGAGAGCATTTGCTGTCCTGCAGGAACACGCAGGGCTCCTCATAATTCGTGTGTCTCAGTATGAAATGAGAAGGCTCTGTTTTCTCGCGGACAGCCATCCTGGAAACTGGTATGCCCGTGAGCAGCGAAAGCTCCATGACCTCAGCGGGCCTGACAGGAACCGGGCGCTCGCAGCAGTATCCGCAGGAGGTGTCGCAGCGGTAATACGCATTTTCCGGATTCAGGATTTCCATTTGCACAAAAAAAGGAATAGAGGAAAAAAATAAAAATAGTGGCATTTCAACCAAAACACTTAAATAAGACTGTATCGGGCCTTATTCAATAGATATAAACGGGTTTTCTTGCTTGTTTATGTTTAGGAGGGATAATATGGCTGTTAAGAAAGGAGACAAGATAAAGGTTGAGTATACAGGAACCTTGGATGACGGCACAGTGTTTGACAGCTCGGAAAAGCACGGCCAGCCCATAGAATTTGAAGTCGGCTCTGGCCAGATAATAAAGGGCTTTGACGAAGCCGTTGTTGGAATGGAAAAAGAAGAGGAAAAGGAGTTCAAGCTTGAGCCCAAGCAAGCTTATGGAGAGCACAATCCTGAAATGATCAAGAAAGTCCCAAAGGACCAGCTGCCTCCTGAAGCAAAATCCGGCTCAACACTGCTCTTGAGCCTTCCCAACGGACAGCAGGTTCCTGTAAAGGTAATGGAAGTGGGAGAGAAAGAGGCCACTCTGGACTTGAACCATCCCCTGGCAGGGAAAAACCTTAATTTCAAGATAAAGGTTGTGGAAGTGGCTTCTTAGAATTCTTATTTTGTTAAATTTTTGACTGTTTTAACAATGGCAGATGAGTCTATCCCGTATTTCTTCAGCAGTTCCCCTGGCTTTCCAGACCTTGGGACTGCCTTTACATAAAGATGACTTATCTTCCCGATAATGCCTGAAACGACACTGCCAATTCCCCCTGCATAATGGTCCTCAGCAACAATGACATTCTTGCATTCCCTTGCGTGCTTAATCAGTGATTTCCTGTTCACGGGCATTATTGAATACAAGTCAATTACGCGGATGTTTATTTTTTCCTTTTTCAGCTTTTCATATGCTTTCAGCGCCTCGTGCACTGTCACCCCCGCCCCTATCACAAGGGCCTTGTCCTTTTCGCTCCTGCGCAACACCTTTAAGCCTCCAATGGGAAATTCCTCTGAGTTTTTGTATAGCACGGGAGTTTTTTCCCTCGTGGTTCTCAGGTAGCATATGCCGTCGTATTTTGCCATCCTCCTGACAAGCTTTTCTGCAGAAACAGCATCGCAAGGGTAAAGTATCACAGACTCTGCCATGCCCAGAAAAAGCGAAATGTCCTCAAGCCCCATCTGCGAAGGCCCGTCCTGGCCTATGCTTACACCGCAATGGGAGCCAACTATGTTGAGGTTTGCCCTTGAATACGCAGCCATCCTTATGAAATCGTGAGCCCTTGTGAGGAAAGCAGAGAATGTGGCAATGAAAGGTACCAATCCTTTTTTTGAAAGCCCGAGAGCCACGCCAACCATATTCTGCTCAGCTATGAATGACTGGAAGCTTCTCTCAGGAAATTGCCTAAAGAACTTTTCCAGCCTTGTTGAATTCTTAACATCACCGTCTATCGCCACCGCGTTCTTGTTCCTCTTCCCGAGGTTGACCAGGGCATTCCCAAACCCGTCTCTCGTCGCCACCATCTCCCCCTTCTTGTAATTGTCTGTCTTGAAATCCCTTATTGTTGGTTTTCCCTTGTAAAATTCCAGCTTGACAGGAATGCTTATTTTCACGTCGCCTATTTCCTCAAGCGCTTTTTTCTTTTCCTTTTCATCAAGTGCCTTGCCGTGCCTGCCCTGCTTGTCCTCCAGAAAAGAGACCCCCTTGCCTTTTGTTGTTTTGGCGATTATTGCAAAAGGCTTCTTGCTTTTCCCGGCATTTTCAAATGCGTTGAGTATCTGCCTGACGCTGTGGCCGTTGATAATTTCAGATTCCCATCCGAATGCCTCAAATTTTTTCCTGTAAGCCTGCACGTCGTGGCCGTGCATTGTCTCCTGCGACTGCCCTAACCTGTTTATGTCGGCGATTGCCACAAGATTGTCAAGCTTGCAGTAGGATGCAAAATTGGCTGCTTCCCACACCGAACCCTCTGAAAGTTCGCCGTCGCCAAGCAGCACATAAACATTTTCCTTCTCCTTGACCATCTTTTTTGCCAGGGCCATCCCTGCTCCTGCAGACAAGCCCTGCCCCAGGCTTCCTGTTGCAATTTTTACCAGAGGCATCAGCGGAGTGGGGTGGCCTTCAAGAACACTGGTCACTTTCCTCAGGTTCATAAGTTCTTCGGCAGGAACCAACCCTGTTTCTGCATATGCGGCCCAGAGTATGGGGGCGGCGTGGCCTTTTGACAGCACAAAATCGTCGGGAGACTTCAGTTCGGAAAAGAACAAACAGCTCATAATTTCAGCGCAGGACAGGCAGGATGTTGGGTGGCCAGAACCTGCCGCACTGGTTGACTTGATGGAATGCACCCTCAGCTTGTCAGCCATTAATCGCAGTTTCCCCGTCTTATCCATAACTGCTTTGATTCTTCAGGGTTTTAAGTAGTTTTTGATTCTTTCTGGAAAAACCCAATGTTTATATAAGAGAAAAGTTTATTTTTCAGGGAAGAGGTGATACAATGGCCAAAAAGAAGGCAAAGAAGAAATCAACAAAAAAGAAAGCTGCCAAGAAAAAGTCAACCAAGAAGAAAACCAAGAAAAAGACCAAAAAGAAGAAAAAGGCTATCTGCACTTACTGCTAATATTTTTTGCTGTTAATCTTGAATGCATATGTTTTTTAATTAGTTTTAACGAGGAGGTGTTAAGATGTTTGAAGTAAAGCCGCTGAAATTTGACCCGAAATCCTTGAAGGGCATTTCTGAAAAGCAGATAACATTCCACCACGACAGGCATTACGCCGGCTATGTCAATGGAAGAAACAAAATTCTGGAAAAGCTGGAGAAGGGAGAAACAGTATGCATGAGGGAACTGAAGAAAAAGGAAAGCCACAATGCCTCGGGGCAGGTATTGCACGAGATTTATTTCAGCCATCTCGGCGGAGAGGGAGGCGAGCCTTCAGGAAAATTATTGGAGCGGATAAGAAAAGACTTCGGAAGTTTTGAGGCCTGGAAAAAAAGCTTTTTGGAATGTGCAGGCGTTGCAAGGGGATGGGCACTGCTCTGCTACGACTGGAGCGACGGAAAGCTGCACAACTATGCTGTTGATTTCCACGACCAGGGGGCTGTTTGGAGCGCTTCACCCATACTCGCTCTTGACCTGTGGGAGCACGCCTATTATTTTGATTACGGGCCTGAAAAGCAGAAATACATTGAAGCTTTCTTTGAAAACCTCGACTGGAAACCAGTTGAAGAAAAGTTTGAACAATATGCTGTTAAGGAATAGACCATGGGCAAAAAGAAAGAGGTGTCTTTTAGCAAATTCGCGGAGCTGTGCAAAAAACTGGAGAGTTTAAGTTCCAATATCTCCATGCGCAATGAGCTTGCAAGATTCTTCAAAGATGTTCCCTCTTCCTCAGTAAAAATCTCCTCTTATTTTCTGCTGGGAAACATAGGCCCCAAGTATGGGGACATTGATCTCGGGCTGGGAAACAAGACGGGCATAAGGATAGTGGCACAGGCATTTGGCAGAGATGAAAAGGATGTTAAGAAAAGCTTTGGAAAGAAAGGCGATTTGGGGGATGTGGCAGAATCCTTCAACAGCAGGAAAAGAAGCGCTCTCACTTTGGAAGAGGTCTTTGAAGAGCTTCGCAAAATCAAAAAAGCTTCAGGAAAGGGAAGCCAGGGAAAAAAAACAAGGATTCTGGCTGAACTTCTCAGCAATTCCTCATCCCCGGAAAGCAAGTACATCATGCGGATTGCCATGCAGACCCTAAGGCTGGGAGTCGGGGAAATGACAATTCTGGAAGCCTTTGCCCAGGCATTCACAAAGGACGTTGAAAACAAAAAAGGGATAGAGAACAGCTATAACGTGTGCACAGACATAGGAAAATTGGGAGAATCGCTTTCCGAGCACGGCATGGAGGGT
The DNA here is from genome assembly GCA_964485195.1 of uncultured Methanosarcinales archaeon. GTDB lineage: Archaea > Nanobdellota > Nanobdellia > Woesearchaeales > CAIVOO01 > CAIVED01. Next base: position 32,887 of record CAZAIK010000005.1, read on the forward strand.
GCAAAAAGATTTTCCATATCGCTGGGAAGGCCGGTGCAGATGATGCTCGCCCAGAGAGTAAAGAAAGTTTCAGAGATACTGGAGCACCTGGACAGCGACGAGATTGCTGCCGAGGAGAAATATGACGGGGAGAGGGTGCAGGTTCACAAGGAAGGAAGGGAGATACAGCTCTTTTCCAGAAGGCTTCAGGACATCACGGACCAGTATCCGGACATTGTAAAGCACCTAAAAGGAAACATTAAATCCAAAGAAGCTGTGCTTGACGGGGAAATAGTGGCCTACAAAAACGGCAAGATACTGCCCTTCCAGAAGCTGATGCACAGGAGGCGCAAGTATGATGTGGAAAAATACGCTGAAAAGTATCCTGCAGCTGTTTTCCTGTTTGACATTATATATGCGAATGGCCATTCCTATCTCAAAAAACCCTATCCCAAAAGAAGGGAGAAACTTGAGAAAATCACAGAGCAGTCAAAAAAAGTGAAGCTTGCAAACAGAAAGGTGTCCAAAAAGTTTGATGACATCAAGGAATTTTTCAAGAAGTGCGTCAATAAAGGGCTTGAAGGGATTATAGTAAAGTCCACTGCAAAGAAATCGTTGTATCAGCCCGGCAACAGGGGATGGCTCTGGATAAAGTGGAAAAAGGAATATGCAGAGGGGATGCAGGAAACATTTGATGTTGTTATTGCGGGAAGCTATCACGGCAGGGGAAAAAGGAAGGGAGGTTTCGGAGCCCTGCTCTGCGCAGTGAGAAACAGGCAAAATGACAAGTTTGCGACATTCACAAAGGTTGGGACTGGATTCACGGACAAGGATTTTGAGAACCTTTCAAGAAAGCTGAAAAAAATCAAAGTAAAAGAGAAACCAAGGCGTTTAAACGTCAAAAAGGGCATGAAGCCTGACAGTTATTGCGAATTGACAATGGTGATAGAGGTTATGGGCGCGGAGATTACAAGAAGCCCTGCCCACACAGCGGGAGCGGAAAAAGGCAAGGGGCTTGCCCTGAGATTCCCGAGATTTTTGAGGGTTCGCGAGGACAAAAGCGCCAATCAGGCCACAACAGTCAATGAAATAAAACAGCTTGCAAAAAAATGAGCACAAACAGGGAGCTTGTGAGAATATTCAGGGAAATGGCTTTGATGCTGGAGCTGAAAGAGGTCAAGTGGAAGCCCCGCGCTTACAGGGAGGCCGCCTACGGACTTGAGGACTTGAGCGAGGACGTCAAGGACATTTACAGGGAAGAGGGGGAAAAGGCGCTTGAGGCAATTCCCGGAGTGGGGGAGAGCATAGCAGACCACATTGTGGAATTCATTAAGAAAGGAAAGATAAAGAAATTTGAAAAACTGAGGGAAAAATATCCAGAGGAGGTAACAGAGCTTGTAAGCCTGGAAGGTCTTGGGCCGAAAAAGGTGAAAAAGCTACTAAAAAAGCTTGACATCATCTCTGCAGAAGACCTAAAAAAGGCTGCGGAAGAGCACAGGATAAAGAGCATCAAAGGTTTTGGCGAGAAGACAGAAGAAAATATCCTTGACGCGCTTAAGCTGAAAAAGGCAGGCAAGGAAAGAATGCCCCTTAACGAAGCCCTCTCCATTGCCGAAGAGCTTGTTGAATATCTCAAGAAAAACGCACCGCTCGACAAGATTGACTATGTGGGCTCCCTCAGGAGGATGAAGGAAACAATAGGGGACATAGACATACTGGTGGTTTCTGGCAAGCCCAAGAAGGTAATGGAAAAATTTACAGGAATGGAAGGAATCAAGAAAGTCATCAGCAAGGGAACAACGAGAAGCTCCATAATGCTGAAGGAAAACAACACCCACGTTGACCTGAGAGTTGTCAAGAAGTCAAGCTACGCAGCTGCAATGCAGTACTTCACAGGCAGCAAGGAGCACAGCATAGAGTTAAGGAAATGGGCCATCAAGAAAAATTATAAATTGTCTGAATACGGCCTTTTCAAAAAGAAGGATGACAAGAAAGTTCCCTGCACCAGCGAAAAGACGCTTTACAACAAGCTGGGGATGCAGTACATCCCGCCAGAGCTCAGGGAGAACAGGGGGGAGATAGATGCTGCAAAAAAGAAGGAACTTCCCGAGCTCATAGAGAAGGACGATTTAAAGGGAGATTTTCACATTCACACCAAATACAGCGACGGCTCTGACACCATAGAGAAGATGGCCAAGGCTGCCCAGGATATGGGCTACAAATACATAGCAATCACAGACCATTCAAAATCACAAAGGATAGCAAAGGGAATGGACGAGGAGAAAATAAAAAAGCAGTGGAGGGAGATAAACAAAATTGCAAAAAAGCACAAGATAAAAATACTGAAAGGAGCGGAAGTAGACATACTGAAGGACGGCTCGCTTGACTATCCTGAAAAAATCCTCAAAAAACTTGACATCGTTGTCGCGTGCGTGCATTCAAATTTCAAGATGTCAAAAAAGCAGATGACCGACAGGATAATAAAGGCACTGGAAAACAAGTATGTGGACATACTGGGCCATCCGACAGGAAGGTTGCTTAACAAGAGAAGGCCCTTTGAGGCGGATTTTGCGAAAATCTTTAAAACAGCGTACGAGAACAACAAGATATTGGAGATTAACAGCCAGCCGGAAAGGACTGATTTGAATGATGCAAACATACTCTCAGCAAAAGAAAATGGGGCAAAATTTTGCATTGACACTGACAGCAAGTCAGCAAACGACCTCAGCCTCGCGAGGTTTGGAGTGGGGCAGGCAAGGAGAGGGTGGCTGGAGAAGGATGACGTGGTGAACACCTATTCCTGGAAAGAGTTAAAAAAGGTATTCAAGAGAATATGAAAAAAAGAGAAAAAATGTGAAAGGGGGTGTTATTATGAAAGCACTGAAAAAAGGGACAGCCGGCAAGATGAAGGAATATGATGTTATTGTTATAGGCTCGGGCTCAGGGCTGAGGATTGCGAATGAGGCTGTTTTTGACGGTTTCAAAACCGCATTGGTGGACAAGGGCCCTTTGGGAGGCACCTGCCTTAACCTTGGATGCATTCCCTCAAAGATGCTCATCTATCCTTCTGACGTGGCTGTTGAGATAAAGGAGTCTGAAAAGCTCGGCCTTAAGTCCCAGCTCAGGAAAGTTGATTTCAAGTTCATAATGGAGAGGATGAGAAAGCTTGTTGAGGGAAGCAGGAAAAAGATAAGGAAAGGCATAAAGGAATTGAAGAATCTTGATTTTTATGAGGGGGAAGGCCATTTTGTTGATGATTACACAATAGAAGTCAACGGAAATAAACTGAAAGGAAAGAAGATATTCATAGTATCGGGCGCCAGGCCCCTGGTGCCTCCAATAGAGGGAATAGAGGAAGTTGGTTTTCTCAACAATGAAAGCGTTCTCAGGATTAGCAAGCAGCCTGAAAGCGTCATAATAATAGGTGGAGGATATGTGGGTGTTGAATATGCCCACTTTTTCTCGGGCATAGGCACAAAGGTAACACTTTTTGAGGTAAATGACAGGCTTATTGCAAGCGAAGAGCCGGAAATATGCAAACTGCTGAAAGAAAGGCTTGGGAAAAGGGTTGACATCCACACAGGCACAAAGATTATTGAGGTTAAGAAAAAGGGCAGCAAGGTTGCAGTTGTTGCAAAAGGCAAGAGAGGCAAAAAGGAGTTCACAGCTGAAAAAATAATGCTTGCTGCAGGGAGAAAGCCCAATTCCGACCTGGTCAGGGTAAAGAACACAGGAGTGAAAACAGACAAGCGAGGGTATATCAAAGTCAATTCTTATCTTGAAACCTCAAAGAAAAATATTTGGGCGGTGGGAGATGCGATAGGAAAGCAGATGTTCAAGCACGTGGCCAACAAGGAGGCAGAGATTGCGTGGCACAACGCCAGCCACAAAAAGAGGAGAAGGGTTGATTATTCTGCCGCGCCCCACGCTGTTTTTTCCAACCCCCAGGTTGCCTCGGTGGGGATGAAGGAGAAGGAAGCCAAAAAGGAGCACAAGATTGTTGTCGGGAAGGCGCATTATTCAGATGTTGCCAAGGGAGAGGCAATGGCAGAGAAAGAGGGGTTTGCCAAGGCAATAGTCGAAAAGAAGACAGGAAAAATGCTGGGATTCCACGTAATCGGGCCCTGGGCTTCCATACTTATACAGGAAGTGGTGACTGCGATGGCAAACAACCTGACAGCAGAAGATATAATGAATTCTATGCACATCCATCCCGCCCTGAGCGAGGTAATAACAGCCGCCTTGAGAAACTCAGAAAATGCACCGTGAAGGACCAGGTTTTCTGAATCAGGTTATTTTTTCTGGTGCTTGCTGCAGAAATAGGCAGAGCGCCCTCCTGAGGAAATCCTCTTTATGGTGCCATTGCAGATTCCGCACCTGCTCCCCTCCTCCCTTTTCCCCGTCAAATAACTTGAAGGGAAGTTTTCCGGAAGGGCATTGTTGCGTATGGCTGTTTTCAGAACCCTCTGCGTAACAGCGTAGAGCTTTTCTATGTCTTTCCTGCTCAGTTTTGAGACTTCCTTTTCCGGATGCATGCCTGCCTGGTAAAGTATCTCGTCAGAGTAAATGTTTCCTATTCCCGCCATAGTGCCCTGGTTCATCAATGTTGACTTTACCTTCCCCCTGGAGCCCTCCACCAGTTCTGTGAATTCCTTTTTGCTGATTTTAAGAACATCAGGACCGATCTCCTTTTCCTTGACATACTTGTTCTTGTCTTTTATCAGACCTATCCTGCCCAGTTTCCTGACAGAGATCACCGCGAAATTATATCCATTCCTGAAACTGACAATCAGTGCGGTGTGTTCCGGCTCTTTTTCCCTGTAATATGAAACATCCCCTGTCATGCCAAAGTGAAGCACAAGATAATAATTGTTGCTTGTCTTCAGGAACAGGTGCTTGCCGTGCCTGTATGTGTTGGTGAACTTCCTGTTCTTCAGTTTTTGCTGAAGCTCCTTTTCCGGGACTTCAGATATTTGCCTGACTTTAACCTGCACGTTCTCAATGGTCTTCCTCAGGATTTTGGAGCTGCAGTATCTCCTGAAGCTTTCCACGTCAGGCAATTCCGGCATTTTTATGGTTAATGCTTCTTTTTATTTAAGCTTTATCTTTCTGAAGTCCTTTTCAAGTTTCTCTTTTATCTTCGGGAAGCGCATTGCAGCTGCGGGATGGTATGTTTTGATGTATTTTACACCTTTGACTTCCGGAGTGCTCCAGGCAACTTCTCCCATCAGAACTATTGTTTTTGGCTTTATTACATTAACCTGCTCCAAAAGATAAGGCAGGCAGGCTTTTATCTCGTCTTTTTTAGGTTTTCTATTGCTAGGGGTTTTGTGCTTCACTACGCTGGTTATGAAGATTTTTTCCCTGCCAACATTGTTTTTTTCAAGCACTTTGTCAAGGTATTTCCCTGCCCTTCCCACGAAGGGCCTGCCTGTTTTGTCCTCCTCCTTTCCGGGATTCTGCCCTACCAGCATTATTCTTGCGTTTTCCGAACCCTCTCCGGGGACTGCGTTACTCTTCCACAGCCTGCATTTTCTGCAATGCCTTATCTTTCTGTTCAGGGCTTCCAGTTTTTTCATTTCAGCATTTCACCCAACATTTTTGCATTTTTAGGGGCCCTGGCAAGAAGGTCATTGTTGAAATAGCAATATGCATATTTTGCTCTTGTTTTCTTAATCAATCCCTCCCATCTTTCCAGCTCCTTTTCTGAATAGGAATCCTTGTACCAGTGTTTTTTCCCGTGGAACCTTAAATAAAGAATGTTTGATGTTTTTTTAACGATATCAGGCAGGTTCGGGGCTGAAACAACACAGAAAGCCACGTTGTTTTCATCCAGGATTTCATAAATCTCCTTGCAAAACCAGGATTTGTGCCTGAATTCTATCACATTGTTCTTCCTGCTGTCCAGGTCATTGCAGAATTTCTTCAGCTTTTTAACATCTTTTTCAAGAGAGGGTGGCAGCTGCCACAGGCAGCATCCCAGTTTTTGCTTTAATGCTTTTGTTGGTTTGTAAAATCTTTCCAGGCTTTTCCTGACATCGTGCAGTTTTTTTATGTGGGTTACCCACTTGCTCCCCTTAAGCGTGAACTTGAAACCAGAAGGCACTTCATCGTGCCATTTTGAAAATGTTTTTTCTTTTATTGAGCCGTAGAAGGTGGCGTTTACCTCCACAGAATTGAAAGTTTCAGAATAATGTTTCAGCCATTTTGACTTCGCCAGGCCTTCAGGATAAAACCTTTTCTTCCAATGGTCATACTGCCATCCGGAACAGCCAACAAAAGTTTTCATTTGCCCTTTGAATGTTTTTTGGCAAGATATGCCTTGTACGCCTTTTCTGCATTCTTCTTCGTGCTGTAAATGCATTTTCCGCTGCCGATTCTCCACTTTCCGTTAGAACACTTCCTCACAGGCATATTACCCCCTCTCTGCTAAGATAAAATATCCTGCATATTATAAAATTTCCGAATAGAGACGAAACAACAACCTTTTTATACCTAAAAAAAATTATTTGTAAAAAATGAAGATGCTGAAATCCCCTGAGGTAAAAAGCAGGAAAAGCTAAATTACAATGTACAGTCCGCAATTGGTTGTCGGGGATTTTTTTGAAGAGAAAGTTGCACAATTATTCGGTTTGGAAAGGCAGGATTCTCCTGCAGAAGGGAAAAAACCTGACTTGATAGCGAAGGACAATTCCTTTGTCGTTGAAGTCAAGGCCTCTGCTTACAATAACGGCGGGGTTGTAAAGGGAAATCAGCTGTCAAGGTTTTCTGAAGACGAATCTATGAGAAGGTTTTACGCCTTTGCCTATCATTCAATAACAGAGGGTATGCTTGAACAGTATCCTTCAAAGGAGGATTTGAGAAATGCCCTGAACTTGCGCTCACTGTATATTTTTCCCTTCAGCATAGTCAGGGCCTTTTACCGCAGCAGGAATCCCAGGCAATACAGGGTGACTGACGATTTTGTACAAATGAGAGAAGGTTTGGCGCATTTGATTTTCACAGGAGAAGTGGGAATATGGAGAACAATGGGGCTTGATGAAGAGGAATACAAGCGATGGTCTTCAGGGAACATATGCATAACCACCAGAAAGGGGGCGCTTGAGGATAAGTTAGCAGGCTCCTTGAAGAGGTAGCGGATATACAAAACCTTTATAAACACCCTCTTTTTCCACAGATTCAGGGTTTAGAGGTTCTCAGAGTTGCAAATGAGAAGGTGAAGAAATGACAAATGTTTATGATACAGACCCGAACGAGCTCATAGAGAGGACAGCTGAGAAACTGTCTGAAATGCCTGAAATGAGCCCTCCTGAATGGGCCAAATTCGCCAAGACGGGCGTGCACAAGGAAAGGCCGCCTGTAAACAGCGACAAGTGGTGGTTTACCAGGGCGGCAGCTGTGCTCAGGAAGCTCTATTTGCTGGGCCCAGTGGGGACTGCGAAGCTGAGGACTCTTTACGGCGGCAAGAAGGGAAGGGGTTATCAGCCTCCCACATTCAAGAAAGGCTCTGGTAACATAATAAGGAAGGTGTTGCAGCAGCTGGAAAAGGCAGGGCTTGCTTCCCAGACCAGCAAGAAAGGGCATAAAGGAAGGGTGGCAACTCCGAAAGGTGTTTCCTTGCTGGACAAGACCGCTTCCTCAATTGAGCAGAAAAAGGAGTAAAAATGGCAAGATACATTCACGCAAGCAGGAAGAAAAGGCTGGCCAAGCACGGCAGGCAGACCAAATGGGCGCCTTTCTGGCTGATTCCGCGCGTGTTCGGGACAGGAAGAAAGATACATCCTGCAAGGCTAACCACTGTTAAGAGAAGCTGGAGAAGAAGAAAGACCAAGGCTTGAAAATGGCAGTTGAAAGAACATATAACATTCCTTTAAGGAAAGAATTCTTGAGAGCTCCGAGATACAAGAGAGCCAAGACAGCTGTAAGCGCCTTAAAGAGATTTCTTCAGAGGCATATGAAATCAGAAGATGTTTATATTGGAAAACGGCTGAATGAAAAAATCTGGGAGAGGGGAATAAAGAACCCGCCTCACCATGTTAAAGTTGACGTGGTGAAGGAGGATGATGGAAAGGTTTATGCTGAACTGTCCGGCTTCAAGTACGAAAAGCCATTGACAGAGGAAGAGCTTAAGCAGATGGAAAAGGAAAGGAAAAAAGGCAAAAAACCTGAAGCAGAAAAAGAGGAAGAAGCTGGGAAAGAAGAAGAAAAGACAGAGAAGAAGGAAAAAGAAAAGAAGCCAGAGGAAATCGGGAAAGGAGAGGAAAAGCTGGAGAGGGAGTTCCAGAAGCTTGAGGAGAAAACTGAAAAGATAAAGGAAGAAAAGGCCAGGAAAGGAGCAGAGAAAGAAAAGAAACTGGAGCAGAGGGCCAAGGGCGTTAAGAAAAAGCCCCCAAAAGAAGAAGTCAAGACACCTAATGAGCAAAAAGAGAAAGAGCGCCCTCCTAACGCTTAATTCTAGAAACATTTAAAAAGAAAACCTTCAAAACCACTAACCAAGGAGGTTTTTATCATGGCAAAGGAGAACAAAGGAAAAGCAATTGCAGGGCTTGTTCTTGGGATTGTTGGTGTTATTTTCTCCTGGGTGCCAATCCTGAACTTTATTCTTGGGATTCTGGCCTTAATTTTCAGCGGGTTGAGCCTTTCCAAGAAAGAACCAGGAAGAGGAATGGCAATTGCAGGGCTTATCCTGGGTATAGTCACCCTTGTGATAAGTGTCATACTTGTAATAATTGCAATTGCTGTTGTAGGCACTTTGGGAGCCTTCACAGTGGGATTAACCGCTTAATTTTTTATTTTTTTATTCTATTAATATTAAAGAGAACATTATTACTATTCCTAACAAAAATGTTATGAACTGCCAAAAGGCCCTTGTGGTGAAGCCTTTTGCACAAACATCCTTGTGTATTTCAGGAATCAGATCAGCCCCGGCAATGTATATGAAACCGCCTGCTGCAAAGGGCAGGAAAAAAAGGGCTATCTGCTCTGCTCTTGCCCCTATTATCAGCGCGACAACAGCGCCCGCCACTGCAAGCAAGGCTGAGATAAAATTGAACATAAGCGCCTTTTTCTTTGAGAATCCTGCGTGCAGCAGAATTCCGAAATCCCCTATTTCCTGCGGTATCTCGTGGAGGATTACAGCGATTGTGGCAATGAACCCCAGGGGAATGCCTGCCAGATAAGCCGCGGCTATTATCACGCCGTCTACGAAATTGTGGATTCCGTCGCCGAAAAGATTCAGGAAACCGACAGGGTGCTTGTGTTTTTTGTTAGTGGGCATATGGCAGTGCCTCCAGTGAATGAACTTTTCCATTATGAAGAAAACAACAATGCCTGACAAGACGCCTATTGAGACCGTCAGGGAACTTGTCTTCTCAAAAGCCTCGGGAATGAGATGGACAAAAGCCCCTCCGAAAAGCGCGCCTGCTGCAAAGCTGACAAGATAGATGATGATTTTGTTAAGGGTTTTTGGGTTAAGGGCCAAAGTGAACACTCCAATAATGGAGATGAGGCTGACAATGACAACACTAAGAATTGAATAAAGCCATATTTCCAACATTTTAAGCTAAGTTGTTTTTGAGGCTTTTTAAAGATTATTATTTAAGATATCGTAGATCAAAGAAGAAACCTTGAACGGGTCGTGCCTGACAAGAGCTCTTTTGAGTTTATCCCCTTTTTTGACTTTGGGTATTTTCTCACTCAGCAAATCCCTCCCTACAAATTGAATCTTTTTGCCTGAAAAATTATTAATATCATACTTGACAGGGTATTCCTCCTCTTGAGCGTAAGATTTCGAAAAATCTTCATGCGGCTCCCTTGTGTTGTAGGTAACATAATCAAAAACGTCCTTCCCCAAGTATTTCTCAAATATGTTCACAAAATCAATAACTTTAAAATTGTGCGTGTGATTTTTCTGGGTCATTATATTGCAGACGTAAACCTTTTTTGCCTTTGAATGTCTCAGGGCGTCTGCTATTCCTTTCACCATCAGATTGGGGAGGATGCTGGTATAAACATCCCCCGGACCTATCACTATCAGGTCGCTCTGCAAAATCTTTCTTATGGCTTCAGGATTTGGCGAAGGTTCTGGTTTAAAATGCAGAGATTTTATGGGTTTCGTTTTAAGGTCTATTTTGTGCTCCCCGAAAATGTATTCTCCCCCAGTGGTTTTTGCCGTGAGTTTCACATCGTCCAGAGTTACAGGAATGATCCTTCCTCTCGCCTTAAGAATTTCCCCTGCCAGTTCCAAAGCCTTCTCAAAAGAGTTCGTTATCTGCTCCAAGGCGGAAATGAATAAGTTGCCAAAGCTCTGCCCTTCCAGCGAGCCTTTAGAAAACCTGTGATTGAACAATTCTCTCCATATATTTTCCGATTCAGAAAGGGCCACCAGGCACTGGCGGCTGTCCCCAGGAGGTAAAGCTCCCATTTCATCCCTCAAAACGCCTGTAGAACCCCCGTCATCGGTCATGGCAACAATGGCGGTCAGGTCAAGGTCGGGATAATTCTTCAGGCCAGTAAGCATAGTGAAGGAGCCAGTTCCCCCTCCCATGACTGTAACCCTGAACCTTCTCTGCATAAAACTGGTTAAAATGCCTTTATTTAAAATGTTTATGAAACAATTCCAGAAGTATTCGCTCTTTTTTGTTCATTTAAGGAAAATTTTTAATTGCTGGTTTTATAAACTTATTGAAATATCACTGTATGGTCAGCCAGTTTCTTGTCCTCATAGAACAGTTCTGCATTGAAATATTTGGGCTGGTTCAGCCATCCTGTGAATAGCTTGTCGCCTTCCCACATTGGCAGGTCAGTAAGTTCCTCGTCAGCTATCCACTCAAGTGTGCCTTCCCTGCACTCCTTTTTTGGCTCGCCTTCAAATTCCCCTGCGATGAAAACAGCAACCCTGTAATCCTCCTCTGTTATGTTGTTACTGAAAATCCTGTTCTTGTTCCTGAAGATTACTGTGCCTTTCGGGACAAGCTGTTTTATTTTTATTCCTGCCTCTTCCAGCACCTCCCTGGCTGCGCAGTCCTCGTCGCTCTCTCCGGGCTCGTTTTTTCCGCCGGGTGCAACATACTTGCCGTAATGGAAATCATCTTCTCTCTTGTTGCGGTGAATCATCAGTGTTTTTCCATCTTTTCTTACGTAGCAGAGTGTTCCTGTTTTCATCATCCCATCTTGGGCATCTTTCCGCCGAGCCTTTTCATCATCTTCTCCATATTGCCCCCTTTCATTGTCTTCATCATCTTCTTGGTCTGCTTGTACTGCTTCAGCAAGTCCCTTAATTCGCTCGTGGGCATTCCAGCTCCCTTTGCAATCCTTTCTATCCTGCCCCCTGTGATTATGTCTGGGTTTTCCAGCTCCTCCTTTGTGCAGGAATCCATAAGATATCTCCACTTTTTCACCTTGCCTTCCTGGACATTGAGCATTTCCTTGGGAAGCTTCATCTGGGAAAAGCCGGGAATCATCTCAACAACCTTTGACAACGGTCCCATCTTGGACATTGCCTGTATTTGCTCGTAAAGGTCAACAAGATTGAACTCTCCTTTGAGCATTTTTTTGCCCAGGTCCTCTGCCTTCTTTTCAGGAATTATTTCCCTTGCCTTTTCAAGCAGCGATTCCAAGTCCCCCATTCCGAGTATTCTGCCGACAAACCTTTTGGGGTCAAACTTTTCAAAATCGTCAACCTTCTCGCCGACCCCTATGAATTTCACAGGAGCTCCTGTCACTGCACACGCTGCCAAGGCCCCCCCTCCCTTTGCAGTTCCGTCCAGCTTTGTTATTATCACTCCGTTGACATCAACAGTGTCGTGAAATGCCTGGGCCTGCTTTTCAGCTGCCTGCCCCACGTCAGCCCCTATGACCAGCCATCTCTCATTTGCCTTGACTGCCTTGTTGATTTTGTTCAATTCCTTTATCAGGTCATCAGAAAGGGCATCCCTTCCTGCAGTGTCATAAATGACAACGTCAAACTTTTTCAGGTCAGGTTCAACGCTCTTGAGAATTTTGAGCGGGTCCTTTTCCTTTGGGCTGCCGAACACCGGCGCATTTACCATCTTTCCCATCTGCACCAATTGCTCATAAGCAGCAGGCCTCCACACGTCCAGCCCAACCAGGGCGACCTTGTGCCCCCTTTTCATGAAATATTTTGCAAGCTTGCCCGCTGTTGTTGTCTTTCCGTTACCGAACAGGCCCACAAGCATGATCTTGTATGGCTTTTTCTTGATCTCAATCTTTGACTCCTCCTCCCCAAGAAATTTCACAAGCTCATCATAGACTATCTTTATCAGCTGCTCCTTTTTTGAGAGCCCTGCAGGTGGATTTTCCTTGAGAGCCCTTTCCTTTATTGACTTTGTGAGCTCAAACACCAGCTTTACATTGACATCGCTCTGCAGAAGCGCCCTTTGTATGTCCTTGACAATCTCGTTTACCAGTTTTTCATCTACAAAAACAGCCCCTGTAATCTTGTTCAGGGAGCTTTTCAGGCTGTCCCCCAGCTTTTCCAGTACCATAGGAGGTTTACTGAAGATTTGATTTATAAATGTAATGCTCTTACCTGTTCTGGTGTTGTTCTGGCAAGGGCAAATGCCAGGTCTGTTTTTCCCAGGGAATATTGCTTTTTCACCCTGTAAATATTCCTTATCCTCACTTCTGGGCCTTCATAAATGAACCAGCAGGGGTGTCCTTCTATCTGGCACAGGGAATAAGGCTTCAGTCCGCACTCAATAACAAGGGGGAAGCCCCCGTGCTTTCCTGATAATTCCACAGCCTGGCGGGCAGAACTTTTATGCCTTAACAGGGTTGTCTTGCTGTTCAGATTCAGCAGGAAAGGGTCTGCAACAAGCCAGATTTTCTCAGGGTTTTGAACTCCCTCAATCAGCCTCTTGTCAAGGGTTTCCTTATGCTGATTAAATGCTTCAAGAAATGAAACTGAGTTTATGCCTGTGAAATATCTTGTCATTAAATGCCTGAATTGTCCCGGATTTTTAAAGTTTTAGTTTTTTGCTATTAGCACGTGGTATCAAGCCCCTGGCGAGATTTGAACTCGCGACCTCTACCTTTTTGAAGCATTCAAACAAGTTTGAAATACCAAGGTAGCGCTCTACCGCTGAGCTACAGGGGCAAATCGCATTGCCGAATTGCGTGCGGGGGGCGGTAATAAAACCTCCTCCCACTTCAGATAAGAGCTTAGCTCTTATCAGCTCAACAGCAGGCGTAAAGCCTGCTCACGGCAACTCCTTCATAATCTGAAGGTTGCTGAGTTGTATGCGGGGGGAGGGATTCGAACCCTCGGACCCACTAAGGGACAGGATATCTTAATCCATCTCCTATGATGGTTGTCCCATTTCTTAAGTCCTGCGCATTTAGTCCAAAACCGCAGGTTTTTGGCACTCTGCGATTCTTGTTGACCAGGCTTTGCTCTAAGGAAGGAAAAGCTCATGCTTGACCTTTACCCCCGCAGGCGCCTGGCTTCTTAGAAACTGGTTTTATGAGCTTTAAAAAGTTTTCTTTTTCCTTCCTTCTAACTTTCAAGCAGTAAATAGGCTTTCTGTTCTTTTTAATTTCAGGCTTAGGAAAAGTGTGAGTTATATTTAAATCATATAGAGTCTTAGCTACTTGCTTTATGCCAAGCAGGTTTGTTGAGAATATCCAAAATTTTTTATAAGTAACTTTTGAAAGTGCTCCACTAAAATTTTGTCTTTATTATAAAATTCTATACCGGTTTATGGTTTTTGTAGAACCTCCTTTTGCCTTTATCTGTTCCCCAACTCGCCTCGTGATATAACACCCTTCAGCACACAGTAATCCAAGAATTTCTGCAAAGGTTGGTGTTATTTTATTTGCGGGAGTCATATTTTTAATTACTCCCCACCAAATATAGGTAGGTTAAAACCCTTTAAGAATTTTTGCGTTATCCAAGAGGGTTACAAATAAGCCGGCAACGTGTTTTCCCTTTTCCTTGGCCGGACTGCCCTGTAGAATTTTTTCAGAGCCATTCCCGCACAGGCAAGTGCGCAGAACGCCAGCAGTGAACTTGGCAGTATGGCTGATTCCAGATGGTTTTCCCTGGTTTCCTTGTACAATGAATTCAGCCTGTTGTTTGTTTCAATCAGGACGGTGTTTGCAACATCCTGATAAACTTCATCATCCTTCCTGTACAAAGCCAGAAGGTCTGTTATGCGGGCCTGGTCAAGGAACACTGACTCAGCCCCCTTCTCGTCAAGATGCCCTGCAAGGTATCCCAGGTCTTTTTGCACTTCTCTCAACGAGTCCTTGTTTACCCTGGGCAGGTTCATTGAATAATTTACAGAGGACACAGCCTTCTTAAAGAATGCATTCTCTTCAGCAAATTTTTGGCTGTCGGCACTTGTCCTGCTGAATGCTGCGAAAACACTGGCTCCGCAAAGGCCGGCATATGCAGTTCCTTTCCATTTATTGGCCCGTTTTTGCTTTTCAGGTTCTGTTGACATAAGCTCGCTTTAATCATAAAATATCAAATATAAAAAGGTTTCCTTGTTTTTAAGAAATTATTTTCTTTTCCTCTTCTTGGCAGTTTTTGCCGCTGTTCCCGTCTTTTTGGCTTTTGGCTTTATTTTCTCTTCCTTTACCAGCTTCTTGTAGAAATCACTTTTCTCCCAGACGGGCTTGTATAATCTTCTGACTTCCCTTGAATACTCATCTATTGCCTTTCTTACTTTGGTGTCTGCAATTGGGTCATCTGCTCCCGGATGGGTAAGCTTGAGTTTGTGCTCTTTCATCATCTCCCTGCTCACCTCTGGGTGGTCTATCCACTGGCAGGGCAGGAACTGGTTCTCGTGATAGGGCTGCCTCGCTCTCAGCCCCTTGAAATAATCAGAATTCACAACATCCCTCAATGACTTGTTCTTTATGTTGTCAACTGTCATGTGCGTGAATATGCAGGGCTCTATGTCGCCCTTGCAGGTTATGTGCACATACTCCCTGCCTGCAATGCATCCACCTACCCAGGGAGCGTCGTTCCAGAAATCTATTATGAAAAGGGGTTTTGTTTTTCTTATCTCCACATCCCTCCTGTAAAGATGAAGCCTTTGCTTGGGGGTAGGCATAAGTTTTGGGTCCGGCCTGGCGCCCACAGGCATATACAGGAAGAACCATCCCAAATATGCCCCTTTCTCTATCATGAAATCTATGAATTCATCGCTGCTGACCTGCTCCGCATTTTTCCTGGTCACTGCCACTGAGAAGCCGAAAGGTATTCTGTATTTTTTCAGTATGTCCATTGCCTTCATTATTTTTTTGTAGGTGCCTTTGCCCCTCCTTTCATCTGTTTTCTCCTCATAGCCCTCAATGCTCAGGATTGGAATCGCGTTGCCTGTCTTTAGAAGTTTTTTTGCTGTTTCCTCTGTTATTAATGTGCTGTTGGTGTAAACCTGAAAAAAGGCGTCCTTGTGCTCCTTCAATATGTCAAAAAGATGCGGCCACACAAAAGGCTCCCCTCCGAGGAAGGTGTAAAATGAAACCCCCATTTGCTTGCCTTCTGAAACTATCCTGTCCACCAGCTCAAAAGACAGATCATCTTTCCTTGTGTATTCGCTTGCATAGCAACCTATGCAGTTGAGATTGCATCTCATTGTGGGACTTATAAGAACAGTTGTGGGAACAGTCCCTCCTTCTTGCTGCTCCTTGTCTTTCTTTTTTGAGTTCAATATCAGGCCCTGCACCACAAGGTTCTCAATTATCTTTTTCTTGTAGAGGGGATGGACATTTTCTATCAGGCGCCTTATGAACTTGTAGCCTGCAGTATTGTCCTCAATCATTGACCTTACTGCCTTAACAGCATCCTTGCTGGCCTGGTTGCCAAATTTTTCAAGAAAATGAGTTATTTTTATCAGCCTGGCATCAGAAAGGTTAGTCGCCTTCTGCAATAAAGTGCATATTGCCTTTTTCTTCACAGCATTAATGACCATTTTTAAGTCCAACCCTTGAAATAAAAATCTAAAGTTCCTTTTTAAGCTTGTTGGTTTCAAAATATATACTGTTTATACTCTGGCTATTGGTACTTGTAAAGGTTGAGAAAGGACTTGGCCTGTGTTACAAGGTCATTCATCTCCTGTTTCAGCTTGCCTGCGAACTTGCCGGTGTAAATTTTATAGATGTACTTGTCAACAAGCACTCTCAGGAAATATATTCCGGGCCTTGTGTGCCACGCCTCTTCATAATCGCTTATAAGCCAGGATTCGAAGTTGATTGAAACCTTGCCTTCATTTATGTTCTTTTTTTCGTCATCCACCTCTATGACAATGTCCTTGACATTCTCCATAATCATGTCTATCTTTACGACAAACTTCACGTAGTCTGTTTCTTTCCTGTAGGGCTCAAGATGCAGCTCTATGTACTTGCCCTCGGGCTTGACAAATTCAACGCTTTCCTTTTCTGTCTTGTCATAATTGTTTTTCTTCTGCCAGTCGTCCAGGATCTTGTATAATTCATAAACATCAAAGATCCCTTCATATTGCACTGATGTTGAGCCTACTTCCTGTTTCTCTGCCATTTTTCACCACGCCGAATAACTGCATTCCATACCCAGGGCCTTTTTGATAGTGGTATGAAGATTGTAAGTTTCTGCCACTAATGAGCCTGCCCAGTCCAGTACCATCTTCTTGTACAAAAACGTGTAAACCATCATGTTAAACAATCTCACCCAAAATTCCGACTTGTCATACTTGGAGCTGTAGTCCATCTGCAAGGTCCACGATAATGTTATTCTGAGCCTTCCTTTATTTAGCTTTTGCTTTTTGCCTTCCTTCATCACTTCCTGTTCTGTGACGTCCCAGCCTTTGAACAGCACTTCAATTTTGTTCTTCCTGAATTCTGTGACTTTCTTTGAGCCTTTCAGCGACAGCTCTATCTCCACTCCCTTGGGAGTCATTTTGTGCTTGTAGGTTTCCTGCACTTCATAGCGCTTGCTCTTTAGCCAGTTGTAAATAGAAAGGTATACCTTTTCATAATCAAACTCTCCTGCATATAATATCTCACCTATTTTTTCACCTACAGAATCCTTTCTCTTGACCATTGCTGTTTTTAAATGTAAATTTGTTTATAAAAGTTTCTCAAACTAAATTATATAAATAAGTACTATTTTGCAGTGGGAATGAACATTTATCTTGTCTGCCCTGTGAGGGGAGTAAGTGAAGAAGAAGCATCTTTTCTGGATAGGCAAGTAGCTCTTATGGAGGATTTGGGGCACAAAGTCCATTATCCCCCAAGGGATGTTGACCAAAGCGACCCTGTGGGAACTGAAATTGTTTACTCCCATAAGAATGCAATGAAAGAATCTGACTTGGTCAAAATATTCTATAACCCTTCAAGCAATGGTTCATGCTTTGATTTGGGGATGGCAATAATGGCTCAAAAGCCGTTGCAGGTGATTGGAAACCTTGCAGCACAGCCTCTTGATGGCATCGCAATGCTTATTGCAGAATATTCTGGCAGGAGGCCAAGAGTGTCAAATCTTTTTAATGACATTGTTAAGAGAAAAAGGGAAATAGAGGAAAGCAATTTTATTCAATATAAATCTTGGGACAGCAAAAATCCTTTCTTGCTGCTTGATTTGGGAATGATAATTATGGCAGGCACTCCGCTGCTGCTTAAAGAAGGGCATAATATCCAGCCAACAGAGGGAAAAAGCTTTGACAATGTTGTGCTCAGACTGAATGAAAAGTTTGGTTGTGGTCATTAATAATTTAAGCTTGCTTTTCTCTCCCACTCCCTTAATTCTATCTTGTCAGCAAGAATGTCAAAAAGGTTTGGCTGCAGTTTCAGTATGTCCTTTCCTGTCAAGAAACCAACCATGGTTTTCTTGTTCATCACAGGCAGGTGCCTTACATTCTTCTCTCCCATTATCTGGATTGCTTCTGAAATGTCCTTTTCCGGCCTGATGGTTGGGAATTTTTTCTCCATAATCTCGCTTGCCAGCAGTTTTGAAGGCTCCAGTTTTGGCGCGATGACTTTCCTTACTATGTCTTTTTCAGTCAGCAAGCCAACCAGCCTGTTTGCCTTCTTGACAATGAGGGAGCCAACGTGATTTTCAGCCATTATCCTTGCGCATTCAACGATGGACGTATCGTGCTCCACAGAAATAGGGCGCTGGGTCATTGCATCGCAGACACGATAGCCGGTGTTCATCGCTTGAAACAAATTAATTCGTTTTAAATAGCTTGCGCATATAGTGTATTAAGATTTTAATTCAGGGCAGGCATCTTCCAGCACTTCTTCAAGTGCTTTCGAATTGTCATAAGGAATCCTGAGAAAACCCTGGTCAGGTCTTGAGAACATCCTGATCGTAGCCTCGTGCTCATTCCCAACTGAGATGTTGGGATTTTTCCTGAGCTCCATCATCTTGGCATAATCCATCAACCTTGCCCAGAAATAAGCTTCGCTGTCAGGACTGATGCCTGGATAGCCCTGAACGTGCATAACCTGTGAAAAGTTGTTTGCAAGCCTGTAAAAGGCGTGGACATCATTGCCCTGATAAATTTCCACATCAGAAACAAATCTTTTTTCCTGGAAATATTTCCCAACCTTCTCCAGCATATCTGTTATTTTTTCCCTTTTTGTTTCTTTTCCAAGGCCGTCCTGCATTTTAATTTGCTATAAAAAATAAAAGCTTATAAATTTGCTGTTTTGTTACCATTTTAAAGAGAAAAACTTTTAAACTCAGTAATATTATTTTTGGTATGCTGAGAATAAACAATAATGTTAAGGGAGTGGTGACAGAGCTTGAGGCTGTCCAGGGCACAGGCGATATCAGGCTGGTTCAGAAGCCTGTTGAAGAGGAAGCTGACCAGGACAGGAGGATTATCGCGGACTATTCCTACAGGCCAACCCTTTTCTCGCATCTATGGATATTTCTTGCACAGCAGAGCATTCCAATTCCCTACAGGGACAGCTGGGAGGAAAAAGTTTACAATGGGAATTTTGAGGAAGGGAGAGCCGGAAACCTGGATGCTGTAACAAGGTTTGAGCTTGAGCAGACTTGCGAGGGAGAAATTCCCTTGCTTAAAGGAAAGGAAAATGAGGTAACTGAAAGAATTTTTGCTGCCTGCAACCAGCTTCCCATCGGGGACAACCTGGAAAAGGGGAAATCATTTTATCCTTTCATATCAGATTCCTGCAATCTCTCCTACTTCTCAACAAGGCTCGGAAAAGAGGTTATAACACTCGGAAAAAGGGAGGTTCTTGGATTTTTTGAGCAGACAATCCTTGACATGTTTGAGCACAGGGGACACGACTCTGTGGCAGGCATTCTATACAAGAATTTCAAGTACGACAAGTTTCAGTAATTGACAAGAATCTCAACATTCTCCCCGAATATTTCCTTCATATCCTCAAAAAGCCTTTCTTTTATGAATACCTTTGGCGGCATTTGCATTTTCATCATGGCATTCTCAAATTCCTCATAAGATGAGCTTTTGATGTTTGATATTCCGCCTTCCTTGGTTATGGAAGCCTTCTGCACCTTCTTTTCCTTCGCATCCAGGTCCTCGATAATGTAAGCATTCTCGTCAAGGATGACTACCTCTCCGTATTTTCCGCCGTACTTAACCCTTATCCTTGCCCTTTCCAGCTCCCTGCCTCTTTTTCTCTGGATGTATTCTATCATCTCCCTGATGAAGGGGCTTGCTGATTTTCTTACTTTTTGTATGTCTGTCTTTGTCAGTTTCTTGGAATCATAGTCTTTCTTTGCCTTTAGCAAGTCCTTGAAGCTTCTCAATAGTCTTTCCTGCAGTTTGCCTGTCTCCACCAGCGCGTTCTTGAACATATTTGCAAGCTCCCCGTCCTTCACTCTCTCTATGCCTTCAAGCCTCAGCGCATCTCTCACCAGTGAGGTTGCAGTGTCATAAACCTGCACAACATTTTCAGCCTCCTTTCTCTTTTCTATTTCAGAAAACAATTTCTTAAGCCTGGAGAGGTATTTGTCCGCGTCGGACAACAGCTGGTCTATCTCCTTTCCTGAAATATTCTTCTTTGTCCCGTGCTCCACTGACTTCCTTATCTTGATGACTTTCTCAAGTATGTTTACATAGGACTCCTCAAACAGCTTCTCTTTCTGGACAAATATTTCCCTCAGCAGCCTGGGAGTTTCATTGGGGGTTGGAGGCGGAATGCCGTGCATCATAAGAGCGGCCTGCGACGGGGTGAGCAAAGCGTAAAACAGGTCTTCTATCCCAATATCATTCAGCTTCAGCTGTATCCTCTTAACCAGCTGTTCGCCTGAACTTAAGTACATCTCAATGGCTTCTGAAGAGGGCTTTATCCTGCCCATTTTCAGCAGCTGTTTCCAGGGCATAAATATTCCCCTGTCATAAAATGGAATGCCATCCCTGAGGAAGGTGAATATTACAGGGTGTGCCTCTTTTATTGAGTCCCAGAAATCCGTCAATATGTAAACCTGTATGTTAATCTTGTTTTTTATGCCTGTCAGCTCTCCTGCCTTGACTCCCATTCCTATTATTATGGCCCTGAGCTTGTCTTTCAGCTCAGCCCTGGTCATCTTCTTGACGTCAGTATCGTCAATTACTATGAAAACGTCTACGTCTGATTCAGGCGTTGCCTTGCCCTGGACGAGGGAGCCTGCAAGAACATACGCCACAATGTATTTCTCGAACTTTTCCAGGACCATCCTCTTGTGGACTTCGGCAATCTTGATTGCTGAAAGCATTCCCTTGTCATAAACAGGCGCGGAGTTTGCAATGGTTCTCAGCAGGTCATATTTTGCATCATAGCACGACTGCCAGACCTCTGAAAGAAGCAGGGGCTGGGGTGCAAACTTCTTGTCAATATCGTCAGCAACCTTATTCATTATCGTTGTAAGCTTCTGTATAAGTTCCTGCTTGCTTATTTTTGAGTCAGTGTCATCAACAAGGACAAGTATGTTTATCTTTTCCTTTGCTTTTTTTGCAGCTTCTTCCCCTTCGTGCTTTTTTACCTCTTCCTGCTCTTTTTCAGTAAGGGGAGGCAGCAGGGAAACGCCCATAATGTATTTGCCGAACTTTTTGTTGACTTCCTTGGAAAATTTGTCCAGCTTTTCCCTTATCTGCTTCAGCTTGTCCTGCACTTCCTTGGGAACGCCTGCCTTCTCCAGAGTTTCAGCGGGCAGTTCCTTGCTTAAGGTGTCCTTAAGCTCTGATTCCGAGGATTTTTCTTCTTTTTTGGGTTTGGCCATATCTTGGAAAGATTGGCTGATCTTTATAAAAGTTTTGGCGCTAGTTAATGTGTTCTGCGCAAAACCTTAAAATTTAAAAACACAGGGAGCTAATGAGTGAATAATGTACAAGCTAAAGGATTTTGAGGAGGCAGTGGGTGCGAATGTCATAAAGCAGGTTGAGGAGGAGGTTTCTCCCCTGGTGGGAAAGCACATAGTCCATCTTAATTCCACATATTACGGGGGCGGCGTTGCTGAAATGCTCACAAGCCTTGTCCCGCTTTTCAATGACATCGGGATAAGCACGGGCTGGAGGCTTCTTAAGGGAAATCCTGATTTCTTCACCATAACAAAAAAGTTCCATAACGCGCTTCAGGGCGACAGGATACACATGACCAATCTCAAGAAAAAGATTTATGAGAAAATGAACAGGATGAATTCCAAGTTCACGCACATTTCCCACCACGACTGCATTATAGTGCACGACCCGCAGCCTTTGCCGATGATAAAGAATTACAGGAAAACCCAGCCGTGGATGTGGAGATGCCATATCGACATTTCCAGGACCAACAGGGAGGTCTGGAACTACCTGAAGCAGTTTGTGCACAAATATGACAGGGTAATCGTGAGCAAAAACACATTCAAGAGGTCAAAGCTAAAAGTGCCCCAGGAAGTAATTTACCCATCCATCAATCCCCTGAGCAACAAGAATAAGGAGCTTTCGGAAAGCGATATCAAGAAATACCTGAAAAAGTTTGGCATAGACCGGGACAAGCCAATCATCAGCCAGATATCAAGGTTTGACAAGTGGAAAGATCCCATAGGAGTGATCAAGGCTTACAAGAAGGTAAAAAAAGAGAGGGACTGCCGTCTCGTACTGCTCGGCAGTATGGCAATGGATGATCCTGAAGGACAGAAGATTTACCAGGAGATAGTTGAGATGGTGAAAGGCGATGAGGACATACATATCATAAACTTTGAGAATGAAATTTTAGTGAATGTCCTGCAAAGGGCTTCCTCGGTCGTCATACAAAAATCCCTGAAGGAGGGCTTTGGCCTTACAGTGAGCGAGGCTATGTGGAAAGGAACACCTGTGGTCGCAAGCAATGTGGGAGGCATAAGCCTGCAGGTCAAGAACGATTATAACGGCTACCTGGTAAATTCCATCAGCGACTGCGCCTCAAAGGTGAAACATCTTCTGAAGCATCCCAAAAAAGCAGAGCAGATGGGAAGAAGGGGGCACGAGACAGTCAAGAAAAAATTCCTTATCACAAGGCATATGCTTGATTATATTCATCTGCTCAAGAAGCAATTGATAAACTACAAACCAAACTAAGGAGGTAAAAAAAATGCTGTCAAAGATACCAATAAACCTGGAGAATGTTAAAAAAGAGGACATTGACAAGGAAGTGCTAAGGGCTGGGATAATTGCAGAGCTTGACGCGGTAAGTCTTTACGAGCAAATGGCTGCAATGACAACAAATGAAAACATAAGAAAGGTTCTTCTTGATGTTGCAAAAGAAGAAAAAACCCACGTGG
Source organism: uncultured Methanosarcinales archaeon (assembly GCA_964485195.1). Lineage (GTDB taxonomy): Archaea > Nanobdellota > Nanobdellia > Woesearchaeales > CAIVOO01 > CAIVED01. The sequence goes on from CAZAIK010000005.1 coordinate 55,583, forward strand.
GAGAGTTCCAGGCGCTTCTGTTAAAGCTTGACCAGGAGCAGGTCAAGGAGATGGAAGAGGGCAAGAAGGAAGTGGACGAGCTTACCGAATGATTATCTTTTTATCAAATCTGTCCGCAATCCAGGCATATGCCTGCTCCTTGCTGGACACGAGAGGCGGGCCTTTGTTATTGCCGAATATCCTTCCTGCATAAGCAGAATACATATCTGCAATATCCGCCAGTGTTAGATACCATCTTAATATATCTTCCCTCTCAGGCAGGCTTCCCAGATGCTCTGCAAGGTCAAGGTATTCGCAAAAGCTGAACCTGTCTCCTTCATACTGCCTTCGCAATATCTCAAAGAAGTATTCAAATCTTGTCCCATCCTTCCTTTCTATCCTGTATACCTCTTCCCCCTCCCTCAGCAATCTTATTTTGTTAAATAGGCAAAACCCTTCCTGCTCCTGGGTTAACCTGCACCCCAGTATTTCCAGCTCTCTCGTCACAACATTCTCATTAAACTGGTCGGAATTGTTAAGAATCTCGTAAGCTTTTCCAATCACATCCAGGCAATATTGCTTATCCATACTGCTTTAGCTTTCCAGCTATCCTGCCAATCCACACAGCCATAATCACTGCAAGTATCGTTATTATTACGGCGTAAAAGAAAGGCCCGTATTTCTCAAGCCCTATGTTCTTGATGGTCTGCTGGATTGCCTCGTTCCACGCCAGTGCTGCTGCCAGTGCAAAACCCGCTGTTATGAATGCTGACAATTTGTCCACTACCTGTTCCTTGACTTGCTTATTGCCTTTCCTGCTCATCCTTCATCTCCTTTTCCTTTCTCAACAGGGAATTCCACTTTTCGTCAACGTGTTTTTGGAGTTTTTCCAGTGTCTTGCCATCCAGATGCTTAAATCTTTTTTGCGCCTGGGCAAACTCTTTTATTGAGATTTTTTTGGAAGGCTTGAAGTTAACAGCATACTTGCCTTTCTCAACCTCGTACAACGGCCAGAAGCAGGATTTCACCGCCATATCCGCCAGATCCACTCCCTCGTCTGTATCAATGCCCCACTGGTTGCACGGCGCAATGACATTGATGAAAGCAGGCCCTTTTGTTTCAAAGGCCTTTTTTGCCTTCTTGAACAGGTCAAAGGGATGCGAAGGCGAGGCCTGGGCAACATAGGGAATTCCGTGCGCTGCCATTATCTCTGTGAGGTCCTTCCTGAAGTTTTCCTTGCCTTTCTTAACTCCTCCTGCAGGGGAGGTTGTGGTGCTTGCGCCGTAGGGAGTGGCAGAGCTTCTTTGGTTTCCCGTGTTCATATATCCCTCATTGTTGTAGCATACATAGACAAAGTCGTGGCCTCTCTCAGCTGCTCCTGACAGTGACTGCAGGCCTATGTCATAGGAGCCCCCGTCGCCTCCTATCGCGAGAAACTTGACTTCCTTGCTTATCTTTCCTTTTTTCTTAAGTACCTTGTAAGCTCTCTCAACACCTGATATTGTTGCTGCCGCGTTTTCAAAGGCATTGTGTATGAAGGAGACGTTCCAGGATGAGTAGGGGTATATTGTTGTTGCGACTTCCAGACAGCCGGTTGCGCAGGAAACAACAACCTCCTTGTCTGTTGCTGCAAGAATCCACCTGACTATCGGAGGGCTCAGGCATCCGGGACAGAGCCTGTGGCCTGAAACAATCCTTTTCTCCTTCCCTTCCAGCTCGTGGAATTTCATTCTCTCACTCCAACATATCTTATTTTATTGTTAATTTTCCTGTTTTCCAGGTCATCAAATATCTCTTCAACATCTTTCTCAAACAGTTCTCTTCCGCCCAGCCCGTAAACACAGCTTTGGATTTCGTTGTCCAGGCTGAAAAGGCTGTTTTTTATTTCCGCGCAGATGGGAGGGGTTGCCCCGAAAGACTCGCTCCTGTCCAGCACTGCTATTGTCTTTCCCCCCAGGGCATTCCGGACTTCCTCGTAGGGGAACGGCCTGAAAAGAACAGGCTTCAGCAAGCCAACTTTTTTGCCTTTTTTCCTTAACCTGTCCACCACTGTCTTGGCAGTGCCAGCACTGCTGTTCATAACCACAAGAACAAAATCCGCATCTTCCGCATTATATGATTCAAAAAGAGGATATTTCCTGTTTGTCAGCCTTGACAGCTCAGCACTTATGTCCATAAAAACGTTTTTTGCGTTTTCAATGGCTTCCGCGACCTGCCTCTTTGTCTCAAAATTATAGTCAGGAAGCTGCAACGCCCCGTATGTTATTTTTTCCTTCAGCAAACTTGTCCCGGGAGTGTATTCCTTTACAAAGTTCTTTACCGTATGGTCTTCCAGAAGCTCAACTTCCTCAAGCGCGTGCGAGGTTATGAAGCCGTCCTGCATAACCATCACAGGCAGCTCTGCCTTTTCAGCAATCTTTTGCGCCAGCAGGGTGCTGTCATAAACCTCCTGGCTGTTCTCGCAATAAATCTGCACCCATCCCAAGTCCCTGCAGGCCATGCTGTCGGAATGGTCGCAGTGGATATTAATGGGGGCTGACAATGCGCGGTTGACAACGTGCATTGTTATGGGAAGCCTCAGCCCAGAGGCTATGGGAAGTATCTCCAGCATAAGCGCCAGCCCGTTCGCAGAGGTGGCAGTCCAGGCCCTTGCCCCTGCAGCGCTCGCCCCCACTGCCGCGCTCATAGAGGAATGCTCGCTCTCAACGCGCACCAGCTCAGTATCAACCTCCCCGTCTGCAACAAACTTTGCAAAGGTTTCCATCACAGGTGTTTGGGGAGTTATTGGATACACAGGAGCAACATCAGGATTAATCTGCCTCATTGCGTGGGCAGCTGCCTGCGCCCCGGTCATACCCATTTTCTTAGTCATTTTCCACCTTTACCATCTTGATTGCATTAACAGGGCAGACTTTCGCACATAACTTGCATCCCTTGCAATAGTCCATATCAGCAACTATCTTTCCTTCTTTTTCAGATATGCACAGGTCAGGACAGTAAATGATGCACTTATGGCAATTGATGCACTTTTCCTGGTCTATAACCGGCCTGAAGGCCTTCCACTCCCCTGTCCTGAACTTCAAGGAAGTTGCCGGCTCTGCAATCCCTGCCTTTCTGATCTCTTTCCAGCCTTTTTGCCTAATCATTTTTCATTTTCTTGGCAGCTGTTTCAAACGCCTGAAGGTTTTTTTCAGCCACCTTAATGTCTTTTTTGTTTTTGAAATACTCCTTTAACTCCCATTTCAATAATTTCAATTCCAAAAACCCTGACTTTTCCCATTCTGCAACCTTGGTTAATGCTCCCAGCATAGAAGTATTCACTATGTTTTTGCCAAAGATTTCAAGAGCAATACTGGTGGCGTCTATCGTGTGAACAGACGCCCTTGTTTTTTCCCTGAAAGCTGAGGCTTTTTTGCTTGTGTTAACAATCAAAACCCCCTTTTCTCCAAGCCCCTGATAAATTTCTGGCATTTCCATCAGGGAATCGTCAAGCACCACAACAATCGAGGGGGATGTCACAGGCTCGTGGGTTTTTATGGTTTCATCAGAGACCCTCACAAAGCTTTTCACAGGCGCGCCCCTTCTTTCAGGGCCAAATTCGGGAAATGCCTGGGCGTGCTTGCCCTGCTTTATGAAAGCATCTGCCAATATCTGGGCCATTATCTTTATTCCTTGCCCTCCCCTTCCGTGAAACCTGATTTCCGGCATTTAAACCCTTTAAAAGCCTTTTATTTTTAAAACCAAAGGTTTCTTTCCTGATATGTCTAAACTTTCTGACGCAAGGCTGATAAAAACAAAAAAAAGAATTAAAATTTCTAGAACTCCTCTGAGTCCTCTGCTCCATCCTGAACCGGCTCTTCAGCAGGCTGTTCCTCACCTTCAGCTTCCGGCTCTGTCTCCTCAGCAGGCTGTTCAGAAGGCTCTTCTTCGGGAGTTGACTGCGCTTCTCCTACAACTTCTGCAAAAGCCATCTTCCTGAAGACCTTTGTTATCCTTACCCTTACAGTGTCTCCCTGCTGGGTTCCCGGGACAAATATAACAAAGCCTTTTTTCTTTGCCACTCCGTCCCCTTTTTCTCCTACTGACTCTATGGTCACATCCAATTCTTCGCCCACTCTGACAGGCCTGAACCTGTCATTGTTTCCAAATCTGTTTCTTGGCCTGAATCCGCCATATTGGCCATCTTCTTCTCCATATTGCATTTCTTCATACCTCAGTTCAACATCGGCCGATGAAGCTCAGCCGGGGTTTTACCCGCCCTACTGGAAGACAGGAGGTTTTATAAAACTATGGGTTTGGCGGTTAAGTCAGCTTGCCTGTGTTAGCGCCAAGCGTAGTCTGCGGTTAACCTGTCAGATGCAAAATAAATCGGACGCTGAACCATTTAACACGATGCCAACGGAGCGCGCTAACACAGCTACACAACTAACTTTACTTAACCGGGTTTGGCAAATATTTTAAAACCAAGCATCTTACAGGGCAGTATGATTGAAATCAGGGACCTGTGCCTGCTGATATGCAAAGAAATCCTTGTCATCAGCGATTTGCACATTGGATACGAGGAAGCCCTCAACAAGCAAGGTGTCTTGATTCCCAGGATGCAGTTTGGTGAGATTGAAAAAAGGCTCAGGAAAATCCTTGGAAATAAAAAATTCAAAAAAATAATTGTCAATGGCGACCTGAAGCACGAGTTCGGGGAAATCTCCCGGCAGGAATGGAAGCATTCCTTGCAGCTGCTGGACCTGCTGGAGAAGCACTGCGATAAAGTTCTGCTGGTGAAGGGAAACCACGACACCATTCTCGGCCCCATTGCCAAAAAGAAAAACATTGAAATAGTTGAAGATGTGAAATTAGGAGATATCCTGGTAATCCACGGGCACAAGGCTGTTGGGAATGAAAAGCTTAAAGATGTAAAGACAATAGTGATAGGTCACGAGCATCCCGCAATTTCCATACAGGAAGGGTTAAGGTCTGAGAGATTCAAATGTTTTTTGTTCGGAAAATACAAAAGGAAAAACCTTATTGTGATGCCTTCCTTCAATCCCCTGCTGGAAGGGCCGGACGTTGCCAAGGAAAAACTGCTCAGCCCCTTCATAAAGAACATAGGAGAGTTCAGGGCAGTGGTGATAACAGAGGACGGGAAGGCGCTGGATTTCGGGAAGATAAAAGAGCTTCAAAATGTTTGACCTGATAAAGGCTGTTTTTGCACAGCACAGAGGAGCTGTATCAGCATTGGCGCTTTTGCATATTTTTACTTTCATACCTGCAGCCATGGTTTTCTGGCTTGAGAATGACCCGGCTCATCACCTTGTTTATTATGCTTTCATAGCTGCTGTGGCTGCCATCACCAGCTGGGTGCTTTCTGCAATCACAAAGGGCGCCAAGCCCGATGTGAATCATTATGTCATAAAGATGGAGGTAACTTTTGTGCTTCTCGCCCTGATTGTGGCTCCCTTCCTCCTAACTTTTTATCTTAAGACTGCCGTGTTTTTCGCCAATTCTTTTGGGCAGGTTTACCCTGATGTTTATACCGGGCCAAACAGGGCGGTATCTGCAACAGTTGTGTTCTTGTTTTACAACCTGTTCTTTTACAAGGACTTGTTTGCAGGTTTAATAAAAAAGAAAACTACAGCTTTGCCTTCACAGCCTTATCAGAGATGATGACGGAATTTCCTGTCTTGTCCTCTATGATTATTTTGATTTTTTCCTGGCCCCATATCGCCTTCTGAATTTTCTTCAGCAGGTTCTTCGCCTTTTTCCTGTCATTTTCATCCTCTGCATTCTCCCTCATCTGCTCTATTACATTCTTTACCCTTTTCAGCAGCCCTTCCACGTTTGTGATGTATCCCTGGGACTGCGGGCCTGATTCTATTGTGATGACATGAGGTATTTTAACAATGCCCTCCGCAGACTTGACTATTCGTATGTTCATATCCTCCTCGCTGCCAACTTCCAGGGTGTATTTCACAGGCGGAAATTGCTCTGCAAACTCCAGGTCAGAGATGTGATACTTGCAGTTTTCGCAGGTCAGCGAATAAAGAAAAACTGTTACTTCCCTGTCTCCAAAAGGAATTTTTCTTTCCTGCTGTGTAAGTGTGGCTTTGTCAGCCTTGCACACAGGACATTGCTGTTCCGTAAGAACCTCTGCATTTTCCTCTGCCATAAAGGATTTTTTGCATACAAAATTTATAAATCTTTTGCAGAAGTAAATTAAGATTAATCTAAAGGACTACTGCTGCTGTTCATTAACCTTTTGCTCCCTGTGGATCCCTGCAAATGAAGGCACTGCTGCCACCCAGTCATCCCCGAATCCCGCCAGGTCGCCGTCAATGGCATCGCACGTTTTCTTTAGCTTGTTAACAGCTCTTTTCAGCTCTACCAAATCCCTGTCCCTCAATGACCTTATGTTTACAAGGGCTATTGTGTAGCCTTCTCTCAGGGCGTCAAGAACCGGCTTTACGTCCTCGAAGTCTTCAAGTATAAAGGGGCGCACCACAACCTTGCTCCTCGAGCGCTCCTCAGGCTCAACCTGTATGTAGTCTGATGACTCAACAGGTATCTCGTAATCGTCAGAACCAATGCCCTTTTTCAGTGAATTTGAAAGCCTTTTGAATATTCCCATAAGAAGATTTTAGAGCGCACTTCTATATAAACTTTTCTATTTTTAATGGCTAAATCTTTTCTCCGGAGTAGTACAAAAAGTCCTGTGGAAAGCTTTAAATAATAGTGTTTAAAATAATTTATAAGGTGGTTTAAGAAGAAATGGTCAGGAGATTAGACGGCGCTAGGAAAAGGTCACGGCACAAGATGCAGAAGAGCCGGAAGGCAAAGGGAAAGGTTAGCGTGACAAGGTTTTTCCAGGAGTTCAAGGAAGGCGACAAGGCAGTGCTGAATGCGGAGCCGGCTTACCAGAAAGGGATTTATCCCCTTCAGTTCCACGGGAAAACCGGGACAGTTAAAGGCAAGAAGGGCAGATGCTACAGGCTGGACTTGAAAGACGGGAAGATAAAGGCACTTGTGGTGCATCCAATTCATTTGAAAAAGGCATAAAAATGGGAGAAGAAAAAAAAATAAATGAGGAAGCAATAACCCTTGCCGAGACCAAGAGCATACTGGACAAGGTAAAAGAGCGTGATGAGGAATTTGGTTTCAGGGCAGGAAGAACTTATGAGTACCTCAACGTCATAGAGATACAAAATGAAAAAAAGGCTCAGGAAATGAAGCAAAAGATTGCAGAGCTTGACATTCCGCGGCTGAAAACAGAGCACATAGTGAAGATTGTTGACTTGATGCCCAGGTCGCTGGAAGAGTTAAAGGTCGTGCTTCAGGGTGTTACGATAACAAATGAGAATCTTAAAAAGATTGAAGGGCTGCTTGGTAATGCGTCCTAAAGCGGAAGAAAATGGAAACAAAAGAAGAATACGCAATCATACTGGATTTCCTTCCGAATGGCTACCCGTTCGACACAAGGCCCAGTTTCAAAAAGACTCCCATAGCCCAGGCTATAGGCAAGAAGTATTTTTCCCTGCTTGAACTGGTTCCAAAGAGAGAGGTTTTTCTTCAGCTTCACGAAGATGTTTACATAGGAGAGGGCAAAAGAGAGAAAATACACCACATAATAGGCAAGATCACTTCTGAAAAGCTTACCACAACTGCAAATGAAGAGCTTAAGCACGTGGTGAAAGAAACAGTTGACAATGATGAAAAAAGGTTCGTGGATTTCTTCAACAACGCCCAGTCCTTGACCACAAGGATGCATCAGCTTGAGTTGCTTCCCGGTCTGGGAAAGAAGCACATGTGGGAGATTCTTGAGGCAAGGAAAGAAAAACCTTTTGAATCATTTGAAGACCTAAAGAAAAGGGTAAAGCTGATGCCCAATCCCAAGACCGCGATAATAAAGAGAATCCTGAAGGAACTTACAGGAAAAGAGAAGCACTGCATATTTGTCAGGTGATTTTTTTGTATTCTATGATAACCCTTGCGTTTGATGATTCTGCTGTCACTTCCTTATAATTTTTCTTAAGAAACTCGAACAGGTGGGCAAGCACGACATTATCATTGATTTGCTTTTCAATATCATCCCAAAGCACCGGTGCCAGGGGGACCGTATCATCTTTCCTTTTGCTGAAAATCAGTTTCACACTGCCTGAGAATTCTTTGCCTTCCTCGCTGTTAACAGTAGCGGAGAAGGAATGGAGGGAAGAACCTTCAGGATTTTCTATTACTTTGTCTGTAAGAATGATTGTTATTTCATTTGCGTTTGTTTTTACTAATGTTGCAATGGTGCTTGTAATGCCTGAGATGAATTTTTGTTTCGGTTTCATTTGCCGCTGATAATCCCGTATCCGATAAGCCTGAACCTTGTCCCGACCCTTCTGGATATGGAAAGTCTTGAGCCTTCGTCTGCGCATATGGGAATTTTCAGTTTGCAGCTGAACTGGTTTTTTGAAATATTGTTAACTATACCCACTGTGGCTGCTGAATTTACATTGAGCATTAAGGGCTCGCCTATTTTTATGGGCTCAACCTCTGTTTCTTTTTTCGTTCCCACCACCCGGGCCAGCAGGTGCGTTTCCACAGTCAAGGATTCCCACACCGGCGGAAGCTGGTCTTTTTTCCCTATTACAACCCCTGCCAGCTGGTCTGACTTGACTATGGAAGGGTCCAGCTCTGTCAGCAATGCTATGGAACCCCCCGGGATTACCTCCTCCACATCAGAACCGCCTGTCTTCAACGAGCTGATTTTGGAGAAAAATGATTTCCAGCTAACCTTTCCTTCCTTGTCTGTTTTTCTTCCGGGCTTTATCTCAATTTCATCGCCAACTTTCAGCTTTCCTTTTTTCAGCGCCCCTCCAATAACACCTCCCATCATTTTTGATGGTGCTATCCCCGGTTTGTTTATGTCAAATGACCTTGCCACCAGCATCAGGGGAGGAGTGTCCAAATCCCTTTCAGGAGTGGGCATCTTTTCCTGGATTGCCTCTATTAGTGCATCTATGTTAACGCCAAACTGTGCTGAGATGGGGATAACAGGAGCGTCTTCATACTCAGTCCCCTTGAGAAATTCCTTTATTTCATTATAGTTTTGCGTTGCTTCCTCCTCTGACACAAGGTCCACCTTGTTCTGGAGAACTATCACATCTTTTATTCCTGTAATCTGCAATGCCATAAGATGCTCCTTTGTCTGGGGCTGGGGGCATTTCTCGTTTGCAGACACCAGAAGCAATGCCCCGTCAATTATGGTTGCTCCTGAGAGCATAGTTGCCATCAGGGATTCGTGGCCGGGAGCGTCTATCAGGGAAACCTTCCTGACAGGCACAGAATCTTCATTGCATTCAAGGCACATTTCCTTCACAGTGTAATTGCCGCATTTGGAGCATTTCCTGAAAACCACATCAGCGTATCCCAGTCTTATGGTTATGCCTTTCTTGATTTCCTCAGAATGAGTATCGGTCCATTTTCCTGAGAGCCTTTCCGCCAGTGTGGTCTTCCCGTGATCGACGTGGCCTACCAACCCTATGTTTACCTCTGGCTGGGGATTCAATTCATTTTCTTTTTTTGATTGCTTTTTTTTTGGCATGTTCAAGCTATAAGTCCCAGTATCACAAATATTATTCCCACACCTATCGCAAGGTAAGCGTATTGTTCGTCTTTGGGCAGCTTGCTGAAATTCTTGAAAAAGCCTTTTATCTTGCTGAAATCAATATTGACCTTCTTGCTCATGATTTATCCGCCTCCTTAGATGGTTCTGCTTTTTCCTCTGCTGCTGCTTTCTTTTCCTCTTTTTTCTCTGCCTTCTTCCCTGTCGTTTCTTCTGCTTTCTGCTCCTGCGGTTTCTCTTCTGTCTTTTCCCCTTTTGACTCTTCCTTGCCTTCTTCCTTTGCTTCCTCCTCTCCAAGAGGGGCCTTGCCGTACTTTGTGACTTTCATATTTATCTGGGAAGTTTTCTCATATACTGTGCTGCCTGCGACTGTCTTCCTCTGCTTGAGCCCCTTTCCTTTCTTGTTTATTCCTGTTCCTTCTACTGCAAGGATTTTTTTCCTCAGGGTTCCCTGAACGTCACCGCGCATGGGAAAGCCTGCAGAGTCAGAGCCCCCTGTGATTTTGAACTGGTATCCTGCAATGCTTATTATCTCGCCTTTAATCTCATCACCTACATTGAACCCCACAAACCTCTTCGCGTTATCATCTTTAACGATTTTTTGATAGCTCTTCCCTGTCTTGGGGTCAGAAATCACTATTTTCAGTTCCATTTTTACCTCCCGAGGCCAAGCCACTTTTGTGACGCCCTGCCAAGGTGCCTCAGCAGTTAAACGAGTGTTAGGATATATTTATAAAGGTTTGGATTGGCTTCATCACATGAGCTTCCAGGACATTCCCAAGATAGAGGACGCAAAATTTTATGTAAACCTTGCCTTCAAGACAGCCAATGAAAAGGCGCAGCAGGCGAGGCAGAAGGTTTCAAAACAAAGGAGTGTTCTGGAAAAGTCAAAGGTCATAGAGATAGAGAAGCTGAGAGCTGTGAAGGATTTTCTCACAAAAAAACTGGGCAAAATCATTAAGGATTTTCCAAGCATCAATAACCTGAACAAGTTTTATGAAGAGCTCCTGAAATGCTATGCAGAGGTTGACAAGCTGAAGAAAGCTCTTGCCTCGCTCAACTGGGCTGCAAACAAGGTTTCTGATTTTTTTGTGATGTACAGGAACAAGATAAAGGCCACAAGAAACTTTGAAAAAATCAATGAGTACAGGAGAATGTTTTACGGCAGGGTTTCTTCCGCAATGAAGCAGGTTGACAGGAATCTTGAGATCATAGAGAACGCCAGGCGGGCTGTCAAGGATTTTCCTGTGATCAAGGAAGGACTCTTCACAGCAGCCATTTCTGGATTTCCCAACGTGGGAAAGTCAACATTGTTGTCAAAGCTTTCCAGCTCCAAGCCTGAGATAGCGGGATATGCCTTCACAACCAAGAGCCTCAATGTGGGCTACATAATGAAAGACAGCAGGAAAGCGGTGCAGCTCATTGACACGCCCGGAACACTCAACAGGTTTGACAGGATGAACAACATAGAGAAACAGGCTCATCTCGCAATGAAGCATCTTGCCGATGCAATCGTTTATGTCTTTGACCCCACTGAAACATATCCGATGAAAGAGCAGGAAAAACTGCTGAAAAAGGTCAAGAAGGATTTTGACAGGAAAACAATAGTCTATGTGAGCAAGACCGACCTCGCTGAAACAAGCAAGAAAGGGTTCACTGATCCTGAAGATCTGAAAAAGGAATTGCTAAAACGCGCCGGGGTTGGCTGAGACAAGCTCCTTTATTCCAGGCACCTTGCTGTTCTTGAAGCTGTAGTCTATGTTCCTTGAAAGCGGAGCCATTGCAGGCACGTCGTGAAGCCCCATCTTTTCAAGCTGTTCCTTCTCCACTCCATATTCCTGCAGGATTAATGAGCAGTTCTCAAGCCCCCTTATTCCTATAATGTAATGGAGTGCATAGGAAATAAGATGAAGGCTTTCGCTGTCAACTGGCTTTCCCTCGAACACTTTCAAAAGTTTTGCTGTCCTGTCAACTTTGTCCTGAACCTCATAAATCTCATTGGCAAGGTTTATCGTTTTCACTGCCCCTGTGTTTATGCTTTTGTATTCAAAAGCAGGCGGGACATTTACGCCCCCTATCCTGTTGGTCAGCGCGAGATAGAAGAGAATGTCCTTCCTGGAAACATCGTCCAGCATTTCGTCTATGCAAGGCACAGTAAGTTCGCCAAAGCCCTCAAACCTTTTTTTCATGAGCTTGCCTGTAATGTCTTTCTCTGTTTTATCTATAACTATTTCTGCAGGGGATTCAGGGTCAAACTCATCCATAAATTTGGTTTTTGTCATCTCGTGCACAATCCCCTTAAGGGTTTTCACCGCAGAGTCCGTCCTTTTGATTTTCGGTTCGTAAGTTTCTGGTTTGCATTGCTCCCCTGAAGCAGACCTTGCAACAACTCCGTGCAGGGAAGGGCAGTGATTCCTTACCTCCAAAAACTGCTCGTCAAGAAGCACGTACCAAAAAGGCCCGGCGTGATGGATTATTCCCCAGTTCTGCCCCTTGTTCCGGGCAACATACTCATATGCCCTGACCTGGTCGTCCCCGTCAGGAAACAGCCCTTGTATTAACTTGTCAAGCTCCACTGTGTTTTCCGAGAGCATAAGCATTTTGGAGGCAGTGCTTAAGGATTCAAAAAAATCCGCATATCCCCTGTAGAATCTCTGGAGATGCGGGGAATTCTCCCTCTCCTCGCTGAAGTGCATCAGGGCATATCCAATTGCCCTGCCCAAAAACCATTTCTCATCCATTCCAAGAAAACCTGAAAAAAGGTACTTCAGGAAGTCATCCTCAACCTTTGAGTAATTCCACGGCGTGACCTCAACCAAGGGATTCTCAGGCTTTGTTTTTTCCGCTATTTTCAGAAGGTTTATGAAGTGAAAGGATGCTATTGTCTCTTCCCCTCCCTCAAGATTGTCAGGTATTATCCTGGAATCGTCAGCAGCTCCTCTCAGCCTTAGCAGGTGGCTTACAAAATTCCCTGGAGTCTGTTCAGCATACATAAAACGTGACTAGTCAATAGAAATATATAAAACTTTCTTAATTAACCACTGAAAAGTGCTAAATGAATATTTCCTTTCCTGTTTTGGTGTCCACTATCTCAATGGAACACGCACAGGGAAACTTGTAGGACTGCCTTTTGACAGCAAGCTTGCCCGCCTTTAGCCCATTCTCATCCACGTAGAGCTCGTAAATGGGCTGTCCCTTCCTTACCTGCGCAGCAGAGCTTACCCTCTTCCCGAAGGAATTGGCCATTCCAGTGCTCATCCTGTCTGCGCCTGCTCCCTTTGCCAGCGGGTTTTCCCTGAGCACGTGATGGGGATAAACCCTCATCTTGAGAAAATAATTGCCCTTTCCAACCTCCCTTTCCATATGCTTGTTGGCAGTGAGCCTTGCAGCCTCAAGAGCGTTGTGCCTTACCTGGACACTTTCGTTTGCCTTTACCAGCAGCCTGTACCTGAACACCCTCCTGGGGTCCCCTGTCTGGAACCTCTGGATTCTCGAGGAGGGATACACCTTTATGAAGTTCTTTTTGGAGTACTTTGACTTCCTTGTGTAGGGCCTTTCTGTTCTCCTGTAGCATATGAATTTCCTTAATCTTGCCATTTTAACAGGCTTAATCAAAGTTGTTTTTAAAGCTTTCCCATAAAAAGTAGAAAGATTTATAAATAAATTTTAATATGTTGTGATTATAGAATTTCAAACAAGAAATGAGGTGTTTAATATGAGAAAAAGGGGAGGAATGCAACTTTCTATCAATGCTATTGTTATTTTGATTATCGCTATGGTCGTTCTTGGAATAGGAATCCTGTTCATCCGCGGATTGTTCGGAAAATCAGCTGAAAGGCTGACAACAGCAATCTCAGCGCAGGACATACAAAACCCTGCAACACCTGACAGGCCATTGGTGGCTGACAAGGAAGTATTGCTGCCAAAGTCCAACCCTACCAAGACAGCTACGATGAGTGTGTATAATGTTGCCCAAAACGCGGTGGAAGATGTAACTGTTAATATGAGCGACTGTGTGGCAGGACAGAGCACTGTGGAGAGTAATGCAGGCATTCCTTATTACAGCCTGAAAACCGCTCCCCAAGACATACCCAGCAATGCTTATGTTGGTTATCAGGCAGTCGCTGTTTTTGACGATGAAGGAGATGACAATCCAGGCCTGCAGCTGAGCCAGGGAGACACTATTGTCTGCAAGCTTGAAGCCCAAGAGGGCTCATCTAGTGAGTGGACAACAAACCCGTCAACAACAATAGTATTCCCGGTGACGTCATAATGGCAAAGGCAAAGAAAAAACTGACTCCTGAGCAGGAGTTTGAAATGATGAAGATGGTGTTTGACAAGCTGCTGTGGATAGGTGTTGTGATAATACTTTACGGCGGGTATCAGATGGCAGTGAAGGCGGACGTGCTTGATTCCCTCTTGTTTCTCGCAGCAGGGATAGTGATTTTCATCATCTTCATAGTTCTGCTGATAAAGGATTATGAATGGGCCAAAAGGCCCCAATGATTTTTTTCTTTTTATGTTATAACCTATTTCTTGGTTTTAGAGCCTGTTCGTGCTCAGCAAAAAGAGGTTAAGTCAATTTAATGGTAGTGAATGAGGCACTGCGCTCCGTGCTAATGAGGGATAATAGTTTAGCCTATTCCAGAAACACAGCAATGGCTTAACCGCAAAAAAGAAAAACTTAAAAACAAAATAACTGTTAAGGAGGATAATGAAGCCGGCATATGTCATCAACTTCAAGACCTACAGGCAGGCCACTGGAGCAGGGGCGCTAAGGCTTGCAAAAATATGTGACAGGATTGCCGGGCAAAAAAAGGCAAGCATCATGTTGTGCGTCCAGCCTGCAGACATTTATCTTTCCCAGAAGGTTTCTGTTCCTGTATTCGCCCAGCACGTTGACCCTGCAGAGCAGGGCCAGACAACAGGGTTCATAACCCCTGAATCTGTGAAGGCAGGGGGAGCCAAGGGAACCTTGCTAAACCATTCTGAGCACAAGCTTCCTTTTGAAAAACTGAAAAAAGCTGTTCAGCTATGCAAAGAAAACAATCTCAAGATAATACTCTGCGCCAACACCCCTGCAGAGGCCCGGAAGCTTAAAGTCCTGAAGCCGGACTACATTGCTGTGGAGCCTCCTGCTCTAATAGGAGGAAAGCGCTCTGTTTCCGAGGCAAAGCCTGAAGTCATAACCGACACGACAAAGTACGTGAAGAAAATCCCTGTGCTTTGCGGGGCAGGAATACACAAAAAAGAGGATGTTGAAAAATCCCTGGAACTGGGAGCAAAGGGGATTCTTGTTGCATCTGCAGTTGTCAAAGCAGGCAATCCCGGAAAGAAACTCAAGGAACTGATTGTCTAGCGCGAGGTGACATAGACTTTCTGGATATCGCCATATTGTGTCTGAGTTCCTTGACCAGCAGGAGGGTACTTAACGTCAAAGCTCAGTATATAAGTTCCCCTGTAAGCACCTGCATTCCTTATTGACACTGCCTGAATCTCGTCTTCATTGGGCTTGAGGCTTATTCCTGCCTGCAGGTAAACAACAGTTATGTCGTCGCACTGATTGCCCGTACCTTCTTCTCCCACATACTTGCAGGAGTGGTTTATCTGGAATGTCCTCTCGAATCCTGTGTTCAGGATTCCAATTCCTATTGATTCACTTTCCCCCCTTCTGAGTTCCAGCTGCGTGGGATAAACAGCGACCTTGTTGCCCTGGCTTATCACTAAATTTTCAATTTCCCTTCTGGTGTTCTCGTCAACCTGCCTCTTGTATTCCTCTGCCTTGCCGAAAAACCTGAAGGCGAAGGTCATTGCGAATATGAAAACAACCAGGGAAATTATGAGGATTACGAAGAAATTGATTCCAACTTCTATGCCTTTCTTTTTCATACCACTCTTTTTTTGTTTTTTCTTTTTAAACCTTTTCATAAATCTTATTTCATTCCTGTAAATAACCAGGAGGGACAATGCCAGGAGGGCGAAGCCGACAATCAACCTTGCAATGATGAAATGAACAAAGAAGTCGGCAAAAAACTGCTGAGGGAATAAAGTAATCAGGATAGAGCCCTCTGGAAGAAGCCAGTAGTCATTTGAGAAGAAGATGTTGTGAAAAGTAGCGAAGGATTTGCTGAAGAACAACCCCGACAGGGAAAGCAGGGAAGAGACAATTATTGTTATTATTGAGCCCAGGAAAACTGTCTTTATCAGCCTTTCCCCAAGGAGAAACTGCACTGCCAGCAAGGCGATAAAAGCTATTGAAACTATGAAAAGAAGAAGTATTTCCTTCTGGAAAAGTTCCTTTACATCGGAGAGATGAATCATTTCCCGTTCAGAGTACTCCTCCTGAAAAAGAAGCTGCTCATTTTTGTCAAGAAAATAAAGCATCAAATCCTCAGCCATCAAGTCGGCTTCAGGGATTTTTTCATAGACATTGTTCTTTTCAAACTCTCCCCTATAGAAATTCTCATTAAATGAGTAATAATTAAACACCATCAAAGATATGAGAAAGCAGAGCAAAAATGAGTTGGCCCAGAGAATTACTTTGCTCATTTTAGCCATATTTCCTGACAAAATATTCCACTGTCTCCCTCACAAGCCTTTTTGTCACTGCTGTTATCCTCGCCACTGGGACTCCTTCAACAAAAATAATTATGGTTGGTATTTTTGAAACATTATACCTGCTTGCCAGCAGGGAATTGGCGTTTATGTCCGAGACTATGAAGGTGGCTTCCCTGAATTCCTCTGAAAGCTCCCTGAACTGCTTTTCAAAAGCCCTTGAGTTCACATTCCAGAGGGAGGCGAATTTCACTACAGAAATGCCTGTCTTTATATCCTGCTCAAAGCTCTTGTCGTTGAGTAGGCCCATATCCAGGCAAATGCGAATAAAGTTTAAAAAATTATAGCTTTTCAGCCCTCGCGGACCAGAATATTCAGTCCGTCCTTGTCCAAAGCCAAGGATATGTCAACCAGCCCGTCATTATTGACATCCACTGCTTTAATGTCGTGCACGTATCTCGGCTCAAGAATTGCTGATTTCTCAAAGCTGAAATCCCCGTGATTAAGGTAGATGTAGCTTTGCTGATTGTAATTCCCTATAATCACATCCAAAAGCCCGTCGTCATTGAAATCCGCCAAGTCAAGGGAGTATGTTCTTGAAGAGCCCAGCGCAGGAGTTCTTGTAAACTGAAAATTTCCGTTATTCACGAACACAAAATTGCGCTCCTCGTTGCTGGCCTGGTTGTTGTTGCCCACAATAACATCAGCCCACCCGTCGTTGTTAAGGTCCTCGCATACAACGGATGTTGTATGATCACCTTCCCCGAATTGGGGGGATATTGAGAAGGTGTTGTCCGCATTGTTGACCAGCAGGTAGTTGCTCTGGGTGTCTGTTCCCATTATTATGTCAGCCCACCCGTCGTTGTCCGCGTCGCAGGAATCAAGCGAAGTGATGTGATGGCTTGTCTTTATCATCTTTCCGGAAAAACCCCCTTCCCTGTCATTGATGTACAAATAGCTCGGCTCGCTGTCGTGCCCCACGAAAACATCAGGAAACCCGTCGTTGTTGAAGTCGTCAACAACCATCGCCCTTGCATATCCTTTTTTGAAAACCGCCCTTTCCGTGAATGTGTTGTCATTGTTATTGATGTACAACGCGCTTTGATGGTTGTATCTTAAAACTATCAAGTCCTCAAACCCGTCCTTGTCCTGGTCTGTCCATTTAATGTCCACGGAATATCCTGTTCCAAACTGGGGATTTCTTTCAAAGGAGCCGTCCCTGTTGATGAAAAGATAGTTCTGCCTATTATAATTAGCTATTGCCAGGTCAGCAAGCCCGTCATTGTCAAAATCCGCCCAGTCAAGCTTGTAGACGTGCCCTTCAGAATAGGGTTTTATTTCCCTGAATGAAAACTCGGGAAGCGGTATGCCCGCTGTTTCCTCGTCCGGCCCTGCAGCCGGTTCCTCAACCTCTTCAGGCTCCTGGACCGGGACTTCAATGGCTTGCGTTCTTTGCCCAAGATAGTAATAAGCGAATGAAGCGGCAATGAGAACAATGACAAGGAATACTAGAAACAGTATCCTGATTTTCGCCTTTTTCATAAAAAGAGTATTATGCATTTCATATTTAAAGCTTTTTAACAGCGCAGGAAGGATTTTGCCTGAAAGAAATTGATAAATTTATAAATCTTCTTGCCATGGGTAATTTATGGCAGTCGTTGAGTTTTTTCCAATAGAGGTTAATTACAGGATTTTGAATGGCAAGGCAGTTGTGCACCTTTATGGCAGGACCAGGAATGAAGAGCAGATATGCGTGCAGGACGAGAATTTCAGGCCTTATTTCTATATCGAGCTCAAGGAAGACTCTGATTCTGAGATCTTCCTGAACAAGGTATCCTCATTGGAAGTGGAGAAAAATGATGAGAAGGCAGTGGTCACTGGCACGGAATTCGTGGACAAGAAAATCCTGGGAAAAGAGAGGAGCCTGATAAAGGTGTTTGCAAACCTGCCAAACCTGGTGCCTGCGCTCAGGGAGGAGATAAAGAACATCCCTGAAGTCAGGAGCGTTTACGAGGCCGACATTCCCTTTGTGAGAAGATACCTCATTGACAAGGAGATTTTTCCCATGACCATAACAAGGGTGGAGGGGGGTTTCATAAATGCCCATTCCAAGGTTCCTGTCCTGAAGGCAAGTGATATCAAGCAGGTGAGCGAGGAGCATCTTATGAAGCCGAGAATCCTTGCGATTGACATTGAGACATACAATCCCACCCTGAAGATAAATATGCAGAGCAACCCCATAATAATGATTGCCTTTTACGGCGAGGGCTTCAGGAAAGTCCTGACCTGGAAAAGGTTTGAGACAAAGGAGGATTATGTTGAGTTTGTCGAGGACGAAACAGCCCTCCTTGAAAAGACCAAAAAAATAATTGAGTCTTTTGCGCCGGACATAATCACGGGATACTTCTCCGACACCTTTGACTGGCCTTACATCAAGGCCAGGGCCGACAAGCTCAAGGTAAAGATGGACCTGGGGCTGGACCACAGCTTTTTGAAGACCAGTTTGAGAAGCGAGACCACAGAGATAACAGGAATCTGCAACCTGGACATATTCAAGTTTGTCAGGAGAGTGGTAAGCAGGAAGCTGAAAACAGAGACCTACAAGCTTGACGACGTTGCCAAGGAGATTCTGGGAGAGGGCAAGCACGACGAGGTGGGAATTGAGAACCTTGCTTCAGACTGGGACAAAAACAGGAACCTGGAAAAGTACTGCAAGTATAATGTTCAGGACGCGAAGATAACTTATGACCTTGCAAATGTCCTGTTTCCCAATATCGTGGAGCTTGTGAGGATTGTGGGCCTGCCTCCTGCAAGCCTGATACCAATGGGCTTCAGCCAGCTGGTTGAGTGGTACCTTCTGAGGAAAGCGCCTGAATTCAATGAGGTGGCACCGAACAAGCCAGACCACTACCAGATGCGGGAAAGGCTGGGAAAAACATATACAGGAGCTTTTGTGTACGAGCCCAAGCCGGGGCTTTACAAGGACATAGTGGTATTTGACTTCAGAAGCCTGTACCCTTCAATAATAGCATCGCACAATATTTCGCCGGCCACTTTCCGATGCAAGTGCTGCAAAGAAAACCTTGCTCCTGTGGAAAAGGCGGAATACTGGTTCTGCAAGAACAGGAAGGGATTCATACCCAGGATAATAGAGGACCTGATTACCAGGAGGATGAGGGTCAAGGAAATAATGAAAAAAAATGAGGATGAGAAAACAAAAAAGCTTCTGGACGCAAGGCAGGAAAGCCTAAAGGTTCTTTCCAATTCGTTTTACGGCTATCTTGGGTTCTCGGCCGCAAGATGGTACTCCATAGAAAGCGCGCTTTCAGTGACAGCTTACGGAAGGTATTACATTAAGAATGTTATTTCAAAGGCAGAGGAAAAGGGGTTCAAGGTGCTTTACTCTGATACTGACTCCATTTTCCTATTACTTGACAACAAGAGCAAGGAGGAAATCCTGAGGTTCAAGGACGAAATCA
This sequence comes from uncultured Methanosarcinales archaeon, assembly GCA_964485195.1. GTDB lineage: Archaea > Nanobdellota > Nanobdellia > Woesearchaeales > CAIVOO01 > CAIVED01. Next base: position 75,197 of record CAZAIK010000005.1, read on the forward strand.
ACATGGACCTGCCGGGGCTTATGGAGCTGGACTATGAGGGAATGTACCCTTCGGGGCTTTTTGTGTCGGTCAAGGCAAAGGAATACGGCGCCAAGAAAAAATATGCCCTTCTTTCAGAGCAGGGCTTCATAAAGATAAAGGGATTTGAGACCGTAAGGAGGAACTGGAGCGAAATTGCGAAGGAAACCCAGGAGAAAGTTCTCAGGATAATACTGGAAAAGAAAGACCCTCAAAAGGCAGCGGAATATGTGAGGGACACCATAAAAAAATTAAGGAAGAAGGAAATACCCATAAAAAAGGCTGTCATAAGGACCCAGCTGCAGAAAAAAGTAAGCGAGTATGAAAGCATAGGCCCCCACGTTGCAGTGGCCCAGAGGATAGTTGACGGGGGAGGCGAGGTTTTCCCGGGAATGGTTATAAAATGGGTGGTTGTTGCAGGCACTGGAAGGGTAAGGGACAAGGCAAAACACCTGGAAGAACTAAAGGAAAATGAAACCTATGATGCTGACTATTACATAGAGCACCAGGTAGTCCCGGCTGTGGAAGGGATATTCACGATTCTGGGGTATTCCAGAGAAGATCTCATATCAGACAAGAAACAGTCAAGCCTTGATGGGTTTATGTAGCCGGATTTGCGTTCTCTTAATTTATTCCTCAGTCGCCAGCTCAATGATGTTGCTGGCCCATCCCTTGTCGCTCAAGAGCTTCCGGACTTCCTTGACTGACTTCCCCTGCGCAGCCTTCTTTTTCACAAAATCAATCAGCCGGTCTATGCTGTTGTCCTCTTTTTTCATCTCAAACGTGATTGACTTTATCACGTTCTCATCAAGATTGAGGCCTTCAAGATAGTTGGTTACATCAAGCTCTGTCTTGTTCTCCTTGAGCATCGAATAGACTGAATTCATTATGTTTTCAAGATGGCTGGCCTTCGGAAGCTGGACTTTTTCCTCTTTCCCCGGGACAGCCTCTTTCTTCTTCTGTATCAGGGCAAGTGTTGTGCCTGCGCCTGCTGCTATTATCACGGCGAGCATAACAATTATGAAAACAAAATATTTTTCTATGAAGGATTGCTCTTCAGGAACCGGCTCTTCCTCCTCAATCGGCGTTGGCTCCTCAACAAGCGACGGGGCTTCCTCTTCCTCAGCCTCAACAACCTCCTCTGGCTTTTTGAAGGATATTCTTTTCAGCTCAAATATCGCTTTGGTAAGCTCTATGCTTTCCAAGGTAAATGAGATGTCATCAGTCCCGTCCTGGTCCAGGTCAACCCTTGTGGTCTCCCCCACGGGAATTTCCCTGACAACCGGGTCGGACCTGAATTCAAAAACAGCCCTTTTGTCTGTGTAAACCTGCTTCAGCTTGATCTCGTGCTTCACACCATCAATCGTGAATATGTATCTTGAACCGGGGGTGAGGGAGGACCTTTGCGGCTCCACTGTAAGCTCTGCAGCCACCAGCTCCTGGACAACCACTCCCTCTTCAGGTATGTGGAGGTTTCTTGGGGTGTAATTCCCGATGCCTGAGCTGAAGCCTGTTGATTTCACTATGCAGTTGGCCATGTCACAAAAGATGATTTCAACCAGGTAATTGGTGTGGAAGGCCAGCCCTGTAAACAGGTAATAACCTGTTGTGGCAAAAGAGGAGTTAGATGCCGAGCCTTCTGAAAGCGCCCCTGAAGACCCGTACCTCAGGGAAAAGTTCACCGGCTCGGAAAGCTCCCAGCTGAGGTTTTCAGAGCTGTTGGTCACCTGGGTGAGCTCCAGGGAAAGTATTGTTGGAAGAATTGTGTCTACTGTGAAGGATATCGTGGAAAAGGTGATGTTCCCCTGGGTGTTGTTGGCAAGCACAGTTATGTTATTCAATCCTTCCAGTGCTGTGAATGTGGTGTTTGCGCATCCTGTAAGATTTTCCCTTTCTCCTGAAACATTCAGGAACCAGCACTTGTCAGGGCTGCTGAACAGAACAGAGTAAGTCAGGTTAATTGTTGAATCATTGTAGTAAGACCCATTTACCGGAGAAAGCACTGATATGGAGGCGTTTGTCAGAAAGTTTACCGGAAACACCTGGCTCCTGTTGATGACAGGGTAGAAAACCTGCGGAGCTCCTTCAACTGAAAAAACTGTCAGGTTATAGTCCTGGAAACTCTTGCCTGAGCCTGTTTCTGTGTATTCCGTGACATTTTTCCAGGGGATGTTTCCAGAGGCATTGGTCAGTTCAGAAAAGAAAATTCCTGTGGAGTTTCTGAGGGTAGCATTTGCACCTTCAATAGCATTTAGGAGCGTGTCCCTCACCAGCACGTTGAACAGCCACTTTACCAGGAACTGGGAACTTCCTGTGAATGTGTTGGAAAGCGATTTATTGAAAGTTACGTTAACGAAAGAAACAATGGAATCATCAAGGCTTACTGCCCGTTGCGAAAGGTCAAGGTTTAAGTCTCTCAGCACAGCCGAGCTGTTCACAGCATAAACCCCTGATGAGGCATTTGTTATGTTCAGCTCCAGCGTGGAAATATTAAGAACAGAACCTGTCACTTTCATAATAGTCTGGGAATCTTGGATGTTTATGTTTTTAATTGATGATGAGTAGGCAGGAGTTGCGTTTGCTATCATTATGGTGCTGTTGGAATTCCTGATGGAGGAGTTCTCAAAAATAACTTTCTTGCTGGAAAGGTCATCCTGATAGAAGATTCCAAAGCTTGAGTTACGGCAGCCGGAAAGGTCAAGGTTGGTGTAAATGCTGTTGTTGGCATCAACGTCGCCTACGCATAAAGGTGCATTCTTAATTGTCAGGTTGTTTATCCTGCTGTTCTGGCCCTCTACAACAAATCCCATTCTGGACGCATTTTCAATAAATATGTCCTCCGCTGTGTTGTTAGAGATCTCCCCAAAAGTACTTGTTAGCAAGAGTGCAATCCCGGAAGAATTATAGATTCTTATATTTCTAAAATTGGAAAAATTACCTGCAATTCCAACAGCACCGAAAGATTCCTCCCTGTTAAAATAAGATGTTATGTTTGTCACGTTTGCAAAATTGCCTATTATTCCAACATCATTGTTTTTTGAATTGTTGAAAAAGCAGTTGCTCACAATTGTATGGTTCACCCGTTCCAGGAGTATTGCCTGCCCGTCTGTATCGTAGATGCTGCACCCCATTACATTTATCTTTCTTGAATAGCGCAGCCGGATTGAGTGCCAACTGGAGTTTCTTGAGGTGAAAGAGCTGAAGGTCACATTTTCCATACCCCCTGCCTGGCCTTCAACAGCCCTCTGAAAATTCTCAAAAGTGCAGTTGTTAATTTGTATGTTTGTTGCGTTGTCCATGCCTATTGCTATTATGTTTGTATCATTGGCAACATAAACAGAGCTGTTGCAGTCAAGGGTGATTGAATCAACATCCTCAAAAAAGATTGTCTTGTCGTTTGAATGCGTTCCCGGGCAGACAGTCCCGGATTTGTTAATGTAATAGTCAGCTGTGAGGTTGGAAATATTAAGGCAGGGTTCAGTCTGGTTGATTAGCACAGTGTCATTTGCAAAAAGGCCTGCCGCTATGGAAGTCACATTCCAGTAGAAGATTCCTGCTGAGGGCGCAGTTACGTTGTATTCCCAATAGTCTCCTGCAGAAACATAAGTCATATTGTCCGCTATTGGTGTTGAAAAATTGATGAAGATTTCTGCAGTGCCAACGTCAACTTCAGGTATGCTGAAATTGGCAAAAAACTTAACCTGCTCCCCGTTGTATATTGTCTTGCCTGCGAAAGGGAAGGATGAGTTGTCAGTCTCATCCCATATTGTCACGTTCTCCCCGCCCGACTGCCCGAAGCCAGCCATTCCTGTTATTCCGTTCTTGAAAAAGCCGAAGATGTCAGCGAAAAGCTCCTTAAAGCTGAACTCCCTGTAGCTGAACGAGTCCACAAATTCTCCGGAATCAATGGAGAGAACAGCGCTAGCCAGAAGTATGGTTACAACTATGAAAACCAGTGTTTTTTTCATCTAAACTCCATAAAAACTAAAGGAATTTTATTTATAAAGGTTTCTACATTATGGTTAAGTCAAGTTAATTGTGCAAAAGCTGGTGCTGCGCTCCGTGCTGATGCGGATTAGGAGTTTAGTCCGGTTTATTTGGAATTTGAAGTTTTGGCTGATAACTGCGCCAGGCAGCACCAGCGCCAATGCAGGATGCCTGACTTAACCCTGCTTAGTAAATTATTTAAATAGTCCATTATTTGCTTTTTAAATGGCTGAAACCAGTAAAGGCAGATACGAGCACGAGAAAACTGAGCAGAAAATCCTGGATTATTGGGGAAAGAACAAAATCTATGAGAAGTCTGTTGAGAAGAACAAGAACGGCCCCAAGTACCGGTATCTTGACGGCCCCCCCTACACCAGCGGAGCCATTCACCTGGGTCACGCCTGGGGAAAGGCCCTGAGAGATGCCAGCCTGAGATACAGGAGGATGAGGGGGCTGGACTGCTGGGACATTCCAGGATTTGACACCCACGGGCTTCCCATTGAGGTGGCAGTTGAGCAGAAGCTCGGGATAAGAGAGAAGCACGAAATTACTGAAAGGCTGGGGCTCAAAAAATTCATTGAGGAATGCCAGAAATTTGCCATTGAGCAGATGGAGCCCATGATAAAGGACTTCAAGAGAATAGGGGTGTGGCTGGACTGGGAAAATCCCTACATCACTTTCAGGAATGAGTATATTGAAGGTGCCTGGTGGGCGTTGAAAAGGGCCCAGGAAAACGGCTTTCTCTATCTCGGGGAAAAGGCAATGACCTGGTGCCCGCGATGCGCAACAGCACTAGCAAAGCACGAGCTGGAATACTATCCTGTAACTGAAAATTCCATATTTGTAAAGCTAAAAGTCAAGGGGAAAGAGAATGAATACCTGATAATATGGACCACGACTCCCTGGACAATCCCCTTCAATCTTGCGGTTATGGCAAATCCCGAGCTTGACTATGTAAGGGCAAAGGTTGATGATGAAGTCTGGATTCTTGCAAAGGGAATGGCTCCTTCTGTTATCAGCGCAGTTGCAGGCAAGAAATACGAGATTCTTGAGGAGTTCAATGGGAAGGAGCTGGAAGGAACAGAATACGAGCCCTTGTTCAGGAACAAACTGCCTCTTTATGACGAGATAAAGAAGAAAAGTCCCAATGCATTCAAAGTCATACTATCAAAAGAGCACGTTTCACTCGGCTCAGGCTCCGGGCTGGTCCACTGCGCTCCCGGATGCGGCCCCGAGGACTATGAAGTGGGAAGGAAATACAAAATCCCGCCGTTCAACGAGCTGGACGAGCACGGGAAGGTGAAGGATTCCATGGGAGTCTTCTCAGGCCTTACTGCGAAGAAGGACGACAGGAAGTTCATTGAGATAATAAAGGAAACAGGAATGCTGATAGACACCGCGCCTGTTGAACACGATTATGCCCACTGCTGGAGATGCAAGACAGGAGTGATTTACAAGACAACAGACCAGTGGTTCCTCGCGGTGGAAAAGCTCAAGGAGGAGATGATTAAGGAGAACAACAAAGTTGATTGGGTCCCTGAATGGGGGGGCTTAAGATGGTTTGACTCCTGGCTCCGCGATTTGCAGGACTGGTGCATCTCAAGGCAGAGGTTCTGGGGAATACCCCTTCCCATATGGAAGTGCGAGAAATGCGGGGAAATAAGGTTAATTGAGAATAATGAGGAGATAAAAAAGCTGACAGGGAAGAAGCTTGACAATTTGCACAGGCCCTGGATTGATGAAGTAACTTTTGAATGCGAAAAGTGCAAGTCCAAAATGAAAAGGGTTCCTGATGTTCTTGATGTGTGGCTCGACTCAGGGGCAGCCACCTGGGCAGCCTGGAAAAACAGGAAGGACTGGGCGAAAATAAAAAGCGATTTCATTCTTGAGGGAAAGGACCAGATAAGGGGGTGGTTCAACTCATTAATCTGCCTTTCAATGGTCGCAAGAACAACAAATGCATACAAAGCAGTGTATATGCACGGCTTTGTCAACGACTCCCTGGGAAGAAAGATGTCCAAGTCCCTGAAAAACATTATTTCGCCTTATGAAGTGATAGACAAGTACGGCGCTGACACTATGAGGTATTACATGATAGGGGCTGCCAAGCCAGGAGTTGACATGAACTATAATTTTGAGGACATGAAGATAAAGTTCAGGAACCTTTCAGTGCTCTGGAACATACACAAGTTTTTGATTGACTTTTCTGAAACAAATGAGATAACAGATACCGTCCTGAACAGCAGGAACTTCGGAATTGAGGAAAAATACATCATCTCAAGGTTGAACAGCACAATAGCCAAAGTCACGGAGTTGTACGAGAATTACAGGCTGAACGAGGTTCCCGATGAGATAGAGAGGTTATTCCTGGACCTGTCAAGGGCATACATACAAATGGTGAGGGAAAAATCAGTTTCAGGCACTGAAAAGGAGAAGCAGGCGATATTCGCAACGATCTACAGCGTTCTTTTGGAAAGTTTGAAAATGTTCTCAACAATCGCGCCGTTCGTATCAGAGGACATTTACCTCAGTTTAAGGGAGAAGTTCAAGATGAAGAAACCAAGCGTCTGCCTTTATTCCTGGCCCGAAGCTGACAGGAAAAAGATAGATGAGGGGCTGGAGCAGAACATGGACATTATGAGGGAAGTCCTGCAGGCGATTTATTCAGCAAGGGAAACTGCCCAGCTGGGGATAAGATGGCCGGTGAAGGACGTGACTGTCGTCACAGAGGACGAAAGCGTGAAAAAGGCTGTTGAAAGCCTGATGGAAACAATAAAAAACCTTGCAAATGTGAATGACATAATAATCAAGGAGAGCATGGGACTGAAGAAACAGGTCAGGGCAGACTACAAAAGATTAGGTCCTGTTTTCGGGGAGAAAACCCCTTCCATAATAGCACAGCTGTCATTCAACTCGTCTGAAGCAATACTGGGAGGTATTGAAAGGGAGGGGAAGTTCTCAATGAAGATTGACGGGGAGACAGTTGAGATACTGCCTGAATACCTCATAATAGAGAACCAGGTCCCTTCCCATCTTGCAGAGGCCCAGTTCAGGGGAGGCTATGTTTACCTCAACAAGGACAGGAACAAGGAGCTGGAGGCAGAGGGCTTTGCAAGGGAGCTCACGAGAAGGGTGCAGGCATTGAGAAAAAAGGCAGGAATGGTCAAGACAGACTCAATAGAGTTATTCATAAAGACAGACAGGGAAATGTCTGAAATGCTAAAGAAGTGGGAAAAAAGAGTAAAGGAAAAAACAGGAGCTGTCAGCATTGAGATAAGCCAGGACACTTCTGACAAGTATGACTTTGAGAGCAAGGAAAAGATTAAGGGAAGGGAATTTGTCCTGATGATAAACAAGGTGTAAGATGTATGAAAGACTAGTCTTGTATGACGGGGGGAATGGCAAAGAAAAAGATGTGCCCAGACCGGAAGTTCCCATTCCTTATAATGATGTATTCATTGACCCGCTGCATCCTGAATGGGAAACAGAAGAGGAGGACTTGGATGACTTGCCCGGAGGACTGGAAGTAAAAATCAGGAAAAGGCCTCCTGAATGGCACAAGAATCCAAGCATTTGGATAATATGATGCAGCCATTGACCGGGTGGACATTTGTACAGCTTGCTGTTTACGTAATAGTATGGGTGTTGATATTCTGCATCGGCTACCTCATTTTCGCGTGGTGGGCCAGGAGGAAAGCCGGAAAGAGAAACTATTAGTACTCAATGCCTTTTTTTGCAGGAATCTTCTTGTCTGAAGGGTGCTTTATCTGCCTTATTTCTGTTGCAAAATCAGCCCTGTCAATGAATTCCTGCGGGGCATACCTCCCCGTGAGGTATATTGTTGTTTTTTCATCTGCCTTGTCCAGCAAACCAAGAACCTTCTGCTTGTCAACCAGCCCTGCAGAGGCAGCGATGTTAATTTCATCAAGAACTATAAGGTCAGGCTTTTCAGCAAGCTTTTTCCCGGCAAACTCAAGGCCTTCCCCTGCCAGTCTTTTGTCCTCCTCAGAAGGATTTTCCAGGTCAACAAATCCCTTTCTTCCGAACTGGCGGATTTCATAGTTTTCACCAAGCTTTTCCTTCACCTTCACTTCGCCGGTCTCCTGGCCTTTCATGAACTGCACTATGACAACCTTATGCCCCCACCCAACGCTCCTCAGGGCCACACCTAATGCTGATGTTGTCTTTCCAGCGCCAGTGCCTGTCCACAGGTAAACAAGAGCCATTTTCTATCTTGATTTTCCTTTATTTTTAATTCTTTCTCTTAAATTGTTGTCTAGCCTGGTTTTAGTTAAAAAAATAAATATTGAGTGGTTCCTGCATTAATTATCTTTTTTATCGTGCTTCACTTGCCTGACTGCCATGCAGGAATTAAGAATATGTTGTGGAAGGCGAAAAAAAGAATGCTATAAGTTAAAAATGTTTTTAGGCGGCTCTGGCAATAGAGCTCTATGCAAAAGGCGATAAGCTGGTTTTAAGAGCCGCCATAATAAAATTTATTTTTTAGAGTCCTAAATTAATTTTTCAAATATCAGTAGTTGCAGAAGTCCGTGGGGCAGCCGCCGGAGAAGTCCGAATGCGCTGTCACCCTTTCCTCCTCGTTTATGTCCCTTGTGATTTCCGACCCGCTGTACAGCACCTGCTCTTTCCTTGATCCGTACCTGTAAATTGTAATGCCCTTGCATCCCAGCTGATAAGCCAGCAAATATGCCTTTTTCACCTCTTCCACCGTGGCATCGTGGGGGAGGTTGATTGTTTTTGACACTGCATTGTCCACGCTTTTCTGGAAAACAGCCTGCATCCTCACGTGCCATTCGGGCGGAATGTCCAGGGCTGTCTTGAAGATTTTCTTAACGTCGTCAGGAACCTCTTTCAAATCCTGGACAGATCCTGTCCTGGTAATCTTACTAATCAGCTCTTCTGAATAAAACCCTTTTTCCCTTGCAATTTCCTCAAACTCCCTGTTTGTTTCCACCAGCTGCGAGCCTCCGAGGACGTTTCTTACAAAAGAGACTGCAAACAGCGGCTCTATTCCTGAAGTGCATCCCGCAATTATGCTTATCGTTCCTGTGGGGGCGATTGTTGTGACAGTCGCATTTCTCATATTCTTGTAATGCCCTGCCAGCCTGCTCTTCTTGAACGCGGGAAAATTCCCCTTTTCCTCCCCCAGTTTTTCAGATGTTTTCTTGGCTTCCCTTTCTATGAATTCCATAACTCTTTTTCCTGTGTCCAGAGCATTCTCTGAATCGTAAGGGATTCCGAGTTTTATGAGCATTTCCGCAAATCCCATCGCTCCCAGGCCTATCCTCCTGTTTTTCCTGGTCATCTTCCTGATTTCAGGAAGCACATACTTGTTGATGTCTATTACACTGTCAAGGAACCTTACTGCCAGGTGAACTGTTTTTTTCAGCCTGACCCAGTTTATTTCATTCTTTTCATTGACAAAGTTAGCGAGATTGATGGAGCCGAGGTTGCACGATTCATAGGGGTGCAATGGCTGCTCACCGCAGGGGTTGGTGCTTTCTATTCTTCCGACATTGGGTGTTGGGTTTGAGCGGTTTACCCTGTCTATGAACACCATCCCCGGATCGCCCGTGCGCCAGGCGCTTGAGACCATCATATTGAACAAGTCCTCAGCGTTTTTCCTTCCCTCTGGTTTTTTCGTCCTGGGATTGGTTAATTCAATCTCCTTGCCCTTCTCGACATAATGCATGAACTTGTCAGAGGCTGCCACAGAAATGTTGAAATTGTTCAAAAAGCCCTCTTTTGTCTTGCAGGTGATGAACTCAACAACGTCGGGATGTTCTGCTTGAAGGACGCCCATATTGGCTCCTCTCCTTTTTCCCCCCTGCTTGATAACCTCTGTTGTCTCGTTGAAGATTCTCATAAAGGAAACAGGCCCTGAAGCAACTCCTTTTGTGGACTTTACAATGTCGCCCTTGGGCCTTAGCTTTGAGAATGAAAATCCGGTGCCTCCCCCGCTCTGGTGTATCAGCGCCATTGTCTTTACAGCGTCAAAAATGCTTTCCAGGGAGTCTTCAACAGGAATCACGAAACAGGCTGACAACTGCCCCAGCTTGGTGCCGGCATTCATCAGCGTGGGGCTGTTGGGCATGAAATCCCTCTTCACCATCATCTTGTAATAATCATCTTCATATTTTCTGTCAACATCCACTGCCTTTGCAACCCTCCTGAAAAGCTGGGCAGGCGTCTCCATTATATCCCCTTTTTCATCCCTGAGCAGGTACCGGGCAGACAAGACCTTCATCGCGTTTAGTGAGAATTTCAGCTCGTCCTCTCCGAACAGCCTCTTGGCCTTTCTTATTTCCTGGCGCTTGTGCCTGTAAAGTATGTAAGCCTTGGCGACATCAGGCAGGTTGTGCTTGATAAGGATGCGCTCAACAGTGTCCTGAATTGTCTCAATATGAATTTTTTCCTTTCTTGACTTTTTTATTGAAGCAACAACATCCTTAGCCAGGATATTTGCAAGGTTTTTGTCTTCCTTTCCCACTGCTGCAAGAGCCTTGAGAATTGCTTCCCTTATTTTGGAAGAGTCAAACTTTACAGGCTTTCCGTCCCTTTTTATTACCTTTATCTCGCCTCCCGCCATATTTTAACAGAAAGGCTATTTATTTAAAAAACTTGTCTATAAGGTCACGTCTGCTCTATATCAAAAGCATTCCACTGCTCTGCCGTGTTAATCTCCACTGTTTCCACGAATTTTTCCCTTGGCTTTATGTTCTCTATCAGGATTGTTTTGTTGATTACCTGTTTTCTGGCGTAATACAACGTCACGGTGATTTTGGCGTTCCCGCCGAATGTTTCCTTGTTTATGAAAGTCGCGTTGATGACTGCACGGCCGGGCTTTTTGTATGCCCCCCTCTCCCTTATTTCAAGCGAGACTTCTTTTTCTTCATCTGCGCCAGTTTCATCTTCAGGGATTACTTCTTCAACAGAAGGCGCTTCTGCAGGCTCTTCCCTTTCAATAATCTCGCTTATCTTCTGCGGGACATAAAGATGCCAGCCAAAACCTATCATAAACGTTGCCAGTATGAGAATTGCCACCAAGACCACAAGGAAGATTGCCCGCTTCATATTAATCATTGTCTCCTTTGTTTTTAAATATTTTTCTTCTTATCTCAAAGAATGTTACAGCTATGACCGCTACTAGAGTTATTATCATAACAGCCCAGGGCCAGTAGTTTTCATCCTCAGTAACTTTCCCTAGCTCCTTGGGCTGCTCCACAACTGGCTCTTCCTCCTGCTCCTCTTCAGTTACATTCCCTTCTGTGACAGCAACCTCTTCCTCCTCTTCAAAAGTTTCCTGCGTTGGCGGGACAAGCACTCCGCCGCCACCACCTGTTCCTCCGCCGCCTCCTGAGGGAGGAGGTGTTGGAGAAGGGGCTGTATAGGATTCCATTACCCCTGAATGGGCAAATCCTGAAACAGTGAATGTGTCATTTGTGACAGTGCATTGATAATTGCCGCTTGTTCCTGGACAGCTCAGTTTTGTGCAGTTGGCAGTCAGGGTTGAAAGCAGGAAATCCTTCTCATCAAGATAGCACACGGAATTGCTGGACTGGTTGTTCCGCTCAAGATAAAGTGTTTTTGTCCCGTTAATGTTAAGGTTTCTTATTGAAATGTAATTGTTCGTCCCGTTCTTTCCTTTTTCTATTGAAACATTAACAAGGTTCAAGGACGATGAATTGAAATCCAGTGAAAAATTCACGAACAAAGTGCCGTTGTCATAAAACCTTACCTGCCTGGAGCCGTTGTATTGATTGTTCAAGTTTTCTGTGCCGTCTACGGTAATGTTCAGGTTGAAAGAAACATTAACATTGGTGAGGTTTCCTATGACGCTGTCGCAGGCGTCCCCTATTGAGTCATTGTCCAGGTCCTGCTGCGATGGATTGGACTTGAAAGGGCAGTTGTCCCTGAACAAAACCTTGTCAAAGTCCACATCAGCATATGAGTTTGTGTTTTGAATGTTGCCCCTGTACTGCGGCCATTCTGCCAGGGAGCTGTTGTAGGTTGAATTCAAGTCCCAGACCACAAGGGTTCCGCCGTTGTAGACTGCTTCGGGCCAGCGGTCTGTGAAATAAGCTGAAAGCGCTATCAGTTCCGCATCCCCGTCATTGTCAAGGTCTGCAATCAGGGGGGCTGATTCCTGAATCCTGGAACGGTTGAAATAAGGATATCCAACTGTTGGATTGAAAGGATATCCAGGGGTAACTTGTCCCGTATCCAAATCGTAAGAATACACCCTTGACTCTGTGCCCATTCCTCCGTACAGCTGATGCCCGCTAACCAGCATTTCGTGTTTTGAATCGCCGTCAACATCCCCCATTGTGGGCCTGTGGTATATCTCATTGTATGGAATGTCCACAGGGAAGTTGGGAAAGTCCGAGCCGTTGCCCCTATATACTGAGATGTTTGCCCCTGTCTGTCCCCCGAACAGGAAGGGGATTGCTATTATTTCAAGAATGTTGTCGCCGTCAAGATCTCCTGCGGCAAGGTTGGTAATCCACACCCCTCCAGAGCCCACAGGCCACCCTTCCACTGCTGAACTGTTATGGTGCAATGCCATCAACCCAGTCCCCCTTTTGTAAAAGACTATCTCCAGGTCCATATCCCCATCCAGATCTGCCATTGCTGTATAGAACACTTCACCGCCGCTGATGTTGTAGGGCCAGTTGGGCATTACAGAGCCGTTATGCCCATACAGGTATAGCATGTCAGTATTGACTGATGCTATAAGAATCTCTCCATAGCCATCCTTATCCACGTCGCCCATTACCGGGTAGGGGGTAAAATAAGTGTTTCTAAGATGACTGTCAGGAGATTTCCATTTCAAGGTGCCGTTATGCTCATAGACAAACAAGTTATAGCCAGAAGAGAATGCCACTTCCAGATAACCGTCGTTGTCAATGTCATAAACCGAGGGATATGATTCCAGCAATGTTGCTGATATGGTGACTGGCCAGCTGTCCATAATGGAGCCGTTGTGGTGCCTTACAATTATGGTATGCCTGTCTGTGTCAAGATATATTATTTCCAGGTCGCCGTCATTATCCATATCACCTATTGTTACGCTTTTCCCCCACACGTGAGCGCTGGTCGGCTGTGGCCATCCTTCCATAATGCTTCCGTTATAGTGGAAGATGTAAACACTCCGGTTTAAACTGGCCATTGAGCCGTCTCCGCTGTATATATAAGGGGAGTAAGAAGTTGCAACTATTATTTCAAGGTCGCCGTCATTGTCAACATCCGCAACCTTCGGGCTGGTGAAGGGAGTCCAGTCAAGCTGCTGTGGCCAGCCGTCCTGCAGCATCTTGTCCACCCTCAGGACAATTGATTTGTGAAATGGGGTGCTGGAATTTCCTATATGGATAGTAAGATTGATTGTGTAATTCCCATCAGGCAGACTGGTTGAATTGAAGAATCCCAGGGTGCCGTTCGTGATTGTGGTTTCAGAAAAGTTAATCAGGGTCCAGCTGGCATCGTTAACATTCCTGTACTGGATGGTGTAATTTTCAAAAGTCAGGTTTTCCGTCAGCGCCCTGCCTGTTATTCCTGCTCCATCCTTGACTAATATGCCGCTGTCTGGCTTCGTAACCTCATAGTTATTAACATCCTTGATAAGATAGTCATAGCTTGTGGAGTTCTGCCCGTGAACTGCAAGCCTTAAGACGTGCTCTCCCTCCCCCGCACTTCTTGTGTCCCAGACAAAAAGGAGAGATTCGTTCTTTTGGGCGTTTGAGTGGTTAAGGGTTTTCCATATGCTGGTGCCTGTGGCGCTTCCCTCGTATGCTATGAAAAGGTCAGAAAAAACCAGGGTGCCGTTTGTGGAATTTATTATTATGGGGACTGTGCAGTTTCCTGCTGAATCTGCCGGGCAGAACTCCAGAAAATTGTTCAGTTCTGAGGCAAATCCGTAGGAGAAAGTCTCTGAATGGTTGAAGTAAAAGTTTCTTATGAGCCTGAATGCCATGTCATTGTACAAATGGCCCGACGGCCAGGTTGCTCCCCAGTCTGAAGAGAACCTTATCCTTCCATCTGGATAATCAGTGGAAGCACGGTACCACCTGTAAGAGCCTGCGTCCCTTGTTTTCAGCTTGACAATGAGCCAGTATATCCCTGATGATAGGTTCAGGTTGTTTGTTTTTGACAATGTCCATCCCGGGCTTGCTGAAATGTTCTCAGCAGGCATTGTCTTATTATACTCAACATTTCCGCTTGGCCTGTCAAAACCGGACTGGTCTGTTTGTATCTCTACTAAAATTCCATCCCCGCTGTTTGACTTTTCCAGGAACAGGCTTATCCCTTCCACTTCTCCTCCTGACCAGTTGAACTTCTGGGCCACGCTTTCATTCCCTTGTATGTTGTACGAGTTAGCTGATTCGCCTGTCCTTATTCCTGAAAATCCTTCCCAGTCTAAATCCCCGTCGCCTCCCACGTCAATTCGCGGGGAGTAAGGATAGGTGTTGGAATTGTTAAGGCCTTTTATTGACATCTGGGCTTCAGCTATGTCCACAAGTTTTGGGATGGTTAGGTAAAGTGTTTTTACTTCCTCTCCTGAGAAACTTTTGTTAGTAACATTAAGCAGGCCGCCCCCCTCTGTTGGGAAATGTGTTATGTTTCCCGAACTGGCAGATATTGCGGTGCTCAAGCTTATTGTGTAATTTATGAAATTGTCGCATAAAGCTGTCCCGTTCAAGGTGATAATTCCGGACACTTCCTTTGTTATGTTGTAGGTGTAAAACTCTGCAGTGCAGGGCCTGGAGGACAGGTTTACAGCTGCCAATGCATTTACCCTGCCGTGCCCCTGCGACGTCAGCTCAAATCCCACATCCTCAGCAGTATTTCGCAATGCCATCTTGACATCAATGGGAGTCCAGTTCTTGTGCATCTGAAGCATTAATGCAGAAACCCCGGAAACGTGGGGAGCTGCCATGCTTGTTCCTGAAATTGCAGTGTGCTCGCTATCATAGCATTGATAGCTGCTCCAGGCATTGTTCCACTGCGCAGAGCATATGGAAAATCCAGGGGCAAGCACGTCCGGCTTTATTGTTCCTATGCCTGTCGGCCCTCTTGAGCTGAAGGAGGCAATTCCATCAGACTTTGTTGAAGCTCCCGCAGTTATCGCCTTTCGTGAAGCGCCCGGAGAGTTGATTGTGCCCTCTACAGGGCCGTTGTTTCCCGCAGATATCACAACAACCATTCCTGCATTGACAGCGTTGTCTGCAGCCAATGATAAGGTGGAGTCAGGGCCTCCGCTTCCTCCCAGGCTCATGCTCAGAATGCTGTAATTGTTTGCCGCGGCATCGTCCATAGCGGCGAGAATGTCGCTGCTGGGGCATCCGCCGCTGGAACTGCAAACCTTGTAAGCAACTATCCTGGCGTCGGAGGCCACTCCTTTCAAGGTTCCGTTTCCTGCTGCAATGCCCGCCACGTGGGTTCCGTGGCCTTTGTCATCCATAGGGTCGTTGTCGTTATTGTAAAAATCATAGCCTCCAATCACCTTGGCGCAATTGCCGGCCAGGAA
This sequence comes from uncultured Methanosarcinales archaeon, assembly GCA_964485195.1. Taxonomy (GTDB): domain Archaea; phylum Nanobdellota; class Nanobdellia; order Woesearchaeales; family CAIVOO01; genus CAIVED01. Next base: position 90,747 of record CAZAIK010000005.1, read on the forward strand.
GGTGTCATTTGAGCAGCTTCCGAAATCCGTGTGGCTGTAGTCCACTCCTGTATCTGCTATTGCTATTGTTATGTTCTGGCCAGTGACATACCTTCCGTCCTCATCTGTCAAGAGCCAGGTCAGGTTGGCCTTGATGAGGGGCACAGAATCATCCAGGGTGATGTTGTATATCCTGGAAGGCGAAACCTTTTTGACATAAGGGAGGCTTTCTATCTCAAGGGATTCATAAAGAGTTGCATTAACTGCCATTCCGTTGAATATGTATTTGTATTCCTTCAGGACAAAATCTTCAGAACCTGACTGGGTTTGAAATTCGTCCTTTCCCAATATTCCAGCGATGTCCTGCTTCGCCATATCGTGCTGCTCATTTATCCTGTCCATACTTTGCTGGCTTTGAACGCTGTATTCAAAAAAAGCAGGCTCTTTTAATTCCACGATATGGACCTTTTTTTCATACTGGGAAAATGCCGCTTTTATCTCTTCAGGGGTTTGCTCATCCCCAAAAGCTTCTTGTTCAAGAACTGCCTTAGAGGTTACCTTTTCCAAGTCCCTTCCTGAAAAGTCAGTTATCAGGACTAAAGAAACTACAGCAATTATGAGCAAGAATAAAAATGCCAGGTTTGACTGCCTCATTTACCATTATTCTTCTTTTTTGGAATCTTGGGTTTTTTATAATATTCATAAAGTATTATTCCCACTACTAACAGGGCAATTACCGCTACGGTAACTGGCATAACCCATCTTGGCAGTGACGGTTCAACCTCAGGCGCGGGTTTTTCCACAACAGGCGGTGCAGGCGAAGGCTCTTCTTCTGCTGGCACTTCCTCTTCTGGTTCGGCAGGCACAATTTCCTCAGTCACATTCTTAGTGACGTTCCTTTCAAAGGAGCCTATAGTTGGGGGGAGGTTCACGCTTGTTCCCCCTCCTCCAGTCTTCTTTGCTTTTGTTGATATTGTGAAACTGAATGTTCCTGTGAAGTGCGTTCCATTAATCCTGGAGCCCTCAATCCAGGGGATTATGTTAACCTTGTAATTTCCTGTGGCAGTGGGCCAGTTGTCTATGGAAACTGTTGAAGCAGAGCTTTTCTTTGTAGCCACGAGCGCGCCGCTCGCGTTATTGTAAACCTCGTAATTCACAGGCACAGAAGCGTCCTGCCTGTTCCAGCTGATGGAGTCGATGAAGCTGCCGGTTGTGAGGCTTACCTGTCCGCAGTCCCCTGAAGCTGGGGTCAGGCTTTCCTCATAGAAATTACCCTGATTTCCCACGCAGTAGCTGGTGTTTGTGCCGCTGTCATTCACTCCCTGGGATATGAAAGCGTTGTTCCACAATGTTGTAAAATTAGATCCGTTGATTAAAAGGTCGTAAGCAGTGCCCTTAAGTATGTTTCCGGAGATATTTGACAGGTTGGAATTATAAACCTGAAGTGCGTAGGATGCGTTGCTTATGTTGGCGCTGCTTAAGCTTAACCCTTGCGAATTTTTTACAAAAATTCCAAAGCCTGTGTTGGAAAAGCTGTTTCCATTGATGTTCCTAACACTGCTCCCAAGGGTAGCGTTTTCCACTAGAATGGCATAGTCCAGGTTCTCAAACATATTGTTCAAGGCGTTGGAAAAGCTTGAATTGCTTATTAATATGCCGGTGGTGGAGTTTGCAAAGTAATTGTCCTCTACTGATATGCCTTCCTTGGAGGAGTTTATCAAGACTGTTGATATGTTTATGAAATCGTTGTTTTTCAGGTTTATGCTGCCGTTCTGAAGTTTCAGGATGCTTATTCCTGAATTGAGCACTGTGTTGTTCTCTATTGACAATGTTCCGCTCGCATCGTGGACAGAATAAAAACCTCCTGCCTTAAGAGTAATCCCAAAAGAGGTAAGGTCTGTATAGCCTGATATGACATTGTCGTGGATGATGTTATCTCCTTCTGCAGAAATGAAGCAATTAGCAGAATTGTTGAAAATCCTGGTGTTACGGCCGTCCGTGATGACGGTCGCGATAAAGCAGTTGTTAAAGCTGTTGTTGTAGATAAAGCTGTCATTGGCCTCATTGCTGATTCTTATGGTTCCCCACCCGTGGTACATATTATTAAAAACATTGTTTGAAATGTTAAGATTCCTGACGTAACCAGCAGATATGAGAAACAGGCTAAAGCTGTTGTTGAAAAAGCTGTTGGTAATGGTGATGTTTTCACTATAACCTGACGGGCCAAAAAGCTCACTAAAATGACGTATCAAGGTCCTGTTGCCAAGCTCCCCTGAATCAGTTATGTTATCAAATGTTAAGTTATGGACATTGTTCCACCTAATGTCTGTAGAATAAAATGTGGAATCTTTAATAAGGATATTTCTTGAAAGGCTATTAATGTATATGCCCCTGTCAGGCCCCGTTAAGTTAACATTTTCAATTAAAAGCCCATCTGTGTACTTGTTAATATAGATGTTGCTGTAAAGGCTTCCCCCATAGGATTCGTTGGAATTCCATATTGTAATGTTCCTTAATGTTGTGTTGGTTGCGTTCCAGACTATGAGTCCCCTGAAATAGTCTGAAATCCTGCAGTTCTGAACCGTGGTGTTGGCTGCCGCGCCGCTAGAGGGTGAGCCTACGGAGATGGCATTCCCTCCCTTGTTAGTCACACCGTATAAATAGGAGTTGTTGCAGTCAAGCACCAAGTCCTGGGAACCTGGAGGAACTTCCACTAATTCATCTGCATAATCATCTGTGCACAGTGTCTCTTTCTTTATCAGGGAAGCATCAATAGTATAGCTGGTGCCTGAAACCTTTGTCAGGTTAATGCAGGAGAACGCAACATCATATGTGTCATTTTGTCTTGAGTGCGTGTCCTGCACAGTTGAGTTGCCAGTCACGGTGTAAAGGTATGTGCCGTTGTATGTTGTCATGCTATTATTAGTGTATTCCCACACTCCTGTTGCTGAGTTATAGCCCATATCGTGAGTGCCTCCCAGAGATTCAAAGTCAATGGTAACATTAGCTTCAGAGTCGTTAATGGAGTGTCCTGTTGAGTTGGTGAAGTTGGCGTAAAATGTTATGTTGTCCGCACGGAGAATGGTTGCGGTGTCTGAGCTGTCCCTGATGAGAAGAGGGGCGTTAAACTGCAGTATTCCGTAAGTGCTGCTTGGCTGTAGACTGCTGATTGTTAACTTGTTGTTTGCAGTGTCGAGCGTTGCTCCTGTGTCAAAGCTGCCTGAGCTGTTCCAGACCCACAATTCAAAAAAGCTCTCATAATATCCTGATAGTTCCGCGTCATTCCACTTCCATTCAGCTGACTCTATTGTCGGGCTTCCTGATGTCTCAATCTTAATGAACTTGTTTTCAAAGCTGGCGTAGACTGACGGAATAGCTGGCGGGGATGACCAGTTAATGTAATATTCATCGCCTGCTCCCCCCGCATTGTCATCAATGCCCAGCACAGTATAATTGATTAATGTTCCTGCCGGGTTGAGGAAGTAATTGTTGGTGAGGTTATAGATGAAAGGGCGGGAGATGTAGTTGATTGAAACATCCTTCTTATTGTTGTAAAACCTGTTGCCTGTCAACAGGGAGCTGTTGGCATCCTCCACTTCAACACCTATGCCCCCTGAGCCCGCATTGCCAAAGATTGAGTTATTAACCAGAACGCTGTGGTTGCTTGACCATAATGAGATTCCTGCCCAGCTATTGCTGTGAGCAGAATTGTTAACCAGGGAAGTGCTCACGCTTGAATCTATTCCAAATCCTGCGCTTCCGCTTCCGTATGCCGTGTTGTCTTCCAGACTGCCTTCATAGGATGAAAGTATGTAAAATGCTTCGTTCGTAATGTTATATGCCACATTGTTTGTTAATGATGCGTTGTTAACAGCTTCAACATAAAACCCATAAGATGAGTTATAAGCAGTGTTGTTCACAAGCGTATTGTTTTCTGAATTGCCTATGAAAACCCCGTAACTGCTGTTGTATGCAGTGTTATTGATTAAATTGTTATTGTTTGACCTGTTGATAAAAATACTGATTTGATGACCGTAAAACACATTATCCTGCAAAGTATTATCATAATCGGCTGGTGTAAAGGCGGCGTATCCTGTCCGGGTATTGTTGTAAATTGTGTTGTTTATGTAAAGGGAATTTGCAGAATTCCACAAGAAAATGCCGTCGTAATTATTAAAAATCCTGTTGTTCATTAAAGTGTTATTAGCTGTTGGATCTCCAAAAAAATAGAATCCATTGGCTGTGTTATTGAATACCACATTACCTGCATAAGAGCAATTCACCGGATTATCGTTGTGGATTCCGTCATTTGAATTAATGTATGCAGAATTATTGGCAAAGGTAGAGTTGAAACATTCGTCTGTTTTGAAACCGTGACCTGTGTTATTAAACGCTGTGTTGTCCGCAAGCAAGCTGTGGTTTAAGTTGGTAATATAGACTCCATCGTTGAATTCTCTCACATTGCAGTTCCTTACAGTGATGTTCTCTTTCCCAGACGCGATTATCCCGTCTTCTGAAGTTGGGGTGAGGCTTTCATTAAAGGTAATCCAGTAACCCTGGCAGTCAAGAGTGACATTTGACGTGTTTATTATCAGCCCATCAGATGAGCAGTTGGTTATGTTTCCCGCAAGAATGCTGTCCTCATTCACATAAGCCCCGCAGTCTGCAGGAGTATTGTCCCCATAAGATGCAAATCCTGTGAGGCTGGGGCCAAAATAAGCTAAAACCCCTATAAGCACAGCGAGAACAACAAGGGATATTGTTATAGTGACATTCCTGTTAGCACTCAAATTTAAAACACCTCTGCAGAGTAGAAAGAGTCTTTTGGTTTATAAAACTTTCTGATTCTGCCAAAACCAAAAACTTATTAATTTTACTACCTTGCTGGAATTAAAATGACTGGGGATTTGGGCAGACGGAAACTCTTGATGATGCTGGCAGGAAGCGCCGGTTTAATGATTCCAGGGATTGCAAACAGCGAGTTCTCAGCAAAGGACTGCACAAATGCAGGCGGAAAATGGCTGGAGGAAAGGAAAAAATGCCTTGTTGACATGTCAATGGAAGTTGAGCTTCCTGATGCAGAAATAAAGCCCCATCCTGAAGAGGACAGGATAGCTGTCTACAGCCCCCTTGAAGTTTACACAGAAGAAAGCCTGCCCAGGCTTGACAAAAAACCGGTAAAGCAGAGAAGGTCCAGAGTCAGGCCTTCAAGAAAGACTGATTATGATTCTGTGGATGAAATCCTTGCAGGCATTGTGGGGGGAGAAGGATGCTTTACAAGAATTGGGGGAAGGTTTGGTGACAGGAGGAAAACGCACACTCATCACGGAGTTGATATTTACGCCAGCAAAGGGTGTTCTGTCCGCACCCCCCTTTCCGGAAGGGTCAGGAAAATAGGCTATGACGGGAAGCCCCCTGAAGGAGGGCTGTACATAATACTTGAGCACGAGATAGAAGGGATGCCCCCGCACATCTCCCCTGAGTTTCACACAGTTTACATGCATCTTAACGCATCCAGCCCGGGCGACAGGAGCAAGGTTTATGTTGAAATTGGTGATTTTGTAAGGCAGGGGCAGCAGATTGCTGAGGCAGGCAGGACAGGGATTTACAGGTCAAAAACCCATTTGCATTTTGAGGTCAGGGAGAAAAGAGGAAAGTATTTCGCTCCTGTTGACCCTGAGGAATTCTTCAAAAATTTAAAGAACCACAACCTGATTTAATTTACCATCCCAAATCAGGCATTTCATATCTGAAGAACCTGTTGATGTTTTTCTTTACAATTGTTTCATTAAGCACTGTCACTTCCTTTTCCCTTGTGACATTCTTGTGTTTTGTTATGTTCCTTGTCTTTGTCACAACCCTGTAAAATGTTGACTCAGGAAAATAGCACCTTTCTATGGAGGGAAGCGAAACTGCGGAAAAACCGCAGGCGAAAGGCCCCTGGGCAGTTGTCCCGAAATTGAAGGAAAACGTCACTGTTTCGTTCGGCCCCACAGTCTTTTTGTCATACCTGTTTCCCGTCACGCTGGGAAGGTATGCCTTGTATTCCCACGTCCCTTCCTTCAAGTCCGTGTTTGTGAGGTTGAACCTGCAAATAACCTCTCCGTTCTCAAATGAGGCACTGGGTTTCGTGGTCGTGAAGTTCATCCTGGTTTTGCTGCAGTAAGGGATTCCGTAAGGCTCCCTGGTCTGGTATTCCTCCCGTATTGTGTATGGAACCTCTTCCTGATACTGTTTTGTGATTGTGTAGTTCTTAAGCTCTACAGACTCAACTTCCTTGGTTGACGTGAAAACGTAGAATAACGCCAAAAGAATTATTATTAAGACCAGGTAGCCTGCTATTCTTGGGGCTTTAACGCTCTCCCTTTTTTCCTTGATTTCAATTTCAATGCCGCTGTCAGAAACAACCCGCTTTTCCTTTGATTTTTTCTTCTTTCTGGCCATAAAAATGGGATGGCTCACCCTTTTATATTTCTTTCTGGAATTTTTTTAGTACTTCACAATAACGAAAAGTTTTTAAATCAGTCTATTTTAAAAAGAAGCATGAGGGGGTTAATAATAATTTTAGCGCTGATGCTGTCGATTCCTTTAGCCCTGGCTGAGGAAGGCGAGTTAAGAAGGTTGAATGGCACCTGCGATGAGACAGGAAACGCCAATATTTCCATGCTTCACTACGGCGGGGCAATCAAAACAACTGACATCAACATCACTGCGGAACACGTCAGGACAGGTTCTGTAACAGGAGTTGAAGGGGTGTGGTCACAGCAAAGAGGGGATGATGTTCTTTACATAACAGGAGAGATTGAAAGGGCATACTTCAGAACAACCAACAGCCCCTTAAAGAAAAAAGGGCCTTATGACATACACTTCGTGTTTTTCCAGAGGAAATCTGACTTGCTGCCCACTGACGTGAAAGTAGGGATTACCTGCCCGGGGCTTCCCTGCGATTCAGACGTTGACTGTGATTATGACGCGCAGTGCAGGGAGGGTGTCTGCGTGGGGCTTAACTGCGATGAAGATGAAGTCATAGAATTCCATGAATGCTATTCAAAATGCAATGATTTCAACCCCTGCACAATTGATTTTTATGACAATGGAACGTGCAGGTATGAAAGAAAAGAGGGGGAGTGCTGCAGGACAGACGCGGACTGTGAAACTGGAAGGGCCTGCTTCACAGACAAGTGCGTCAACAACAAATGCGTGGAAGAGGAAGTGATATGCAAAGCTGCAGAAGACAAATGCGTTTACGCATTCTGCGAGGAAACAAAAGGATGCGTTTACAAAACAGACGAGTCCTGCCTTGCCGGCGAGAATGAGAAAAGGGAATATCTCATAAAGATAGGCGAGCCCACAGTCCAGAAAAAGCACTTCTGGACAAGGGTTATGGAAGCTGTAAGGAGTTTCTTCAACAGCTTGTTTTGATGATTATGATTGTAAAAATTTATTTAATTAAGAACAAACAGATACTTCCTGCATTAGCCTTTATTCTTTTATTGCTTCACCTGCAGCATTGCCATGCAGGGATAAAAAGGATTTGTGGAAGGCAACATCAACTGCCACCCATAATTTCATTCTTAAGCAGCTCCGGCAGGGGGGCAGGATAAGAAAATTCAGGCAGCAAATTTAAGAGCTGCCATTAACAAATTATTTTATTTTTATTCAAATCCGGGTTTATGCAGAATTTTTTAGGCAAAAGTTATAAACTCCGATTGATGATTAATATGTATGCACAGGGAAACCCCCATATCAGAGATAACATTAAGAAGGTATGAAAAGCCCTACGAAGCCGGCAAGAGGGAATTGCTGAAAAAGGCCTGCCTTTCCCTCGGGCTATTGCAGCCGGGCGATTCCCGCGATGTTATTGTGGACATCCTCTACATACTTCTTGAGGCAAAGAAGGAATTGGGCTTGGAAGATGTTATGAAAGGTGTTGTTGAGCTGAGGAAAAACGAGAACCTTCCTGCAACAGGCATAGCAGCCTCCAACATAAGAAGGCAGATGCGAAGACTGCGCGCCTTGCAGCTGGCTGAGAAAACCAAAAACAAGTACAGGGTTACAGAAGGAATGAAACTGCCTGAGATTTTCGAGGAAAGGATTGAGGGGATTATTCTGAAAACAATATCATCAAGAGTCAAGGAATACCTGGAAAAGGTTGATGAGAAGTTTTAGTATATCCTGCAGCATCTGATTGATATGAGCCCGGGACTGTTATCAGTGTCACCTCGACAGTCCTGTGCGCCCATACCCTCATCATTATCCTTCCCGTCCCCTGCAGAGGAACAGCCAGTCATTATCCACCCTCCCTTGCACTCTAGTCTTAACGTGTCCGTTTTGTCAACTGCCGAACCTGCGGAGTATGCAACCCCATTGCTTGACCCGCCAAATGTAGGAGAGCCTCCTTCTGTCAACTTAAAGGTGGCGCAAACCAGTTGAGGCCAGTCGTTTTTGCAGTCGCTTCCAAAGCAGATATCGCCTCCCTCAACGCGCAAGTCACCCCCTCC
>CAZAIK010000006.1:0-99216 GCA_964485195.1 uncultured Methanosarcinales archaeon
ATTACTTGACAAATCAATATCTGGTGTTTCAACGTAATCATCTTCCCCGTCAAACAAATAAGCCTCATTTTCATAGCCATCGCTGCCATTCAAAGCGCCGTGAACAGTTCCATTATAAATTCCTGTTTCGTCAGGGGCAAAGGTGCTGTTGCTCCCATTAACGTCATCAAAGCGCCAAAAACCCTTGTAATCAGGCGGTATGGTGTAAATACCATAAGAGGTAGAGTAAGCAAAATCCGCAAAAACCGCCAGGCCAAATGTCATTATTAATATTATGATAATTTTTCTCATTATTCTGCCTTCCTCTTCTTTTTTGCCCTGTTATGGCATGTCCAGACTGTCCTGTCATCCCTGTTTAGCAGCAGTGCAATTTGATGGAACGAAAGGTTTTCCTTTTCGTGAAGATATTCCACAATAGCTTCCAACACGCTTAAAGTCCTGTCTGAGAAAATTCGAAGGGGGATGCTCATACTTACAATGTAAGAAAATTAATTTCTTTTTTAAAGATTACTATTTTACTTACAATGTAAGTATTAAAAAATCTACTGCGAAATAATAAAAAACAGGAAAGTTTAAATAGTAGAAAAATAATGCAAACAAAATCGCAGAGGTGATATGAAGATGGGAGACATTTCTAAAAAAACACTGGCAGTTTTATTTATAATTGCTGTTGTCCTTTCTGCAGTTGCAACTTGGAAGATGCTCAGCACACCAACCACAGTGCTGGTATCAGGAGATGACACGGCAAAAGGAGATGCCCATATCAGTTTTGGAGTGGGTTTAGAGCCAAGACCAGCTGAATATGTAGCCAAAGACGGACAAGTCACATTTGAAATAGAATAGAAGGAGGGGAGAAAAGATGAGTGATATTAGCAACAAAACTCTGGCAATTCTGATAGGAATTGCAATTGTAATCTCTCTCGTAGGGATTTTAAGCGTAGGAAGAGGGGGTGTTGTTTACCTTACAGGAACAGCCACCTCAGGCCAGGGGCCTGTAGCTTTCAACGCCACTTCGGAAGTATCAATCCTCGTGCAGGATTCCATAAACTTCGGAAATGGAAGGGTTGACAGCACGGCAAACAATGCAACCCTGGACAGCGAGAGCACATCTGCAACCGGCGGAAGCTGGACTTTTAGTGCTCAAAGGATAAACATTGATAACGACGGCACAGTAAACATATCCATAAACGTAAGCGCTGACGGAGACAACAACGCAGCAGGATTGATAGGAGGAACAAGCCCTCTGTTCCAGATAAAGATTTCCCAGGAAGAGGGGACAGCTTGTGTGGGAAGCACAAAAGTTACTGACTATGCAAACGGAGCTGTGCCAAATTCCACGGAAACTCCGCTAACAATCTGCAGCCTGCTGAATTTCGGACCGCAGACATCAGACGAAATCAACATCTCGTCAAGGATGGTGGTGCCATCTGATACAGAAGCAGGTGCCAGAAACGCTACATTAACATTTAGCGCGACACAAGCATAAATATTTAAATTTTTTATAATTTCTTTTTTATTATAATGAAAATACAGGAATCTGTCCTTTTGGCAGCTCTGGTAATCACTGTTATCCTCGCGACACTTTCTTTTGTTCAGGAAAAGGGGATTGTGGACATTACCGGCCTGGCCAGCTCAGGCACAGCAACCACAAGCGTAAACTTGACTGAAGAGGTTTCTATAGCTGTTACTGGCTCCATAGACTGGGGGAGCGGCAGGGTTGATTCTGACACTGCCAATGCAACGCTTGACAGCAATGCAGGCACAGTGACAGGAGGGAGCTGGAGCCCTGTGCAGTCATACATCAAAGTAGAGAATGACGGCACAGTAAACATATCCATAAACGTAAGCGCTGACGGAGACAACAACGCAGCAGGATTCATCGGGGGCACCAATCCTGAATTTAAGATGATAGGCAATGTGACAGAAACAGGAGCGTGCGCAGGAACACTGGTCCAGACTTTCACGAATATTCCCAATTCAACTGAAACTCCATTGACAATTTGCGATCTGCTGAGATACGGACCTCAGGACCAGGATGAGTTCAATGTTTCCATGAAACTGCTTATTCCCTCAGATGCTGTTTCAGGAGAGAGAAATGCCACCCTAACCTTCAGCGCGTCCAAGGTGTAGAGACATCAAAAAATATTTAAATGCCTGATTAATCTCTCAGGCAATGAAAAAAATTTTGCTGTTTTTTTTAATGATTCTATTAATACCTTTAGCCATATCTGTTGGTGTTGCCCCTCCCTCGGCACAATACATATTCGAGCCGGGAATGGAGGGAGAGGTGCAGTTCTATTTCAGGAACAACCTCAAAGAGCCGGCAACATTGATAGCCTCCTTAAGCGGAGAGCTGGCAGAATATGCTGAAATTATCTCAGAAAAAGAGATGTATTTGAACCATAATGAAAGGGGGTTTGTGGAGATACGCTTTGACCTGCCCGAAAGCATAGGGGAGCCGGGATGGCATTCCTTCAATGTTATAGCCACAGAAGCAGAAGGGACTGGGGGCACTGTGGGTGCCAGAGGGCAGATAGTAGTGCCTGTTAAATTTTTCGTTCAATACCCCGGGAAAAAGCTGGACTTAAGGCTGAATGCAAAAGATGCAGGAGAAGGGGAGGAAGTAAAAATTGAGTTGTACATTTCCAACATAGGAACAGAGAAAGTTAGCAACGCGCAGGCAAATGTGGGGATATACAAGGAGGATGAGAAAATAGGGGAGGTTTCCAGCGAAACATTCGCAGTTGATGTGCTGGAAAACAAAAAAATAGAATTGCGATGGGATTCTGAAGGCGCCTCCTCAGGTGTTTACCTCGCAAGAGGAACCCTTGATTATGAGGGGGATACTGCCCTGGCAAATGACACCTTTAAACTCGGGCTTTTTGACATAGAGGTGCTTGAGCATACCCAAAAAGTTGGGGAAGGCATAATAAACAGGTTCCTGCTCGTCCTGGAAAGCAAGTGGAACAGGGAAATAGAGAATATTTTTTCAGAGATTACAGTGTTGGATAACAGAAGCGCTATGACTACCTTTTCGATAGCAGAAAAAGCTTTAGGACCCTGGGAGCAAAAGACACTTTCAGGATTCCTTGACGCAAAAGACCTTGCCAAAGGCATTTATGATTTAGACATAAGGCTTAGGTTTTCAAGCGGCGGAGAAACGAGGGAAAAAACAGTAAAGGGACAGATAGAGGTTGTAGAGGAAGATAAAGTGGAAGAGATTACTGAAGCTCTCGTTGAGAAGCCCGCCGGGAAGATAGAAAAAGACATAAAAGGTCTGGGAGCTTATTTAACCACCACCAACATCCTGGTTGCTCTGGTCATAATACTAATAATAGTTAATATAATAATATTAGTGAAGAAGAAGAAGAAAAATGAGAAAGGAGAAGGGGATACCAACACATAAGGCAGCAATTCTTCTGGCAGTGGCAGTATTAATAACAGCGGGAATAACTGCTCTTGTTTACTCCTCTTATAAAATACTGAACTATGAGGAATTTGAGGTAAAGCTACAGGTTTCTGACAAGCAGAGGATAGGATTCAACCTAGATCCTGGAGTATTTAATTTTGGAAAGGTGCCCCAGGGCAGTGTCGCAAAAAGGAACGCAACAGTCAGCCAGAACTATCCCCAGGATGTTGTTGTCCGCATCGAGATAGAAGGCATAAAAGACCTGGTAAGCGTCAGCCAGAACTATTTCATCCTGCCGACAAACATCACCAGGGAGATTGAAATAATAGCCAGAATCCCTGAAAATAAGAGTGCGGGGAACTATTCGGGAAAACTGAAAGTTTACTATCTGAGACCATAAGCTTTTAAAATATAAAAAGATTGGGAGTCCTATGCGAAGAATCATCATTCTCCTGTTAGCTGTTCTTGCAGTAACATTGGTGATTTATGAAGATGAAAGCTTTACTGAGAAAATCACCGGCTCTGCCACAGGTTCCTCTTCCATTAGCTTCAGGATACTTTCGGAATGCAACATACCCCTGAAAGAAGGCTGGAACCTTATATCAGTCTGCTCAAACCTTTCCAACAAAAGCGTGAAAAGTGCATTAAAGGACATTGAAAATGATTACAGGTACGTCCTGAGGTGGAATAGAAGCGCACAGGAATTTGATATTTACAGCCCTTTGGCAGCAGAGAATGACTTTAATGTGCTGGAAGAAGATAAAAGCTATTTTGTGTACTTGGAAATAGCAAACAGCACAATAAATGCTGAAGGAAAACCATTTGGGGATTTGGAAATCCCTCTTGTTTTCGGGTGGAACACTCCTGTTTACCCTTATACTTTCCAGGCGGAGGTCATAAGATACCTGGAATCCATAAACGATAGCTACAGGTATGTAATGGTATGGAACTCCTCAAGCCAGGAATTTTTAATATTCAGCCCGCTGGCTGTGGAAAATGATTTTTCAAACATATCTGAGGGTGAAGGCCAGTTCGTTTACATCTCAAACACAAGCGGAGCAATACTTAAATACAACAAAAGCAGGTTGCAATAAAAATGAGGCATAAGCAATTGGTATTACTGTTAATTTTCGTTTTATTGTCCCATCCTGCACATGCAAAGATCTTCCTGGGAACTGTAGATGGTTACGTCCTTAATATGACAAACGGGATTGTGGAAGGTGCCAATGTTACTGCAACTGTAAACGGGTGTTCTGGAGGAGAAACCAATGGCTGCGCTGGGAGTGATGTATCGCAATCCAACGGGTATTATGTAATAGCAAATCTGAATGCCGATCCAGGAGATATTATAAGTGTAAGCGCCACCGCTATAGTGGATGGAAACCAGGGCAGTGGAAGCAGTTCAGGGACAGCAAATGAGTTTCAGGCTGCAAGGGTGAATGTAAGTCTTTGTTTCAGCCCTTCTGCTCCCTCGCTTATAGACCAAGAGGACACCCACAATAGTTCTGTGAATCTTTACTGGAATTCCGGAACAGACCCCTTTGGATTTTCAACATATGACGAGTTCCAGCTGGACAGCGGCCCGGTTCAGGTAAAAACCTCTCCTGTTTCCCTGAATGTTTCATATTCCTCTCATACCTGGAGGGTAAGGACTTGCAACACGAATGGGGTTACAAGCTGCTGTTCAGATTTTTCAGAAGACAGCTTCACTGTGGTAAATAATGCCCCCTCCCCTCCCTCATTAGTTCCGCAGGCTGACACTCACAATAACTCTGCCACTCTCAGCTGGACAAATGGAACAGACCCTGACGGGGATGAGGTTTATCATCAGTTCCAGTTTGATTCCCAGCCAGTTCAGAACAACAGTTTCTCCCCAGTCACCATCACTGACATCTCATTCGGGTCTCACACATGGGGTGTGAGGGCGTGCGATTTCCTTGTTTGCGGAGCGTGGGCAACAGACACCTTTGAAGTAATCAACAGCTTGCCCTCTGCTCCTGTGCTTGTTGAGCAGGGCAACACGCAAAGCTCCAGTGTGGGGCTGACCTGGACCTCTGGAACAGACCCTGACGGGGATATTGTTCATGACTGGTTCCAGTTTGGCAACTCAAGCGATTTCTCAAGCTTGTTTTACAATGACACTAATGCTTCCCACCCTTCCTATATCAGCGGTCTGCCTTCTTTTGAAAAATATTACTGGAGGGTCAGTTCGTGCGATTCTGAAGGGTGCAGTGACTGGGCCTCAAGCTCCTTTGTCAAGTACAAATGCCCTCCTTGTGAAGGAGAAGACATTGAAGAAAGAGGAGAAGGAAAGGGGTCAACTGAAGCGCAAAAAATTGCTGAAAGGGTTATCCCCTCAGGGCCTGTGGAAGTTTTGCCGGAAGAACCCCCTGAAGAGGAGATTGAAGAGGAAGGGGAAATCACAGAAGAGGCAGCTGAAAAAGAGGCTGGACAGGCCCGGACCCCGGCAGGATTTGCATACTTTTTCGGGGAAAGGGTCCAGGATAATCTGTGGTGGATATTTCTGGTCATAATCTGGGGTGTGATAATAACACTCGCTTTGATAAGGAGGAAAAAGAAAAAGACATCAGGGCATAATAGAGAACCACTTCAAAAGTAAGCGGTCTGTCGCCCTCATCAACTCTCTTCCGGGTCCCTGAACAACAACGCAATTGTTTTCCAAATAAACCTTCGTGTCATTGGCGTGCTTAAGGGATATGGCCGGCGAGCCAGCATTTTCGCAGGTTACAAGAGGCCTGCTAACACAGGCCTTTGTTTCATTAATGGTGCAGGCAGCTATGGGAGTGATGTTAAAGGTCTGGGCAAGGTTTATGCTGATTTCAGAAGCTGCCAAAGCAATATAGGAAAAATTTTTCCCGAGAGGGTTAAAGGTTATATAGATTTTAGTCTTATTTGTGAAAAAATTGTTAATATCCTTTGATATTGATACGTTTTCAAGCTCGGGGGGGCCATAATGAAGGGGAACCCTGTAAACTTTATTGGTTCCGGCCTTTTGTATCTCAGTAAACCACATCCCTGAAATATTTTGAAAAACAAAACCATTATAAGAGTAAGACTGGAATTCTTTCTTTTCAGGAACAAAAAACCTTACAGACAGCAGGGATATTATAAACAAGACTATGATTATTATGGCCAGCCAGAAATATCTTGACTGTTTCTTTTCCTGCCCCTTTTCTTCAGATTGCTTTTTCTTAGCCATCTTGAATAATGCCATAAACTGAGTAAATAAGCCTCTCCCCCAGAATGCCTGGACTGCCCTTAAGCGTGATACAGCTGTTATTTAAAATTATTGAATCATTCGCAGATGTTTCTTCCAGCACAATAACAGGCACTGGAGGGGTGGCATTTTTGCAGGTTATGACAGGCAGGTTATTGTTATTTTCAGATACCAGCGCATTAATCACAAACCTTGCATTTGTTCCCAAGTTTCTTCCCAGATTATACTGGGCCAGGGCCAGTTCCTGGGAATCCCCTGTCTCATTATATGTTATGTAAACCATTCGCGCGTTTTGTATAAGGGAAACTGCTTGCGAAGGGAGTGATATATTCAGTAAAGTTGCAGGCAGATAGTTAAATGCGAGCATTTTTCCTTCTGTTTGAGTCACCCATTTGTTATTCTCATAAGAAAAGGAATAATCATTATATCTGTATCTTTCAGCATCTCCCCCTCCGCTCCAGATAAATCCTATAGCGCTCAATGCCATTAGCAAAGCAATAAAAACAGCCACGTAGATTATGGAGCGGTTTTTTTCCTTTTTCATATAAAGCCAGATTTGTCTTGATTTAAAAGGTTTGTTATTGAAATAGCGGGTTAAGTCAACTATCCTGTGTTGGCGCTGGTGCTGCCTGGCGCAGTTGCCAACTAAAACCTTAGATTACAAATAAGTCGGGTTCAGGAGCGGTTTTGGAAGTGAACAGAGCTCAGCACCAGATTTTGCACAATTAACTTGACTTAACCGGGGAGATGGAACTTTCAAAAAGCCTGTAAGGATAGGGAACAGAATTGATATTGAAAGAGTGGGATTTGAGGTTATGGGAATCAGGAAAACCCTGGGAAACCGCTTTTTAACACCCAAATATTGGTAAGCCAGGAAACTTTAAGGGGAATCACGGGCAATGAAAAGGAATACAGGCTTCTAACCTTAAACCTGCGGAATCTGTCAGATACGAATGATTTAAAAATAAAGACATCTTAGTCTCGGATATGAAATGCGAGATATGCGGTAATAAGATAGAGGAAACCTTCCTGAAAAAGATTTTGGGAAGCTATGTCAAGGACAAAAAAGGGAAAAAGCATTCAATTTGCAGGGAATGCCAGTCAAAATTCAAGTCCAAGGAAGAAATTCTTGAGACACTGAAATAGCAAATAATTTAAAAACAAGATATAAAGCAGATTCTACGCCCCCGTAGCATAGCAGCTATTGCGGCTGCCTCGTATTTTAATTAAAAAGAAAGCAGCAGGTCGTGGGTGCAAATCCCACCGGGGGCTTTTGAACTAAGTGAAAAAATACAGGTGGACCAGTAAATGAGCAAAGCGGGAAGTATATGACAGAAAAGATGAAGAAGGAAAACCCTGAAGAGGTAGTTGAACAGGATATTGAGGTGGAGATTAGTCAGGAGGAATCCTCTTTCAAAAAATTCCTGGTGATTATAATGGCTGTTTTCCTAGCCCTTTTGGTCATTTCCTTTGCATTTGTAAATTATCCATTGGGGGACATTTTTCAGGGAAGAGTGGAGTCAAGGGAAATTGTGGGAAACATCCTTATGGCTAAAAATTTTTCAATCCTGTTTGAGAATAATACTGCCAATAGATTAAATAAGTTGTATTTTAAGGACAGGACCAAGGAAATCAGCGTATGCCTCCTGGGCTACAAGGAAGAAAGGGAGTATCATATCACATCCTTTTACCAGCCAGAGACATATGCAGATTCCTACAGCCACGTCTCTTTCAGGCCCTGCTCCAAAGACACTTTGATAATGCTTCACACACATCCCTACAGGCACTGCATAGCCTCCCAAACCGACCTGGAAACGCTGAACAAGACAAAACAGGTTAACCAGGATGTCTTGATGGTAATAATGTGCGAAGCAGAAAGGTTCAGTGTTTATTCATAACTTAGTTTCTTTCTTGGATATTTCTCCTGCATTTGTTTAATAAAAAAGAGGTATTCTTTGTATATCTTAGCCCCAAACTCCATTTTTATTTTTTCCCTGTACTCTTTTTGTTTTTTTGTCAAGAATTCTTTTTCCCTTTTGGAATCATCATCCAGACCCTTGCTTTGTTTTAGAATAAATATGCTTTCATTAAAAGCCATTGTTCCCAGCACAGTTATTTTTTCTTTGCTGAATTGTTTTAGTTCATTAATTTCCAAAGCCCGTTTGATAAGGTCATTTACAACATCCTGGGTTAATTCTAAATTGACCTTTTGCAATCTTAAAACTATCCAGTCACCTTCAGAAACTTTAAGCTCTTCAACTACCTTTTTAGGTATTCTAACACAGTAAGAATTGCCCTGCTTTATCAGCTTGTTCGCTGTCCTTAGCCATTTATCCCTTGACATATAATTACTTTGTAATTACAATATTATTTAAGCTTTTTGGCAAATATTTAAAAACAGTTGTCATATTGCCTGGATATGCCAAGAATAGCTATTGTAAAGAAGGAACGCTGCAAGGGAGGGATTGACTGCCCCTACGTATGCCGGTCGGTCTGCCCTGTCAACAGGTCAGGCAAGGACTGCATCGTGACAGATGAAAAAACCAAGAAGGTCATAATAGATGAATCCCTGTGCATCGGATGCGGGATATGCCCCAAAAAATGTCCCTATGAAGCAATTGACATAATCAAACTGCCAGAAGAACTGAAAAAGCCGCCTGTTCACAGGTACGGAAGGAACGGATTTCACCTTTACAATCTTCCCATCCCCATTTTCGGGAAAGTAGTGGGGCTTGTGGGGAGAAATGGGATAGGGAAAACCACTGCCCTGAAGGTTCTTTCAGGAATTCTGAAGCCGAACCTGGGGGAAGAAAAGGAGGCAAGCTACGAAGAGCTGATTAGCTTCTTCAAGGGAAGCGAAGCCCAGGTCTTTTTTGAAAAACTGAAGAAAGAGGAAATCAGGATTGCTTACAAGCCACAGGCGGTCGACCTTATGGCAAGGCAATTTGAAGGGAAAGTGAGGGGCTTGCTGGAAAAGGTTGATGAAAAAAACCAGCTAATGGAGGTTGCTGAAAAGCTTGAAATCAGCAATGTATTAGATAATAATATCAAGGAGGTTTCAGGAGGGGAATTGCAGCGCATTGCCATTGCAGCCACTGTTCTCAAGAAAGCCAATTTTTATGTCTTTGATGAACCCACCAGCTATCTTGACATAAAACAAAGGATTAAGATTAGCAGGTTCATCAAGGAACTTGCAGATGAAGGAACCGCAGTGATGGTAGTAGAGCACGATTTGATAATTCTTGATTACATGGCAGATTTGATTCATATTGTTTACGGAAAGGAAGCTGGTTATGGGATAGTGAGCCTCCCAAAATCTGTGAAGAACGGAATAAATGTTTACCTGGAAGGCTACCTGAAGGAGGAAAATATAAGGTTCAGGGACAAGAAAATTACTTTCCTGGCAAAACCGCCCTCAGAAAGCAAGAGAGATATCCCGCTGGTCTCCTGGAAGGGTATGACGAAAAAGGTGGGAAACTTTGAGATTGCTGCAGAAGAAGGAGAAATACGTCAGTCTGAAGTTTTGGGTGTTCTCGGGGAGAATGGTATCGGAAAAACGACTTTTGTGAAAATGCTTGCAGGGGTTTTGAAGCAGGATAAAGGCAGCATAGACAAGGAAGTCAAAGTTTCCTACAAGCCCCAGTATCTGAAGTCAGACTCTGAAGACGCTGTATCCAATATTCTGGGAGAAGCTATTTCAAAATATGAAGCGCAGTTAATCAGGCCTCTTAACATAAGGCCCTTGCTTACCAAGAGGCTTAATCAGTTAAGCGGAGGAGAACTGCAAAGAGTGGCTATTGCAGAGGCATTGTCAAAGGATGCTGAACTGTTCTTGTTGGACGAGCCGTCTGCATACCTGGATGTGGAGCAGAGGCTGACGGTTTCAAAGGTGATAAGGGATGTTGCAGAAAGCAAGCAGGCAAGCTGCATTGTGGTGGACCACGATTTGCTGTTTACAGATTACCTGTCTGAAAGGCTGATGATTTTTGAAGGGCAGCCTGCGGTCAGGGGCAATGCCCAAGGCCCCTTCTCTATGCAGGAAGGCATGAATTTTTTCCTGAAGGATCTGGATATTACTATGAGAAGGGAGACAGAAACGTTGAGGCCAAGAATCAACAAGCCCGGAAGCCAGATGGATGTTAAGCAGAAAAGCGAGAACAAATATTACTATGTCTGATAATTAAAGGTTTTTTGCCGGCTCAAAAAATCCCAGGTCTGTCCAGTTTTGTGAACATTCTCTTAAATCCTTTATGGTTAACCTGCCCTCATTATTCTTGAATGAAATGTCATTTTAAAGATTTTTGAAAACAGAATGATTTATAAATTTTTGTAATTTCACCACTCTATAAAGGTTAAAATGGCTAATTTCAGGTATCTCGGGCTTGATGAAACAAGAAACGGCAGAACAGATGTCCTTTTCGTAGGCGTAGCCTCATCCAATAATGCAGATATACAAAAATCTGAGAACCTCCGAAAACTGGATTTCAATGGATTAAGCAGGAAGAGCGGGAAGAAAAAGAAGAAGGGCGCAAAGCCGGCCTCTCCTGAAGTGTACCTCTCAAAAATTTTTGATATTATTGATGAAAAAGCAGATGAAAGCCCACAAAACAGGGATTTCAGGTATGTATTAATCCCTGAATATTTCAGTTCGCATTTCCACAAGCAGCAGATAAAGATTATTGGCTTTGCAGCGTTAATCAATGCCTTCGGAGAGCTGGAAAAAGTAATTATCGATGGCAATATGAGAGGGAAAAGCAGGGAAACCCTAAAAGGAAGGGCAGGGCCTGTGCCAATTATGGCTTCTGCTGAGGCAGATGTCACTTATCCCATTGTTAACATGGCTGACCAGATAGCCAATATTCTGTACAGGCTATACTCAGATTCCAAGAAAAATGGAGTTATTATGAGCAGGAGCCAGGACAGGCTGCTGGGTTCGCGCCTGATTGAGCCAAGATTGTCGGATTATAAAGGGCTAATAAAAAGGTGATTATTCCCACTTCCCGCATTTGGAGCCGATGTGAGATATTTCTCCGCAGATACCTATCCTGATAATGTCACACTTGTTCACGCAGTCCTGGCATTGAAAAGCCTCTCTTTTTAGTTTGTATTTCCTGAATTCCAGCCCACGGAATTTGGTTTTTTGGGGCAGGTTCCTTATCACAAGCAGTGCCATCCCAATGGCTCCCATGACCTTGTAATGCTCAGGTATTATTATTTTGGTGTTCAACTGCTCTTCAAATGCCTTGACAATTCCCTTGTTTGATGCTACCCCTCCAAGAAGGACAAACGGCTCTTCCAAATCCTTTCCCTTGGCAACGTTGTTAAGATAATTTTTAACCAGGTTGCTGCACAATCCCTTGATTATGTCTTCAACCTTGTGGCCGGCCTGCTGCTTCTGAACCATGTCTGACTCTGCAAAAACTGTGCAGCGGCCTCCCACTTCAATGGCTTTTTTGGATTTCAGGGCGATCTTCCCAAAATCCTCTATGGGAATGCACAGCCGGCCTGCCTGCTGGTCAAGAAAAGAGCCGGTGCCTGCAGCGCATACAGTGTTCATGGCAAAATCAACAGGAACTCCCTTCCTGAAAATGATTATCTTTGAATCCTGCCCGCCTATTTCAAAAACTGTCCTTGCTTCAGGATAAAATTTGGAAAGGGCTGCTGCGTGAGCTGTTATCTCATTCTTTACCAAATCCGCGCCGACCACCTTTCCGATGAATGTCCTTGCACTTCCTGTAACGCCGACCCCAATCACTTTGTAACCCTTGGGAATTTTATTGAATATGCTCCTCAATTTTTCCAATGGCTTGCCCTGGCTTCGCTCATAGAAAGTTTTCAAAACCTTGTTATTTTCAGAAATAAGCGCAACCTTCACGGTCACTGAGCCAATATCCAGACCCATTATGCATCTCATTTTCTTTTATGATTTTCAAGCATATCCACAAAGGCCTCCACCCTGACTTTCATATTTTCCTCATTGGTATGGGCATCGTAGGAGAGGCTCAGGATAGGGGGAAACAGCTTTTTATTCGAGGTCAGAACTTCATTGGCAACTTCCTCCGGAGTGCAGCTGAAGGTGCCTATATGAATTATTCCATCCACTTTGTCTTTCAGGTAAAGCGCGCTCAGGATTGTAATGGCGTCAGAGCCGGTGACGTTTTGGGGCAGCAGTTTCTTGAGCTTCCTCCTGTTCTCCTTATTGTAAAGAGGGGACAAAAAGCTGTAATAGTTATAAAAAGAGAGGGGCTGTTTTACGCAAACCCCCTCTGAAAGGAGAAACGCCTCTATGTCAAAGAAAGGGTATATGGAAAAAAGGGTGTGGTCATAGTCCCCCACTACCCCTATCTTCAGCCTTTTTTCCGGCCTGCTTTTTTTTAGTCTGGATATGCTTCTCAAAGCTTTTTCGTATATTTCTTTAGTCTTTCCTTTTGTATCTGCGTTGTATATCATGTCAGCCATAAACGCATTATACACAGAAAACAGTTTTTTCTTGTCGTCTGCTCCCGGGGAATTCAGAATTATCTCCTTAATCCTTGTAGCATATTTCATCTTTCGCACCCCCAAAACAAATGCCTTTATGATTTTCAATCTGGGCCATTTTTCGGTGTAAGGCCTTAGCATCGCGATGTTCTTATATGCAGAAAGATACCCTGAAAATATCATTTCCACAGGGTTGATGTTAAAGTTCCACAGCCTTATTTTTTTTCCCAGCGCATACTCAGCCCGGTTTTTCATCACCCCCCTGCATAAATATCCCAGCAGGCAGTTCTCGTTCCTTCCTCCCCAGGCCCCGGGCATGGTAAGAATATTATTTCCTCTTCTTGCGCCTTCAATTATCTGTCCAAGAATCAGTTTTGCATCAAAGCACCAGGTTTCAGGGGAATGCTTGACAGCCAGTTCAATTGTTTTCTTATTGGGCTTGCCCATATAGTCAATCTCAAAACCAAGAGATTTGAATATTGTTGACAGGAACACGGTCAAATCATTGTAATAAGCAAGCATGACTTTCATTTTGGTTTAAAAAGACAGAAAAATTATTAAACTTATGCCCTGCCTCTGCTCTCACCCAGGACGATTCCAGAAGCTATAAGATGGGCAACCCTGATGGGCTCCGGTATTTTGCCGTGGGTGCAGGTTATTCCTATCAGCCCTGTTAAATCCCTTCCTGAAATGCCTGCAGATTGCACATACAGATGCTTCACTTTTTTTATTTCGCCTGCTTTTCCTATCATTTCAGCTTTTTTCCCTCCGTTTTTAATATTTTTCAATGCCTCCCTGATCTTTTCCATATCAGGTTTGTTTTTCATTACAACAACCACGGGAAGCTTTGTCTTTTCGTTTAGTTTTTTTATGTCAACAACATTAAACCCTCCCACAGCGATGCCCTTCAGCATTATGATCTGCAACTGGGGCTTGTGCTTTGTTTTCCTGAAAAGCTCAATTATTTTGTCCGTGGCATCGTCCCCGTCCACTTCAGCGTATGTTGAGACCAGGCCGTCCATCAAGTCCCCTCCCCTGTAAACCGTGCCGACCAGAAGAACTTTCCTGTCATTGAACTTGTCAAAGGGAGAGTCATCTATTCCCATAATGCGTATTTCTTTTTTTATGCTCATTTTGGTTTCTTGATATTTTTCTGATAAATGAAATGAAGCCTGAATGGATATTTGTCCTGCTCACCGGCCTTACAATTTCTCCTGAAACTTTCCATTCCCTTTCAACCAGCTCAACAGTTTTCACAGGCATCAGCCCCTCAAATTCCCTTGCCTTGTTCATTGCCTTCTGCATCTGGCTTACGCTGGGAGTGTAAATCACAAGAAAACCTCCCGGCTTCAGTGATTTGCCTGCATTTTCAATCGCTCTCCAGGGCTCGGGGACATCAAGAAGAAACAAGTCGCCTTTGTCCTCCATATTCTCATAAATGTTTATTTTTTTGATTTCTATGTTTTTTATTTTCAGTTTTTTGATGTTCTCTTTTATTGTCGCTATGCTCTCCTCGTCAATGTCGTATGATATTATTTTTTTAACCAACCCTGAAACAAAGCAGGAAAAACCGCCAGAGCCGGAGCCAGCTTCCAGAACAACAGAGTCCTTGCCAATTCCTGTTATTGCAATTATATGGCCAATGTCTTTCAATGGTATTACTTGTGCGTGCCTTCTTATTCTCCTGTAAAAATCAATGAATTTCGGGGAAAAAACAAAGTATTCCCTGTCAGTAGAAGATTTAATTCTGGAGCCATCTGTTTTTTTCATATCCTCAGGCTTGATTTTTCCGTATTTTGTATGGAACTCTTTATTAGTGTCTTCAACAAAATACTGCTGTTTCTTGACAAACTCACTTCCTTTAGTTGCAATGGTTTTAGCCTCCATATTGACAATTTGGGCAGTTATATTTAAAAAACTTTATTCTAAACAACGGATATGAAAGTCATAATAGTAACAGGAACTCCTGGAACTGGAAAAAGCAGGACTGCAAGAAAAATTGCAAAAGAAAAAGGATACAGGTATTTTGACGTTAACAAGTTAATTAAGGAAAATAATCTGCACGAGGAGTATGACAGGAAGAGGCAGACCTACAACGTTGATGTTAAAAAACTTAACAGGTTTCTCCTTAAACTGATTGAAGAGGAGAAGGCTAAAAAAACAAAGGGAATCATCCTTGATTCCCATTTGACCCATTACCTGCCTGCGGTTTATGCTGACTTGTGCATTGTTACAAAGACTGATTTGAGAAAGCTGAAGAGACGGCTGGAGAAGAGGGGCTATTCCAAGGGCAAAATAAGGGAAAACCTGGATGCTGAAATATTTGATGTCTGCCTCCAGAAAGCAAAAGAGATTGGCCACAAGACCAAAGTTATTGGGACATAATTTCTAATAAGAATAAAAAAAATTAAAATTAAATATCATTTATGGTCAGCAATGCGACTGATGTTTCTGAAGGCTTTACCCTGGAATCCATAGCTACCAGATACTTGACGCCGGACCTTTCTGCCAGTTGCGCAAGCTCTTTTTCTACTATGCCGTCAAACACCACTGCATTCACATTGCCCAAGGACTTAATTGCCGCTTCCAGCTCTGCCAAAGGAACCTTGCCTAATATGCTCAGCTTCTGGTCAAGAAGATAGGCTCCCTTCGTTCCGACCAGGTCATTCAGCATGTCTATGAAGGTTTTTTTCTCTGGCTCTGAAAGCTTGGCCGGCTTGGCTGTTGGCTTTTTGGGAGGGACTCTTTGCGATGCTGGCGCAGTTCTCTTTTGCTGTTGTGCTGTCCTGGACTGCTGTTTTTGCCCTTTCTGAAACATAGGCCTTTGCAAAGGACCCTGTTTTACACCGGGGCTTGCTGCCGGCATTTCCATCTTTACCTGTTCTGCAGTTATCTTGCTTCTCAGAGCCTTGTGGATCTCCTTTTTGGCAAGTTCCTCCACTTCCTTGCCCTGGTCAGCCTTGGTAACAAAGTCAATGTCAGTAACTGTCAGCAGTTCCTTGATTATCAAGTCGCCGCCTCTGTCCCCGTCTACGAACACGGTTGTTTCCTTTCTCCTGGCCAGGTCCTTTATGGTTTCCGGAATGCTGGTGCCGTTTATGGCTATTGCATTCTTAAATCCGTGCTTTAAAAGGTTCAGGACATCCGCCCTTCCTTCCACAATTATTATGTCCTCTGAATCATCAAGGTTCGGCCCCGCAGGAAGCCTTTCCCTCCCATATTCTGTTATCTCCATAACCCTCACAGATGATGCAACCTCTTCTGAAATTTCCTGTGAGTCAGGCATTGAGCTTTCCACAAGGTTCTTTAGAAGGGTTTTTGCCCTTTCCACTACAAAGTGCCTTTTGGAAACCCTGACATCTTCAATTTTGTCAACTTTAAGCTTTGCGTTGCAAGGCCCTATCCTCTGGATTATTTCAAGCGAAGCTCCAATGATTGCTGTCTCTGACTTGTCCATGCTGGAAGGAATCAAGATAGTTCCTGATGTTCTTCCGCCTTTGGTATCAAGATTTACATCTATTCTTCCTATCCTGCCGCTTCTCTGCAATTCCCTTAATTCCAGTTCTTCGCCTAAAAGGCCTTCTGTCTGCCCGAAAATTGCGCCTATGACATCTGGGCGGTCCACAATGCCATCTGCTTCTATGGTGGCTTGGACTAGGTATTTCGCCGATACTGGGCTTATTTTTGCCATTTTTACCTCCTATTAGAACAAGTTAGCTCTAAAATTGAGCTTTTTCAGTCTTTGAATGAATGAATAAGTGTGATTAAACGAGCTTAATCTTGTTCTACGAGCTTTTTAAGTGTAAATTGAAGTTTGTTGCCCGAAACACTAACTCTCAAGCTCATTGCTTGAATTTATCGTATGCTCCATTGAGTACTCTCGTGACGGGCAGATATTTGGGATTTTTAGCCTAAAAAACACATTTTTAAGCCCCCTAATATCAAAATAATTTAAATCATTCTGATTTTTAAACTTTTCTTTGGCTTTCGATAAATTTAAATACCTCTTTTAAGGAAGAAAAACAGTATGAAATGCAGAATTCATAACAAGGACGTTCTGGCTGTGTGTGAATGGTGCGGCAAGGAATTATGCAGGAGATGCATTTCCAAGACTAATGGAAAGAAGGCCTATTGCACTGACTGCGCTGTTAAAATGGAGGATTTTATCAAGAGAAAACAGGTTGAGAAAATCCAGCAGGAAGAGAAAGAGAATGAAGAAGCGTCTTCTCAAGAATATTTTAATTTTAGCGCCTTAAAAAAGACTTAGAGGCTTTTGATTGGGAAATAAAGCCCAAAAAGCGCTTTAAAATCCAAAACATTTATTAATGCAAGTTTAATATTAAACAGAAGAGGTGATATTCATGACTGAAGGCATACTTCCTCTCGCTGCAATGGAAAAGATTATGAAAAAAAACGGGGCTAACAGGGTGAGCGCCGATGCCAAGGAGGCCTTGAGGGATTCTCTGGAGGATATTGGCAGGAAAATTGCGGAAAAAGCCAATCAGATTGCAAAGCATGCAGGAAGAAATACCATTAAATCCGAAGATGTAAAGCTTGCTCTTAAAAGCTGACCATGACCCTTGTTGAATTTCTAAAAGAATGGGTAACTAATTATGTAAAAAGCCGGGATGTTATGAAGCAGACTGTTGTGGAAATAGAAAAAGATGTGAAAGAGATCATAGTAACACACAAACACAAGGAGGTGAAATATTTTATTGACCCATTCCTTGAAAACCTGGGAAGAAATCTTGAGGAAATCAAAATGGACAGCGATGCCTGCGTAGTCTGCCTGAACACAAAAGAGAATCTTAAGAAAGTTTTAGAGTCTTGGAAAGACCTTGTTTTATACAGGCATCTTGCAATTCTTTTTGCCAACCCTTTTTCCAAGACAGACAAGTCCTGGTCTGTTTTCCCCTACACCCATAACAGGATCTCTGACTTTTCCGCACTTAAGCCGGGCCTGAACACCATGTTTGAACAGGTGGAAGAGGCTGACAAGGACGAGATTAACAAAATGTATGACAGGGCATAATTATTTTTCTGAATCCTTCCACAAAAAACTGAAATAATTCCTGTAAGCCTCTGCTATTGCTTTTTCCCTGATTAGAGTTGCCGTCGGAACATCCCCCCACACAATTATTGATATTTTGTCTCCGTAAATGTTTGTTGAAACCCTTGAATCGTGGCCCGGAAGATACCTTATCTCAGCAAGGGGTATCCTTTTTATGATTTTTTCATCCTTAAGCGATTTGCTGAAAAGCATCTTCATCTTAATGTTTTTTTCCCTTCTCTGGAGATTAAACCTGGGAAAATAATAATTGAGCGTGTCCCTCACTTCCACTGTTGAAGCAATTACCAGGATTTCCCTGCCCTCTTTTAGCTGGTCATCAAAAACTGTTTTCAAGGCCTGCTTGCCCCTGAAGAACAACGTTTCCTTTTTCTCTTTGGAAAATTCAAATCTTTTCTGGAGTTCAGGAAGGGCTTCCTTTACCAGAGCTTCCTTTTCCTTAAGCATTTCAAGCAATCTTGCCGGAGGGTAAGCCTCAAAATATTTCCTGTTGTTTGTTTTTATGTAGGATATCAGGCCTTTTTCTATCAGCCTGTTGAGGGCATCATAAACCGTCCTCCTGTGAATTCCTGTTTTCCTGGCGATTTCCCCTGCCAGGCAGCTTCCCAGGTCTATTATCGCAAGATACACATCAATCTCAATATTTGTCAGTCCGAGTTCCTCAAGCATTTTTTTGTCCATTAATTCTGATAATTATCCTGAATATAAATAATTTGTGGTGAATTATCACACCCCAATAATTTTTGTATTTATTACCTCTACTTTATTCACAGGTGATTGATATGAAAAAGAGAGAATTTTTCCACAAGCCGGAAACAGTGCAGGAAATACTTGGAGGAAAAAAAGTCAGGCATATTTCCAGGGATATAGCTGAAAAAACTGCGGAATTATCAGAAAATGAGGGGATTATTATTCCTGAGATTGTTCCTGACGATTTTGAAAGCAGGCTGAGATTTCTCAAAAGGGGCGCCCAGGTAATCCTGGAAGTTGGAAAAACACAGGCAGATGCAATTTATGACGGAATAACCCCCCAGACTGCCCATCAAAAAGCAATGTCCAGCCTGAAAAAAGAAAAATATTGCGGTATGGTCTGGAAATCCCTGAGAAGAAATGAGTGGAAAAGGGCAACACTTGACGAGTCAATAAAAGGAACCAAGCTTTTTGCCTGGACAGAATTAACAGGCAACAAAATAGAGGCAAAGCCGTATAATGATATTCAGGATGTTGGCTTTTACGGGGGAAAATTCAAGTTCAGGGTTCCTTCAAGAACACCAAAGAACAGGAGACATGAGCTGACTGCAGAAAGTGTTCCTATAAAGCGGTCAAGATACAATCCAGTTATATGGACAGACTTGACATTCACTCATTATTGTGGTATTGTGGGGAACGATTTCTCATTCAGATACGTCAAAAGCGAGGATTTCTGCGCGCACGGAATTGCAGCACTGGAATTCCTTGCAAAAGAGGAGTATACAAGAGGGGAGTACCTGGCGAAAAAGAACAGGGTTCCCTTTGACTTTATGCCCTTCCCCCTCCCAACAGAAGAGATGGTTCATTATCATAACAAATTAATGAGCCAGGTTATGGTTTCATATAAAGATCCGGAGGGAAAACAAAGAAAAAGGCCGTTGAACAAGGCAGAAAGGGAAATTTTGCTGTGGGACTTTGTAAGGGTAAATGGCTACGAGCCCACATTCGGGCCGAAAGACAAGAAGATAACAGAATATGCCTGGGAAAAAGCAGCTTAACTATTCTTCCTCGCTTCCTCCTGACTCTTCAGGATAGGAGGGCACTGCCGCCTTTGAGATAATCATTACATCCCCAAATGACTTTACCAGAGAATGCGGGACAATCACGCCTTTTGCCCCTCCCAGAACCTTTTCCAGGTAGGAGTTTTTTGTGGACTTGACTCTCCATCCGAAAACCTTGGTTTTTGTAAGAATAGCTTCCTCTATTTCCCCAAAATAATCGCCAGCATCAGTAAATACTTTCATCCCAACAGTGTCAGAAATGTGTTTCATTCGCAGCATCTTAAACTCCTCCTTTCAGAGTAGTAAGAATAAAGTTATTTAAATAGTTTGCGGTCTGTTGGTTAAGTCAAGTTAATTGTGCAAAAGCTGGTGCTGCGCTCCGTTCGATTATTTAATCGCTTCTGAACCCGATTCATTTGTAATCTAAGGTTTTGGTTGGCAACTGCGCCAGGCAGCACCAGCGCCAACACAGGATAGTTGACTTAACCCGGTCTGTCAAAATGCCTGGCGTATGATTATTCTGTAGGTTTCAAAAGTGTTGAGCACAATTGTTTCCACAATCGCTGCAAGGACAAGAACCACCAGGGAGAGGATAAGTATCAAGGCATTAACTGCTATCAGGTTTTTAAAGGACTCTGAGCCAAACCTCTCCTTAAGAAAGCCTTCTGAAAGCTCAGTTCCCGAGATAGTTGCAAATATGTACGCCCCTATCTCAAGAATAACGTGGGGAAGAACACTGAAAAGCACCAGCACCAGGTAAATGAAGGGGTTTTTTCCGACAGCCATGGCCCCTGTCTTTGCAATGTTCCCAAAAATCGTGCCCCAAACAGAAGCATTCCACGCTATCAGGAATATTGCCCCGTTGCCCAGAGCGAGGGAAACAGCAAAAACAAGGAAAAGAACTTTAATGTTGTTCGCAAAGATTCCCATGAAAAGGCCTCTTGAAAAAACAGCACCTCCTGAGATTCCAATTACCTCCAGCTGTTCCCTGAAGAGAATGTTTGATGCCAGGGCGGGCATCACTGTTGAGAAGAAGGCATAAACTATGAACATACCGAAGAAAGCATAAAAATATACCTTGATGAACTGCTTTTGGTTGTAAATGGCCCTTAATATTCCTCCCTCCCTGGCTTCCTCTATCTCCTCCAGCTCTGACAGCTTGTAAAGGGAAGGCAGGAAAAGCACTGAGATTATCAGCACAGATATCAGTGCAGGATCCTGTGGAAATAGCAGGACGGACGCTCCTATGCCTATGGTGGTATATGCCACTCCAAGAAGAAAGGCATACACTGGGTATTTTTTTAGAAAAGAGGCATCATATAGGCGCTCAAGCATTTTTTAATTAAATTTTTATAGTTTTATAAAGTTTATCATAAAATGGCTGAAATAAAGATAATAGGGACAAGTCATATTGCAAAGCAAAGTGTTGAAGAAGTCAAAAAGGAAATTTTTGGATTCAGCCCGGACATTGTTGCAGTTGAACTGGACTACCCCAGGTTTCGGGCTCTTGTTTCAGGGAAAAAAGACAGGGCAAGGTGGGGCGACATAAGATATATCGGAATAAAAGGGTTTCTCTTCGCCCTCATTGGGGAATATGTTGAGAAAAAGCTGGGAAAGATTGTGAAGACAAAGCCAGGAGCTGACATGCTCGCTGCCATTAACACTGCCAAAAAAATGCAGATTCCCATCGCCCTGATAGACCAGCCCATTTCCATAACATTAAGGAAGTTCTCCAGGGCACTGGGATGGAAGGAAAAATGGAACATTTTTGTTGACATTATCAAAAGCCTGCTCTTTGGAAAGAGGGAGATGAAAAAACTCGGGCTGGACAAGCTGGACCTCACTAAGGTTCCTGAAAAAGAGCTGATTAAGAAGACCATGAGGATAGCCAAAAAAAGGTATCCCAGCATCTACAAAGTCCTGGTAGCTGACAGGAACGAGTACATGGCAAAGATGCTCATCAATATTGCAAAGCAAAACCCTGGCAAGAAGATAATCGCTGTGATGGGGGCGGGCCATGCAGAAGACGTTGAAAAGATGGTGAGAAAGGCGGTATGAGCTTGAGATTACGGAGCAGGCTTAACGAATTAAAAGACTTAAGGAGTTATTTCTTAATAATATTTATTGTTGTTTTTGGGCTTAATTTAAACCACGCCATCTTTTTCCTATACCCTTTAAGTGTTGGACTAAATTTTTTGGAGATGATGTTTGTTTATTTTTCATTGACAAGAATTGTCTATTTAGCCGCTCTCATTCCAACAGGGGCGATAGCAGACAGGCTGGGTATTAATTTTAACATTTACATCTCTTCAGCTCTAATCTTAACTGGTGCCGTGGTGCTTTACATCCCCCATTTTGGCAATACCAGAACAATCTCCAAGACAAATATTTATAAATAACAGAAGGCTAATGATTAGGGTATGGATTGGTATACCATAAAGAGGCATTTCACCTTCAGCAGGGAGGAGATGAGGGACATCTTTGTAACTGTCGTCTTTCTCGGCTTCCTTTTCGCGTTCAGGGACTGGGGAGAGCCATTCAGTTTTGCAGCGGGAATATTCAACTGGATAAATGCATCCATTATTGTGCTGCTCGTGCTTCTTGTTTACATCTCCTTCCAAAGCCTTATGGGCTTGAGAAGGGGGTACAAGACCCAGTACAAGATGTGGTTCTGGGGGTTGCTTGTGGCAATAGCAGTGGGATTTGCCACCAGCGGTTATGTAACTCTCGCTTTTTTGGGAACAGTGGTGATTTACCACATGGAAGGGCATCGCCTGGGAAAGTTCCGTTACGGCCTGAATTACAAGGATTTGGCAGTGGTCTCCCTTATGGGTCCTTTGTCTGTGATAATACTCGCGCTTATTTTCAGGATAATAACCCTTTTCTCCGCAGCCCCTCTTGTGCAGAAGGCAATGGTAATATGCCTGTGGGTTGCTTCTGTCAACATGCTTCCACTGCCCTGGATTGACGGGGGCAACGTGTTTTTCGGCTCAAGAATGCTCTGGGTATTTTCCTTTATCGGGATAATTGCTGCCTCGGCACTTCTTTACTTCCTCAGCTCTGTATGGGGAGCAATATTCGGGGCCTTGGCAGTGGCGATACTCGCAGCAATATTCTGGTTCGTGTTCTTTGAAGAAGGGTTTTAAATGGACCTTAAAAAAACAATTATAAATGAGTTTTCAGGGGAAAACGCGCAGATATTGTACTTAAAGCACGCAGAGGAAGGGTTTTGGGATTCTGAATCTTACTTTATCACAAAATATTTCACAAAAAAGGAGAAAGTTCTTGACATCGGCTGCGGAACAGGCAGGACAACAATTCCGCTGCACAAAAAAGGTTTTGGTGTTATTGGCGTGGATTTGGTTCCTGCAATGATAAAGAATGCGAAAAAAGTTGCCAAGAAAAAAGGATTAAACATAAAGTACCAGGTAGGCGACGCCACAAACCTTGATTTCAAAGACAATTATTTTGACCACGCCCTTTTTTCCAACCAGGGATGGACCCAGATTCCTGGAAGGGAAAACAGGCTCAAAGCTCTAAAAGAGATAAACAGGGTCTTGAAAAAGGGAGGAATATTCATCTTCACCACCCACCGCAGGGTCTGGCTGAGCGAAAATTTCCTTTTCTGGATTAAGCAATGGATTAGATTTTATTTGCTGAAACCCCTGGGATTTGATATTAAGGAGATGGATTTCGGGGACAGGTTTTTCGCGAGAGAAACGAGCGACAAGCAGAGGACTTACAGGACAGAGCAGTATATTCACATACCTTCTGTAAGGGAAGTTAAAAAAGCCATTGAAAAGGCAGGGTTTGATATAGTTGAAGTCAACGGGGAGTTGCAGATATCCAAGGATAATACCGGGAAGCATCCCCCTGTTTTTTACATTGTCAGGAAGAAAAGCTGAACACTGCCTTTTGAAAAAGATACAGTGCCACAAGATAGACCAGGAAAGTTTTTAATCCCAAGGCCAATACTATCAGATACAAAGCGCAGGCCAGGTCAAGTACGCTGGTGGCAGATTTTATGAATATCGCCCCTTTTATTGCAAGGTAAGCTATG
This sequence comes from uncultured Methanosarcinales archaeon, assembly GCA_964485195.1. Lineage (GTDB taxonomy): Archaea > Nanobdellota > Nanobdellia > Woesearchaeales > CAIVOO01 > CAIVED01. Next base: position 24,007 of record CAZAIK010000006.1, read on the forward strand.
AAGATTGTAAGCGCGTTTCCCGGCAGGAAGCCTATGTGAACGAATACTGCTATCATTGCTGCCAGGAGGTCCATCAAACCCATTATTTTTAAAAGCATCACTGGACAAGCCCTCGCAGGGTTTATAAATATTATCCCACTGTGTTTTACCATGTTAAAGGATTTTGTCCCACGGCTTTACCAGGAAACAATACTCTCCAGCTGTTCAGAGAAAAACACTTTGGTGGTGTTGCCCACCGGGATGGGGAAGACAGGAATCGCCCTGCTACTGGCAGCTCAGAGAATTAATCAATATCCCAACTCAAAGATAATAATCCTTGCCCCTACCAAGCCATTAGTGGAGCAGCACAAAACCACTTTTGAAAAGCATCTTGATGTGGAAGAAGAAAAGCTTGCTGTTTTCACAGGATTTGTCAAGCCGGAAAAAAGAGCAGAGCTGTGGAAGAAAGCAAAAATAATATTCTCAACCCCCCAGGGTTTGGAAAATGACATTATTTCCGGAAAGATTGATTTGGCTGATGCTTCCCTCGTTGTTTTTGACGAGGCCCACAGGGCAACAGGAGATTATGCATACAATTTCATTGCAAAGCAGTATCTGAAAAATGCAAAGTATCCCAGAGTTTTGGCACTGACCGCCTCTCCAGGAGCTGAGCTTGAAAAAATAAATGAAATCTGCAATAATCTTGGGATAGAGGAGATAGAAGTGAGGGACAGGGATGATCCTGACGTAAAGCCTTATGTGCAAAAAACAGAGTTTGAATGGCTAAGTGTAAATCTTCCAAAAGAGTTTTATGAAATAAAAAAGTACCTTGACAACTGCTTGAAGTCAAAACTAAAAGGCATAAAGGAAGCAGGAGTTTTGAAAGCCCTTAACAATGTCTCGAAAAAAGACTTGCTTTCCTTGCAGGCGATGGTACACGCCAGGCTTGCAAAGGGTGAGAAGGATTTCAGTCTTATGAGAGCTATGTCCCTGGCGGCAGAGGCACTGAAAGTAATGCACGCCCTTGAATTACTGGAGACTCAGAGCGTAAAATCACTGCTGAAGTACATTGAAGACCTCCACTCCTCTGCTTCCAGCTCAAAGGTGAAAGCAGTGCAAAACCTTGCAAAAGACGTTAATTTCAAGTCAGCCCTGGTGAAGGCCCGGAGCGCTGTTGAAAAGGAGATTGAGCATCCAAAGCTTACAAAACTGAAAAGGATTGTGGCTGAGGAAATAAATAAAGATAAAAAACTGCTAATCTTCAACAATTACAGGGAGAATGCGCAGAAAATAGTTGATGAAATGAACAAGCTGGGAGGAAGATGCGCCGTTTTCGTGGGGCAGGCAAAGAGGAACGGCTCCGGACTGAGCCAGAAGGAGCAGAAAAGGATTATCGAAGAGTTCAGGGAGGGAAAATACAATATTCTTGTGGCAACATCCATAGGCGAGGAAGGGCTGGACATCCCCAAGGTTGACACCGTTATTTTCTATGAGCCAATACCAAGCGCAATTCGTAGCATCCAGAGAAGAGGAAGAACAGGCAGGAGCGACGAGGGAAAGATAATAGTATTATTCACCAAAGGGACAAGGGATGAGGCTTACAAATGGAGCGCTCACCACAAGGAGAGAAGAATGCACTCCCTGCTCAGGGATTTAAAGAAGAACATCGCCCTGAAATCTTTTGAGAACAAAAAACTTGATGCTTATTTTCCTGAAATAAAAATCGTGGCTGACTACAGGGAAAAAGGCAATTCAATAATAAGAAACCTTATGGATTCAGGAGTGAGAATAGAGCTGAAAAGCCTGCAGTCCTCAGACTATATGCTGTCTGAAAGAGTGGGTGTGGAGTTCAAAACCCAGAAAGACTTCGTGGATTCAATTATTGACGGCAGGCTGTTGCAGCAGGTAAAGCATCTCAAGGAAAGTTTTGAAAAGCCCATAGTGGTTGTTGAAGGTTCTGAAGACTTGTTCAGCCAGAGAAACATACACGCAAACGCAATCAGGGGAATGATTGCGACAATAATAACAAGCTATCACATCCCTTTGATGTTCACAAAGAATTCCGGGGAAACATCAGAGCTTTTCCTTTCCATTGCCAGGAGAGAGCAGGAAAAGGGAAGCTTTGACTACAGCCTCCATACCAAAAAGCCGATGAGTCTGAAAGAGCAGCAGGAATACATTATCAGCAGCCTCCCCTCTGTGGGGCCTTCCCTGGCAAAGGAGCTTCTGGACAGGTTCGGAAGTGTTAAGAACATAGTGAATGCGAGTGAGGAGGAGCTGAAAAAAATAGACAAAGTCGGGGACAAGATAGCCAAAAAGGTCAAGGAAGCCACAGACACAGAGTATAATTCAAGTTTGAAGGATTATTTGATGGGGTAAGGATATGAAATTTGAGTTAAAGGATATGATTAACTGGACAATAATATTTATTCTAATTTTTTTATTATTAATTTTTATTTTAATTATTATAATTTTTTGTTGTTTTATCTTAGATATATTGTATATTTTAAACCAGACAGGCTTGATAACTATTATAGGGATCATAATACCTACCCTAACTGCCATATTGATTCTCAAAGTGCATTTATCTGAAAATGAAAATAAAAGGATACAGGGACAAATAAAAATAATAGACAGTTTATTGGCTGAATTAGAGGTTATAAGCTCTTTAAGAAATGATTATTACTGCTATGGAAATCCTCCAAAAGGCAATCTTGATTGGTATTTAGAAAAGATAAGAGAGGAAAGAGGTTATACAAACAAAGAGGAAAAAAGACCAATAAACGAACTTGATCATGAAATTAATAAAATCAGTTTTCAGAATTATATAACAAAACTAGATGCCTCAATTTTTAAGAAATTAAATATAAAAAGATTAGTTAGGACAATAAGTTATGTGAATGATAAGATCTTGCAGATAAATAGTAAGATTAATTGTAAAGAGACTTGGATCAAGGATATGAAAGAAAAAGAAAGACATTTGGAGTGGCTTGAGACTGTTATATGTGAAGCGATGAGGTGTATTAAAAATATGAGAAGGGTACTAAGAAGTGAAAAAGAAGTATTATCCAAATCAATTTAATTTTCATAACCTTTATAAATAAAAGCAAACAATAAACTGATTATGGCATTGGGGACTGTAGCGTGGATTGTAATCATTGTTGTAGTAATTCTTGCAATCTGGATTGTCCTCATTTACAACAGCCTGATAAGGCTGAAGAACAGGATCCAGAACGCCTGGGCGCAGATAGATGTGCAGCTGAAAAGAAGATATGACCTGATTCCCAATCTCATAGAAACTGTGAAAGGTTATGCAAAGCACGAGAAGGAAACCCTGAAAATGGTCACTGAGGCCAGGAATATGATGGGAAAGGCCAAGTCAGTTGACCAGAAGGCCAGGGCCGAGAACATGCTCACATCTGCACTGAAATCATTGTTCGCAGTTGCAGAAGCTTACCCAGACCTTAAGGCAAACCAGAACTTCATGATGCTTCAGGAGGAATTATCAGGAACTGAAAACAAGATAGCCTATGCAAGGCAGTTTTACAATGACACCGTCCTGAAGTACAACAACAAAATACAGGTATTTCCCTCCAACGTAATCGCAAACCTCATAGGCTTTAAGGAAAAGGAATTCTTCGAGACAGAAACAGGAGAGAGGAAGCCTGTAAAAGTCAAGTTTTAAATGTACGAGGAAATATCAGCAAACAAGAGGAACTCTTACCTGCTATTTTCACTAATCATAGCCTTCATAATATTCCTGGGCTATGTTTTCGGGGTTATTTACGGGAATGGCTATGCAGGAATTGCCATAGCAGGAGGCATAGCTGTAATTTACACCTTGATCTCATTTTATGCCGGCGACAAGATGCTCTTGAGCATGGCAAACGCCAAGCCTGCCACCAAAAAGGAATATCCTCATTTTGTCAACACAGTTGAAGGGCTGGCCATAGCTGCGGGAATCCCCTCCCCAAAGCCTTATGTTATCAAGCAGCCTGCAATAAACGCATTTGCCACAGGGAGGAATCCTGAAAAAGCCGCAATCACAGTTACTGAGGGAGCGCTGAAAAAACTCAACAGGGAGGAACTGGAATCAGTGGTGGCCCACGAGATGGGGCACATAAAGAATTATGACATAAGGTTTATGATGCTGGTGGTCATTATGATAGGCATCATAACAATATTAAGCCATTTTTTCCTGAGGAGCTTCTGGTTCAGCGGAGGAGGAAACAACAGGGGAAGCATCGGCGCATTGTTAATTATAGTCGGGATAATCCTTGCAATATTTGCCCCTCTTGTAGGATATTTGATAAGGATGGCAATTTCAAGAAGAAGGGAATATCTCGCTGATGCCACAGGCGCCTTGTTGACAAGATACCCAAGAGGCCTGGCCAATGCGTTGAGGAAAATCAAGAGGGAAAATATGCCTATGCGAAACATAGACAAATCCATGGCCTCCCTGTTTATATCCAACCCCTTAAAATCCGGCTGGCTGAACAACATATTCTCAACACACCCCCCCATAGACGAGAGGATTAAGAGATTAGAAGGGATGTGATTCTGCCTGCGACAATAAAATAATTATTTCTTGCACGGCAATTAAAGCAGAACAGCCAAAGTAAAATTAAGGCTAATGCAAGAACTATGAATGTAATTTTATTTTAAAACAAAGACTTAAAAACTTCCTTGCTTTATTATACCCATGGACAAGGGGGTAAGGGAGCATTATCTGAGAGAAGATGTTCAGGAACTTATGCTTGCCTGTGCAAAGAACAGGGAGGTTGCTGTAAAGTTTGACTTTGGCTTTGGAAAAAGGCCTGATGTGCTTATGTACAAGTCTGACGTTGCTGATTTTGCCAAGCAGGGAGCAACTTCCTTTCACTGCTCAGAGGAATTATGGAAAAATCCTCTGGAACTAAAGCCGGGCATGAGCAAGAAACAGCTGGACGAATTGAGGACAGGCTGGGACTTGGTGCTGGACATTGACTGCCCTTTTCTTGAATACTCAAAAATCGCGGCTGACCTGCTTGTCAAGGCATTGAAAAGCAAGGGCATAAGGAACATTTCAGTAAAATTCTCTGGAAATCACGGCTTTCACATAGGAGTGCCTTTTGATTCGTTTCCGCAAAACGCGAAGGATTTTTTTCCAGACGGAGTCAGGATAATTGCAAAATACCTGCAGGAGATGATAAGGCCTTTCCTGACTGAGGAAATCCTGAAGAAGGAGACTCCGGAAAAGATTATGGAAAAAACAGGGAAAAAATTCTCAGAAATCACAAGAAAGGAAGAGGGCACTGCTGTTTTTGACCCCTTTAATGTCCTTGAGATAGATTCCCTGCTTATCTCGTCAAGGCATTTGTTCAGGATGCCCTATTCCATAAATGAAAAATCAGGGCTTGTGAGCTTGCCCATTAATGCTGAAGCGATTTTGCAGTTTGACAAGGAAAAGGCCCATCCTTCAAGAATAGGAAAGGTTTATATGAAATTTCTGGAAAGGGAAAATTCTTCCGCCAATGAGGCCAAGGATTTGTTTGATTCTGCCTCTGAGATGTTCTCAGAAATAAAAAAGCAGCAGGAAATAAAAAGTTCCCTTGAAGGAAAAAAGCAGGTTAATTATGAGGACCTGAAAGCTCCACTCCCCGAGGAATTGTTCCCGCCGTGCGTAAAGAAAGGGCTTGAAGGATTAAGGGACGGGAAGAAAAGGTTTGTCTTCGCCCTGATTAATTTCTTGACAATGAGCAGCTGGCCCTATGAGAAAATTGAGGAATTGCTGAGGGAATGGGACAAGCAGAATCCTGAGCAGCTGAAGGAAACATATTGGAAAACCCAGCTTAACTACAACAAGCAGAAGAACAAGAAGGTTCTGCCTCCCAACTGCAGGCAGTTTTACCAGGAATTGGGGATTTGCTTCCCGGACCACATCTGCAACAGGATAAAGAATCCCGTGAGTTATGGCAGGATAAAGGTTGGAGGTAAAAAATAAAAAATTTGGTCTAAACTTTTAGCAATTATTGTTTGGACGTTCCCAAATATTTGCCGATAATCTCTTCAACAAATTCTCTTTCGTGTGCTTTTTCCACTGCGTCATCAATTGCTTCCCTTTGAGCATCAAAAGTATTTATTTCTGCATAAATAGTTTCCATCTGAACTGTTGAAGAATGCCTCAGCGGGCTGATACTAATTTCTATATAGAAAATAATAAAAGTTATCATTACCTTTATAAACCCCCTGAGTTTCTAGCAAATATTCAAGATAGAGCATTTAAACAGGGTTTGAGGGTTTAAATGCGATGATAAAGCTCAATAAAGCCTGAAAAGCTATCTTTCAGTACAAAGGTTGGGTGTGCAGACTTTTTCTGAAAGAAAGGTGGTACAAATAGGCTTTTTTAGCATGAAAAAAGAGCAAATCACTTTCACAATAGCCAGATTCGGCTAATGCATTTAAAAATGCCAACAACACGATGGCCAAGAAGGGGATCAATGCAATTTTGGCCCAGGAAAAGGGCTAGAAGGCAGTATGCGAGAATCAGAAACTGGGCTGGAATTGATGAAACCAGACTTCTGGGATTTGCAGGCTACAAAGTTGGCATGACGCACATTTCTTACATTGACGGAAGGAAAAATTCCAAGACAAAAGGAGAGGAAATTTTCTGTCCTGTAACAATCCTTGAATGCCCCCCGCTTAAGGTGATAGGGTATCAGGCATACACCAGCGACGCTTACGGAAAGAAAGCGAAAACAGGCGGGATTTTTTCAGCCACAAAGGAATTGCTGAAAAAAGTAAAGGCCAAGAAGAAAGAAGTAAAGATTGACGAAACAAAACTTGGAGACATTTTTGACATTACATTGGTTGTCCAGACGCAGCCGGCAATAACAGGTATAGGAAAGAAAAAACCTGAGATTTTTGAATTGCCAATAGGCGGGAATGATATAAAAGCAAAAATAGATTATGCCAAAAACACAATGGGCAAAGACTTGCGAATAAGCGAGATTTTCGGCGAAGGCCAGCTCGTTGATATTCATGGAATAACCAAAGGAAAAGGTACACAGGGCCCTGTGAAAAGATTCGGTGTCAAGATACTGCAGCACAAGGCCGAGAAGACTAAGAGGGGAGTTGCAACAATGGGTCCCTGGCGTCCGCATCACGGAAATTATAGGGTGCCCCAGGCAGGGAAGATGGGTTGGCATCAGAGAACACAGCTTAACAAATGGGTTATGAGGATATCAGACAATGTTGAAAAAATAAATCCTGCAGGAGGGTGGCATAATTATGGGATAATCAAAAATGAATACCTCCTTCTGAAGGGCTCTTTGGACGGTCCCAAGAAAAGACTGGTCAGATTAAGCATGCCCAGAAGGACCATCAAAAAATTGCAGGAGACGCCTCCTGAAATAAAACACATAAGCCTGAAACAATGAAACTGAAAATACTAAGCATATCAAAAACAGAAAAAGGTTCACGGGATTTACCAAACCAGTTTAATGAAGATGTAAGGCCCGACCTGATAAAGCGGGCTGTGATGAGCCTGCAGTCAAACTCGAGGCAGAGGTATGGCGCTTACCCCAGGGCAGGGCTGGAACATCATGCCAAGATTTCAAGAAGAAGGAGTGCCTACAAAGGCGCTTACGGTCACGGCATTTCAAGGGTTCCCAGGAAAATACTGAGCAGGAGCGGCTCGCATTTCAACTGGGAAGGTGCAGTGGCACCAAATACCGTGGGGGGAAGAAGAGCCCACCCCCCGAAAGCTGAGAAGGAATGGGGGCAGAAGATAAACAAAAAAGAAAACAGGAAGGCCATCAGGAGCGCAATTGCAGCAACTCTCAATAAGGAACTGGTTGAGGCAAGAGGCCATAAGATGCCTGTTCAGTACCCTTTCATCCTTGAAACAAGAATAGAATCAATATCAAAAACCAGCGAAGTCATTAATGCTCTGGAAAAATTGGGATTCGGCGAAGAGCTGGGGAGGTCCAGGAAAAAAATAAGGGCCGGGAAAGGAAAGACCAGAGGAAGGAAATACAAGAAAACAAGGGGGATGTTAATAATCTCTTCGCAAAAATGCGAGCTGCAAAAAGCAGCAAAAAGCATAACAGGGGTGGAGGTCATCGACGTCAAAACCTTAAACGCTGAGAGCCTAGCGCCCGGGTCCATCCCCGGGAGAATGACAATCTTCACTGATTCCGCCATAGAAATGCTGGAAAAGGAAAAGCTCTTCTCGGATGAAAGAAAAAAAGCCGAGAAACCAGAACCGTCCAAGGCAAAGAATAGAAAAACATCTGAAAAGGAAACAGTAAAGAAGAAAACAAAAAAAACAGTGAAAAAGGAGACTAAGAGATGAGAGTTATAAGCTATCCGCTATCAACAGAGAAATCCATTCGTATGATGGAATCAGACAACACACTCGTTTTCATAGTGGACCGGCAGGCCAAGAAGGAGGATGTAAAGAAAGAGGTTGAATCCATGTTCAAGGCGAAAGTTATCAAGGTCAGAACAGCTGTGCTGCCAAGCGGGAAAAAGAAGGCTTATGCCAAAATAAGCCCGGAAACCCCGGCGATAGACATTGCAACGCAGCTGGGAATGGTATAAAATGGGAAAAAACCTGATACAGCAAAGGAGAGGGAAGGGAACATTTGTTTCCAGGACGCCCAACCACAGGTATGCGGGAAAGACAACATATTCCCAGATATCTGAAGGGGGGGTTGAAGGGAAAATAACAGACATAAAGCACTGTCCTGCTCATTCAGCTCCTCTGCTGGAGATATCCCTGGGGAGCGGAAAGAAGATTTTCATGATAGCCCCTGAAGAAAAAAGGGTGGGGGACATTATCACTTTTGGAAATGAGACAAACATGAGTTCAGGAAATGTCTTGTCGTTAAAAAGCATACCTGAAGGCACCGAGATATTCAACATAGAATCAAATCCAGGGGATGGAGGCAAATTCGTAAAGGCAGGAGGAAACTTTGCAAGGATAGTTTCAAAAGGAAAGGATTCTGTCACTGTACTTTTGCCTTCAAAAAAGAAGAAGAAATTCAACATCAACTGCAGGGCAACAATAGGGAGAGTGGCAGGAACAGGAAGACTGGAAAAGCCCCTACTAAAGGCAGGGAAGGCTTTCCATAAGAGCAGGGCCGTCAACAACCGCTGGCCGGTTGTCCGCGGAAAGGCAATGAATGCTGTTGCCCATCCTCACGGAGGAAAAAGGTCTTCCAAGAACTTCACGCTTATAGTTCCAAGGAGCGCTCCTCCCGGCGCAAAAGTCGGGAAGGTAGCTGCAAGAAAAACAGGCAAAAGGAAGTAAAAATGGCAAAGAAAGAATTCAGATACAAAGGAAAGGCAATGGAAGAGCTGAAAAGCATGAGCGTAGATGAATTTATGAAAATAGTCCCTTCAAGGATAAGGAGAAGCTTAAAACGCGGAATTCCTGAGCAGCATAAAAAAGTGCTGGAAAAAGTGAGGAAAGGGAAGAAAAACATCAAAACCCATTGCAGGGACATGGTAGTGTTTCCTGAAATGGTAGGGCACGTCATTAAGATCCATACGGGAAAGGAATTCATGCCTATTACAATCCAGGAGGGGATGATAGGGCATATGCTTGGTGAATTAGCCATGACAAGGAAAAGGATAGCCCACAGCTCTCCGGGTGTAGGCGCCACAAAATCGAGCGCATCAATGTCATTGAAGTAAGATGAAACAAAAATACGCATTCCAGAAATTCAAGGAGGATAAGATGGCAAAAGCGTTAGGCAGAGATCTTGCCATATCCACAAAACACTCTGCCATGATATGCAATGCCATTAAGGGAAAAAGCGTGGAAAGGGCCAGGACCATCCTGACCGAAGCTATTAACTTGAAAAAGGCAATACCCTTCACAAGGTTCAACAGTGACAGGGGCCACAAATCCAAGATAGGCCCAGGAAGGTTTCCTGTAAAAACCTGTTCAGGAATACTTAAGGTATTAAATTCAGCAGAAGCAAACGGCCATCAGAAAAACCTGAGCAATATGCACGTCGTCCACGCTTGCGCCCATCTTGCTTCAAAGCCAATGCATTTTGGCAGGTGGAGAAGGAGGGAGATGAAAAGAAGCCACATAGAAATTGTTTTGTCAGCGAAAGAGGAGAAAACAAAACAGGAGAAAAAACCAGAAAAGGCAGAGGGAAAAAAGGAACTGCCGGAAAAGGAGAAAGAGACTGAAAAGGAAAAAAAGGCAAACAAACAAGATGATTGAAAGGAAATTCATAAAACATAATGTAACTGAGCAGAGAATCAAGGAGTATGTAAATAACCAGCTGGGAAGAGCCGGAATCGGCAAGATAAAACTTCATTTGACTCCCTTAGGGGAAAAAATTGTTGTTCATTCATCAAACCCCGGATTGGTTGTTGGCAAGGAAGGAAGCAACATAAAGGAAATGACCCGCTTGTTAAAGAAAAATTTCAAGCTTGAAAATCCCCAGATAGAAATCAGCGAAGTGCGGGACCCCAACAGCAATGCGCAGATAGTGGCTGACAGGGTTGCCGGAGCGCTGGAAAGGTATGGTTCAGGCAACTTCAAGGGGATTATGCACAGGTCAATAAGGGACATACTCAACGCAGGAGTTAAAGGGGCTGAGATTGTGATTTCAGGAAAACTACCTGGAAGCAGGGCAAAAAGATGGAGAATACTCTCAGGCTACATGAAGAAATGCGGGGACATAGCAATAGCTGATGTTGATTTTGGCATAGCTATCGCCAAATTAAAAAGCGGGGTTGTGGGAGTGAAGATCAAGATTATGCCTTCTAACATAGTGCTCCCTGATACAATAATCATCCCTGAAGGGGAAAGGACAGAAGTAACAGAGGAAGAGGAACCTCAAAAGGGCGCGGACGAAAAAGAGAAAATAAAGGAAGAAGCTGAAGAGGAAGTTAAGGAAGCCAAAGCTGATAAAGCAGAGTCCAAGACGAAGAAGAAGAAAACCGCTGCTAAAAAAACCAAGAAGAAGAAAACCGCGAAAAAGCAGGCTAAAAAAAATGGCAAAGCAGATAAAAAACCTGAAGGGACTGACGAAAGCTGAATTAAAAAGCAAGCTAAGCGAGTTGAAACTTGAGCTTATCAAGCTCAACGCGCAGGTAGCTACAGGCACTTCGCCCAAGAACCCTTCACAGCTTAAGGATACCAAAAAAACTATCGCAAGGATCAATACTTTGCTAACCCAAAAAGAGGAGGAACCAAAGAAAAAGAAGAAAGAACAATGAACGAAATATGCAACAAATGCGGACTCCCAAAAGAGCTCTGCGTGTGCGAAGACATCGCAAAAGAAAGCCAGAAGGTTACAATAAAGAAGGAAAAAAGAAAATTCGGCAAGATGTACACAATAGTGGAAGGCATTGACCCAAAGGAGATCGACGTGAAAGCGCTGGTGAAGAAACTTAAAAATAAACTTAGCTGCGGAGGCAGCTTCAAGGAGGGAAGAATAGAACTGCAGGGTGATCATATGCCAAAGCCGGGAAAGCCGAAAGATGTCAGAACTGTGCTGGTGGAAAGCGGTTTCGCGCCAGAGACCATAATAATCAAGTAGCATGAAGCAAACACTCATAGGGAAGTTTGTAAGGGCAGTAAATGCCAAAAACCCCTCCCTTCAGGGAATTGAAGGAAAGGTGGTGGATGAGACCAAAAATACGATAACAATAAGAAAAAAAGACAAGCAGGAAAAAAGGATGATAAAAAAACAGGTAACCCTGGCTGTTGACGGCAAAGTCGTAGAAGGAGCGGAACTTACGAAAAGGATTGAAGAGAGAATGAAAAAATGAAAAAAACAATAGGATTTGGGATAAAAACCCCTGAAAAAGAATGCAATGACAAGCATTGTCCTTTTCATGGGCAGCAGCCTGTGAGGGGGAGGTCCTTTGTGGGGATAGTGACCAATATCAAAATGAGGAGAAGCCCCACGGTGGAGTGGGAGAGATGGAAATACATTCCCAAATATGAAAGATTCAGGAAAGCAAGGACAAAAATAAAAGTTCACAATCCCGAATGCATAGATGCTAAGGAAAATAGTAAGGTAAGGTTAATGGAAACCAGGGCTATAAGCAAGACCAAGAATTTCGTGATAGTGGAGGTTTTGGAATAAATGCTGGCAACACCTTCAAGAATAACAAGAGTGCTGCCTCACGGCGCATACCTTAATGTATGTGACAATTCAGGCGCCAAAGTAATCAAATTAGTGTCTGTAAAGAGAGCAAAAACTGTTAAGGGAAGGTACCCTTCAGGTGGTGTGGGCGACATGATACTTGCATCAGTGAAAAAAGGAAGGCCAGAGATGAAGAAACAGGTGGTCTTCGCAGTCATAGTAAGGCAAAAAAAAGAATATAAAAGGCCTGACGGGACAAGGGTCAAGTTTGAAGACAATGCCGCTGTAGTGCTAAAAGACGACAAAGGCAATCCGAAAGGAACAATATTCAAAGGACCCATTGCCAAGGAAGTTGTCAAGAAATGGCCTGCTGTGGCAAAAGTTGCAAAGGTGATTGTGTAAAATGACAGATTTTTCCAAAGGATGGAACAGAAGCAAGCAGCCGAGAAGGCAGAGAAAATACATATTCAATGCCCCTTATCACACAAGACACAAATTCCTGACCGCCAAAGTCGCAGAAGAGCTTTCAAAAAAACAGGGCATTAAAAAAATTCCCATAAGAAAGGGGGACAAGGTCAAGATTTTAAGGGGGCAGTTCAGGGGAAGGACAGGTAAAGTAAGCGGGGTAAGCCTGGTTGACTCAAAGATTTTTATAGAGGGGCTTGAAAGGACCAAAATTGATGGTTCAAAAGCGCCATATCCTGTAACGCCCTCAAACGTGAGCATTACCGAGTTAAACACGGAAGACAAAAGAAGATTCAAGCGAGGTAAAAATGAAAAATCAGCTTAACTCTCTGGCTGCGCCCAGGACGTGGAATATTCGGAGAAAAAAAGAAAAGTTTACCATGAAGCCGAAGGGGCCGCACAAGCTGGAAAACAGCATAGCTATTGGAACTTTATTCAGGCAGTATCTGAAAAATGCAAAGACTTCCAGAGAGGTAAAGGATATCATAAACTCAAAAGGTGTTTTGGTGAACGGCCACAAGGTAAAAGATGTCTCTTTCGGTGCCGGTCTTATGGACTTAGTTGAAATCCCTGGATTAAACAAGAAATATATTATACTGATAAACAGGAAGGGCAAGCTGTGCCTGGTGGACACCGAACTCGACACTAAAATTGCCAAGATATCCGGAAAGAAAAAAGTAAACGGGAAAATCCAGCTGAATCTTTTCGGAGGAGATAACCTGATAGTTGAAAAAGATGAATCCAAGGTGGGGGACAGCGTGTTGCTGGATCTCAAGTCAGGAAAGATAAAGGACAGCATGAAGCTTGCAGAGGGTTCTGCGTGCATTTTGCTGGGAGGAAGCCACATAGGGGAGTTTGGGACTGTAAAAGAGGTTGACAACAAGAAGATTACAATCATAGGGAAGGATAAAACAGAATTTGAGACCCTCAAAAAACTTGTTTACATAGTCGGCAAAAAAGAGCCACTAATCAAAATAAAAAATGAATTTGATGAAAAAAGTGGAAATTGAAAAGCTCACCCTTAACATAGGGGCTGGCAAGTCGCGGGACAGGCTGGAAAAAGGGGTCAAATTGCTAAAGGCAATTACGAATGTGGAACCTGTCAAGACTTATGCCAAGAAGAGGATTCCCGGATGGGGAGTGCGGCCCGGACTGCCTGTCGGCTGCAAGATGACTATAAGAAAAGGCAAGATGCAAGATATTATAACTTCGCTGCTTAAGGCAAAGGATAACATTTTGGAACCTTCAAATTTTGACGACGAAGGCAACATAGCTTTTGGAATTCACGAATACATAGACATCCCCGGCCTAAAATACGATCCGGACATCGGGATTATGGGCCTTCAGGCATGCATAACACTCAGAAGGAAAGGGTACAGGATAAAGAGCAGGAAAGAGAAAAAAAGGAAGATTCCCGCAAAGCACAGGATAAACAAAGAGGAAGCTGTAAGTTTTATGGGGGAAAATTTTGGAGTTAAGCTGAAGGAGGAACAATGAGTTCAAGCGACTATAAAAAAGCCATGAATCAGCTAAACGCAAAGCCTGTAAAGGCAAAGAAGTACCTGAAGCACTGCTCCCCAAAAGAGAGGGCCACAGGAATAGCAAAGAAAAAGTGTTCCAGGTGCGGCAGAGTTGGGGGCCACGTTAAGAAGTATGGTCTTGATTTTTGCAGGCACTGCTTTAGGGAGATTGCACAGCAGATAGGATTCAAAAAATTCAGGTAATGAAAATGATGAACGACATATTATCAAATGTATTGTCAAAGGTGTTGGCATACGAAAGAAACAGCAAAAAGGACTGCGTGGTCAAGTCTTCGGCCACGATAAAAAAGGTAATGGAGATACTGCAGAAAAACGGTTATATAGGCAGTTTTGAAGAAGTTCAGAGCATAAGGGGGGATAACCTCAAGATCAATCTCATCGGGAACATCAACAGGTGCGGGGTTATAAAACCGCGATTCAGCCTTAAGTTCAAGGATTTCATAAAGTTTGAAAACAGGTACCTTCCTGCCCAGGATTTCGGGGTTTTAATAGTCTCGACGTCCCAGGGGATAATGGAGCACCAGGAAGCCAAAGAAAAAGGGGTTGGAGGAAGACTGATAGCTTACTGTTACTAAAATGAAAGCATTGGAAAGAACTGTGGATTTGGGAGAAACCAGCGCTCAGGCAGAGAATAATAATATAATCATAACAGGACCGGAAGGCAAAATAGAGAGGACTTTCAGGGAAAAGCTTATAGAACTCTCTGTTAAGGACAATGCCCTGACTGTAAAAGCGCTGAAACCCACCAGAAAAGCAAAAAGGATAATGAATGCCGTGACGGCACATCTGAGGAATATGGTGAAGGGAGTGACGAAGAAATATTCATACAAACTAAAAATCTGCTCAGGCCATTTTCCAATGAATGTTTCACTTTCCGGAAACGGGATCGCGGTGAAGAACTTCATAGGGGAAAAACACGACAGAAAAAAGAAGATAAAACAAGATGTTGAGCTAAAGCTTGAGAAGGATATTATAACTGTAACAGGGATTGACAAGGAAAAAACCGGGCAAGCTGCTGCAGAAATTGAAAAGCTGACCAGGATAAAGAACAAAGACAGAAGAATCTTTATGGACGGAATTTACATAATACAAAAGCCTTAAAATGAAAAAACTACTGGAACTAAAACAGGGAATGAAGAGGAAAAAACCGGATTTCACCAGAACAGACTCCCACAAGAAGGGCAAGCTGAAAGAAGGTTGGAGAAGGCCAAAAGGCCATCAGAACAAGATAAGGCTTCATAGGAAAGGATACAAGGACAAAGTGAACGCGGGCTACAGGACACCCCAACTTGTTAGATATCTGGAAAAAACCGGGCTGAAAAAGGTTATAGTGAGCAATATAAAAGACCTGGCCAGCATAGACATCAAAACTGAAGGTGCCCATATCGCCGGAGTAGGATTGAGGAAAAAGATGGACATCATAAGGAAGGCGCTGGATAATAAAATACCAATTCTCAACATAAAGTATCCTGAAGCTTTTTTGAGAAAAGCGGAGGAAGGAATAAAACAGAGGAAAGAAAGGAAAAAGAGCAAGGAAATGAAAAGGAAGGAGAAAGAGAAAACCAAGGGGGAGAAAAAGAAGAGAGTGGAAGAAAAAGAGAAAGAAAAGACAGAGGAAGAGTTCAGCGAAGAAGAGAAGGAAAAACAGGAAAGGAGAGAAAAGGAAAAATTGCTGATTAAGAAACAGTAAAATGAGACTTAAAACACAGAAAAGGATAGCTGCAGACGTCATGAAGTGCTCGCCGAAACGGGTGAAATTTGACGGCACCAAGCTCAAGGAGATAAAAGAGGCCATAACAAAAGCAGATATCAGGGGGATGATAATTGACAAATTCATCCAGAAGGAAAGGAAAAAAGGAATCAGCAAAAGCCGAGCAAGGCTCATCAGGGAACAAAAAGTGAAAGGAAGAAGAAAAGGGCACGGCTCAAGAAAAGGGAAAAAGACAGCAAGAACCCCAAAGAAAACAGAGTGGATGAACAGGGTAAGGCTTCAGAGGGATGTTATCAGCGAGTTAAAGCAGAAAGGTAAGATTGGGAATGATGTTTACTGGGACTTATACAGAAAAATAAAGGGAGGCTTTTTCAGAAGCAAAAGGCACCTTCAGATTTTCATAATTGAAAAGAAATTGAGCAGGGAAGTCAAAAAACCAGAGCCTGTGAAGAAGGCTGAAAGGCCAAGAAAGAAGGCTAAAAAAACAACTAAAAAGAAAAGCGAAAGATGAACACAAGATATACTGTGAAATTCAGAAGAAGAAGGGAAGGAAAGACAGACTATCACAGGAGGGTAAAGCTCCTGACTTCCCAAAAAAGCCTGTTGGTATTCAGAAAGCTTTCCAGAACATTAATCGGGCAGATAACGCAGTTCAACCCAAAAGGAGACAAGATATTGGTTAATGTCAACTCTAAAGAGCTTGAAAAATACGGCTGGAAGCTTAGCAAGAAAAACACTCCCGCTGCATACTTGACCGGATTTTTAATCGCAAAGAAGGCAGGAAAATCCAAAGCAGGCAATCTTATCGCAGATTTCGGAATAATCAATCCCACCAAAGGCTCGGTCAAGTACGCCTTTTTGAAGGGAGCATCAGATGGAGGGCTGAATGTCATGCATTCCCCTGACTTTTTCCCAGAAGAAAACAGGATAAAAGGAGAGCACATCGCTTCATATTCCTCAAATCCAGAATACAAAAACATAACAAGAATTTTCGAGGAAGTCAAAAGCAAGATAGAGAGTCAAAATGGTTGAAGAAGAGAAAAAAGAAGAAATGGAAAAAGAAGGAGAAACAGAAGAAAACGAGGAAGTAATGGAAGGGGCCGAGGAGATTGCAAAAGAAAAAAAGCCTCAGCAGGTGATTGAATTTGCTGAATGGGACCCTAAAACAGAAATAGGCAGAAAAGTAAAGAATGGGGAGATTGTTAATATTAAGGAAATATTGGATGAGGGCAAGATAATAAAGGAAACCCAGATAGTTGACATCCTTCTTCCGGACCTGGAGACAGACCTTCTCCTTATAGGCCAGGCCAAAGGAAAATTCGGGGGAGGAAAGAGAAGGATATTCAGGCAGACCCAAAAGAAAACAAGAGAGGGTAACAAGCCACATTTCATGACCCTTGCTGTTGCAGGAAACAAGGATGGATATGTGGGAGTGGGTGCAGGCAAGTCGAAAGAGACTGTTCCTGCCAGGGAAAAGGCCTACAGAAGGGCCAAGCTTAATATGCTCAAAATAAGAAGAGGTTGCGGCTCATGGCAGTGCGGATGCAAAACCGGGCATTCCATACCTTTCAGGGTGAAGGGCAAGTGCGGGTCTGTAGAAATAGAATTGATACCTGCCCCCAAAGGAACAGGGCTAAAAGTTGAGAAGGAATGCCAAAAAATCCTGAAACTGGCAGGCATAACAGATGTTTGGTCAAAAACCCGGGGAAAAACAACCACAAAGATCAACGTAATGTACGCCTGCCTGGACGCTCTTAAAAATCTGATGAAAACAAAAGTAAAACCTGAACACTATGAAGTTTTAGGAATGGTAGAGGGGATTCAAAAATGAAGCTTGCAGTGATACGGATAAAAGGGGATATCGGACTTAATGAGGATGCAAAGAAAACTTTTCGCATGCTTAATTTAAACAAGAAATTCGCCTGTTCTGTGCTGGAAGACAACCCGGTAAACAAAGGGATGATAAGAAAGATAAAAGATTTCAGCACCTATGGGAATGTTAGTGAAGAAACACTCGCGCTTCTCAAGAAGAAAGAAAAAGAAGGCCAGAAGTGTTATAATCTCCACCCTCCAGTAGGCGGTTTTGAAAGGAAAGGAACCAAGAAGTCCTTTAACGCGGGAGGCGCTCTAGGAGAAAGGGGAGACAAAATAAATGACCTTATCAAGAGGATGCTCAAATGACAGTGAATAAAAGAAAGAAAAACAGCAGGCACAGGGGAAGCTGGACCCATGGCTGGGGCGAAAAGAAAAAGCACAGAGGTGCCGGAAGCCGAGGGGGCAGGGGAAATGCCGGCTCAGGGAAAAAAGGCGATTCCAAGAAACCCTCCATATGGAAGAATCCCTCATATTTCGGAAAGAAAGGTTTCAAAAGCAAGAATTTCAGGAAGTTTGTGGGGCAGAACACAGGCTACTTAGAGAAAGGCCTGGATAAATTACTGGAGAAAAACCTGATTTCAAAAGAAAATGATGTTTACTCAGTTGATTCAAGAAAATTAGGCTTTAACAAGCTCTTGGGCAGGGGGAAGGTAAAGCGTAAGTTTAAAATAGAAGTGCCCTTTGCTTCCAAAAAGGCCATACAGGTAATAAAAGAGGCTGGCGGTTCAGTGAGCTGTGAAAAGGCAGAACAAAAAGAATAAAGGGGTGTTGAATGGCATTTAACTGGTTATACAATTTTCCAGAAGTAATATCTCCTTCTCAGAAAAGGCTTGCTTTCAAGGAGAAACTCAAGTGGACATTAATCATTCTTATCCTTTTTTTCGTTCTGGGACTGGTGCCTCTCTTCGGACTTGGAACAAACGCCCTGCAGCAGTTTGAATATCTGTCAGCCATACTGGCAGCAGAGTTCGGCTCCATAATCTCTTTGGGAATTGGTCCAATCGTGACTGCATCCATTGTTCTTCAATTACTGAATGGTTCAGGAATGCTGAGGTTTGACCTGACCAGTGAGGAGGGCAAGAAGAAGTTTCACGGGGTTCAGAAGTGGCTGTCTGTATTTTTTGTGGTATTTGAAGCAATAGTGTATGTTTTTATGGGAGGGCTTGCTCCTCCTGAGGCTTTGGCAGGAACCCCCACATATACGTCGCTCCAGTTTCTCCTGATATTCCAGCTGTTCCTGGGGGGTATTATGATAATGCTGATGGATGATGTCATAAACAAGTGGGGCTTTGGGTCCGGAGTTTCATTGTTCATCGCAGCAGGGGTTTCCAAGCAAATAATTGTCAGGGCATTCAACCCCCTGCCTTCACCCACAAACCCTGAGGTGGCTGCAGGGGCAATCCCGGCGCTTGTGCAGCATCTTTCTGCTGGGGAGCCCACCGCTGCCCTGCTTTTGCTGGCAGGCCTGATAGCCACGGCAGCTGTGTTCGCGCTTGCGGTTTTTGGCCAGGCTATGAAGGTGGAAATACCCTTATCCTTTGGAAGGGTGAGAGGGTATGGTATAAGATGGCCCTTGCAGTTCATATATACCTCAAACATACCTGTAATACTAATTTCAGCGCTTATAGCCAATGTGCAGCTTTGGGCAAGGCTTTTCCAGAACTGGGGATATCCCCTGCTCGGAACTTTCGTGGGGAACACCCCTGCCACTGGTATTGTCTCTTGGCTTTTTGCACCCAATATAGTAGAAAAGATTATCACTCAAAGCCTGACTCTCGCTAATGTCGGACAGGCAGCGTTCTACATGCTTTTCCTTGTGGCAGGAAGCGTAGTTTTCAGCATCTTCTGGGTACAGACATCTGGAATGGACGCCCGCTCCCAGGCAAGGAATATTATGTCTTCAGGCCTGCAGATCCCCGGATTCAGAAGGGATGAAAGGGTTTTGGAGCACATCCTAAAAAGATATATAGGACCTCTCACAATAATGGGTGCAATACTGGTGGGTATCCTTGCAGGAATAGCAGATTTGTCAGGCGCCCTGGCTCACGGCACAAGCATACTGCTTGCTGTTATGATCATATACAAGCTTTATGAAGAGATAGCAACGCAGCATATGTATGACATGAACCCTATGCTAAGAAAATTTATGGAATAAAGATTTGAATAAAAATGGCAATATTTGAAACAATACTTTCACTGCATCCCCTGATTGTAATATTGGGTTTTTCTTTTCTGGTCACTCTGATATCCATATTCGCTTACAAGTTCTTCACAAACCAAAGGGAGATGAAGCAGCTGAAGATGGATTTGAAAGACCATCAAAAGGAAATGAAAAAGCACAGGGGGGACCAGAAGAAATTAATGGAGTTGCAGAAAAGAAGTATGGAGAAAAACCTTCAATATATGAAGCATTCATTCAGGCCAATGATATTTACTTTCCTTCCCATAATACTGCTTTTTGGATGGCTTCACGCCAATCTTGCCTACGAGCCCTTGCAGCCGGGAGAGCCCTTTAACATTAATGTCCACGCAACGCAGGGGTTTAACCTGAGCATACTCCCCCAGGAAGGGATAAATATTCTGAACAGCACGGTTGCTGAAGAGCAAACAATTTACACAGTGGAGGGGGAAAAGGGCACCTATACCCTGTTCATAGAAGTGCCTGGTGAAGAGGAAAAAACTGCCGAATTTGTAATAACAAACAAGCAGGAATATGAAGGTCCTGAGTTCAAATTCAAAAGTGACGTAGTGAAATTAGTGGAATTCAGTAATGAAAAAATGAAGCCTTTCGGCGAGAAATTCAATATTTTCGGCTATCACCCCGGATGGTTCATAGTTTATCTTGTTTCAGCAATAGTTTTCAATTCCATTCTGAGGAAGGTGTTTAAGATTTATTAATTAAAAAAAGTTTTATCAAAAATTTTTATCCTATGCTGAAAACGGGCTCTGTAATGTCCTCGGATTTGCACCTGGGACACTTGGTTGGCCTGGTGAATTTCTGCCTGTCCTTGAAAACAAACCCGCACGAGTTGCACTCCGCCCATTTTCGCTTGAACTTCTTGTGCTGGCTCTTCACAGTTTGGGAGATATGATACAAGTCTTTTGTAATGTCCCTGACATCAACCCCAAAATGATCTGCAAGCTCTTTTAAAGACCTTGCCCCCTCCTCCAGCATTTCAATCATCTCTTTCCTGCGAGTCTGGATCATCTTAGCTAACTGTTTGGATAATTCAACTAAAAGGTGTCCTTTGTTAATTCTTCAAATTTCAATCCCAGCAATCTTGCCTTTTCCAGGTTCAACACAAAATTTCCCTGCGAGGTCTTGCTCATTTCCTGCAAAGGCACGAAAAACCATTCCTGCCTGTCAAACCGCACCCCCACCCAGGGCTGGGCTCCGAACACTCCTGCGAAGTTCTTTAATGCTTCGGCCTGCTCATTGGAAATGTACTGGTTTTTTGACTTGGTGGACTTGCATTCTATTGCCAGCTTTTTCTTGTAATTTCCTGCGATAATGTCAGGGCTCGGAAACCTGGATGAGCCTGAGCCGGCTATTCTATGAGCTGCCCACCCTGCTTTCCAGAACATTTTTACCAGCTCCCGTTCTGCATTGCTGCCTTTTCCCTTTTGCATTTTAACAAAGATATTTTTGATAATTAAAAATATTCTCTTTAAAACAGAAATATTTAAAAATAAAGATATAATTGGGAGGGTATGTCCAAAAAAAATATCCCTCTCGCTGCTATGGAGAAAATAATGAAATCAGCAGGGGCGTCGAGAGTGGCTGATAAGGCCAAGATTGTGCTCAGGGACGCTCTGGAGGAAAAGGCTGAAAACATAGCCCAGAACGCTACGAAATATGCCGGCCATTCCAAAAGAAAGACAGTCAAAGGTTCTGATGTAAAGCTTGCTTCTAAAATATAAGCTTATTCCGCACTCTGTTCACGGGGGCTTTTTTCAAGGGCGTTTGCATTCCCCTTAAGAGACTCTGAGAGCTTCTCCAGACCCCTGACCAGCTGCTCTTTGGTAAGCTTGTTTTCCTCAAACTGCTGAACCTCTGATATTGCCTTCTCAAGCTCTTCCTTGATTATACCAATAACCACCAAATCTTCGGATTTAGGCATTTTGTATCACCTATTGAACCTTCTTTATCCCTAAATTTTTAAAAGTTTGGGAACTTACTAAGAAAGGGGAGTAAAATGGCAGTTGTAAAGGTACAAAAAATAGAAAAGGAAATTGACAATATCAGCTATTCTCAAAGGGGAAGTGCCGGAATCGATTTGAGGGCTTCCGGAAAGTGGGTTGTTGGCCTGGACTCTGAAAGCAGGGAAATAAAACAGGATAAGTATGAGTTAAAATCTAGAGAGAGAATCCTTATCAAGACAGGAATAAAGATAATGATTCCTGAAGGCCACTGGGGGAACATCAGGGACAGGAGCGGTCTTGCTTTTAATCACGGCCTGCACGTGATGGCCGGAGTGGTTGACGAGAATTATCGCGGGGAAGTGGGTGTTGTGATTGTAAATTTAAGCAAAGAGCCTTATGAAATAAAAAAGAATGAGAGGATTGCCCAGATGGTAGTCTGCCCTTGTGAATCAGCAGAGATTTCTTACGAAGAGGAGCTTGGGGACAGCAACAGGGGTGAGAACGGATTTGGAAGTTCAGGCAGGTGATCAGACCTTTAATTTCATAAAATCGTAAGATGCTTTGGTGTTTACAAAATAGGTTTTTGCTTCCTCTTCCAGTTCTTTTGTTGTCTTGTATCTTTGCGAGAAATGGGTCAACAGCAGTTTTTTAACTCCTGCTTTATTTGCTATCTGAGCTGCTTCCTTGGCTGTCAGATGGTCATATTCCTCTGCCTTCTCCTCCTTCTCCGAGGAAAACGTGGATTCGCAGATTAACAAATCAGCATCTTTCGCAAGTTTCACGGCATTATCGCAATACAGGGTATCCGGAACATAGGCAATCTTCTTTCCCTCAACCAGCCTTGTAGTCTCCTCAGGGGATACCTCTTTGCCCTTGAAGTCAACGCTTTTCCCTTTCTGCAGCCTGTTCCACAGGAGACCTTTTGGGATTTTCAGTTTCTTCATTACATCCAGCCTCATCTTCCTTTTCGGATTTTCTGTCAGGGAAAAACCAACAGTGGGGAGTTTATGGATCATCTCCAGGCTTTCTATGTTGTATTCCTCACTTTTGTAGATTACGCCTTCAGATACCTCGTGAACTTCCATATCAATGCGCTTGTCAGATTCAAAGGCCTTCAGCATATTGTCAAAATGCTTTTTTGTGCCTTTAGGCCCGTAAATGTGCAGGGTCTTCTCATAATTCTGCGCTCCCAGGGTCTGTATGAGGCCCGGAAGACCCAGCACGTGGTCTCCGTGCCAGTGGCTGATGAAAACCTTGTTTATCCTGTTGATGTCCACCCCTGCTATTTTCATCTGCCTCTGAGTACCTTCTCCGCAGTCAAAAAGCAGGGAATCCTTTTCGTGGTAGAGCAGTATGGCTATGTGATTCCTGTCCTTTGTGGGAACCATTGAAGCTGTGCCCAGCATTGTGATTTCCATATAACCTCCCAAAACAAAAGCTTTTTAATGTTAATTATCATAAGCATTTATAAGGTTTTTTAAGTTTTAAATCCATAAAATGACCAAAAAAACAGCCAAAAAAAGAGCCAGAAAAGTCAGGGCAACTCTTGTGGGGAACAAGGTGAATACCGAAGACTCTGACCTTGCCAGGGAATTGTACAATCAGGGAAGGTTTGGGACTTTGCTGGAAAACGGCAGGGTGCAATTATCCTTGATAGAAGCTCTGTATTTAATGGAAAAGGAAAAGATTACAGTTTATTCTGAAAGGAAAAAAATAGAATTTGACAAGATCCTTAAAAAAGTGGAGAAAAAAGAACCGGACATTTTGACAAGATTCCTGGTCTATAAGAATATGAGAAACAGGGGGTATATTGTTAAAACAGCCCTGAAATTCGGCGCAGAATTCAGGGTGTATGACAGGGGAGTGAAGCCAGGAGAGGACCACGCAAAATGGATTGTTTACCCTGTGAAGGAAGGGTCAACAATTACCTGGTATGAATTCGCAGCGAAAAACAGGGTTGCCCATTCCACAAAGAAAAGGCTTCTTATAGCAATAGTGGATGAGGAACGCGATATAACCTATTATGAGATAAGATGGACCAGACCATGAACGCGGACCAAGTCGTCAGGGTAGCTGCCACCAAAGGCCCTGTTTTGCCTGTTCAGGTGGTAAAAGAGCTGGGAGGCAGCACTATGCTGGCAGGCGCTTTGTTATCACAGCTTGTCTACCAAAAACGACTCCGGGTTTCCAATCTTAAGATAGGAGGATCCCCCTTATACTATGTTAAAGGCCAGGAGCACAAGCTTCAGGATTATTACAAGTATCTAAACGAAAAGGACAAGAAAACATTTGACCTGCTAAAACAAAAAAAAATATTGAAAGACAGCGAACAGGAGCCATTAGTGAGAGTTTCCCTCAGGAATATCAAGGATTTTGCCATCCCCCTCGAAGTAACTTTTGACCAGGAAAAAGAGATATTCTGGAAATGGTATTTGCTGAACGAGGATGATGCCCGGGATATGATAAGGGACTACCTGAAAGTCGGGGAAAAAGAAAGTGCGCAGAACAGGCTAAAGGAGGGAGAAGAGATAAAGAAGATTGAGGAAAACAAGAAACCTGAAATAGAGAAGCATTTGCAGGATTTTTCTCCCTCTGATACTGTGAGATATGAAGAGGGTAAAAAGGAGGAGAGTAAAGAAAGAGGCGAACAGGAGCAGGAGGATGCGCCAGAAGATAAGGAGATTGGCGAATGGGGGGCAAGGGATGCTTTTGGGAAGAAAATAATAAACTTTTTAAAAAATAAAGGGATTATTATCAAAAATTTTGAGGTAAAGCGCAAGAATTCAGATGCCGACTTACACCTTGTAATACCAAGTGCCGTGGGGGAGATGGAGTATTACTGCAAGGCCAAGAACAAGAAAAAAGTAAATGACTCTGATGTCTCTTCCGCTTATGTGCAGGGACAGCTGAAAAAACTGCCCGCGATACTGTTAACCACGGGCGATTTGACAAAAAAAGCCAAAGAATTAATTTCAAAGGAAATAAAGATTTCAATACTTAAAATGTAGGGGGTGCAAAATGAAAAAAACATTAACATTATTGGCAGTTCTGCTTCTGGCATCATTCGTGCTGGCAGGATGCGGAGAGAGAAGCGTAGTGGAGCAGACTGCCTCAGGAGGAGAGGCAATGCAGACGGGCGGAGATGATACTGAAACGGCTGATCCTGCAAGTGAGACTATTTCAGACGACGGACCCGATATTTCAGCGCTTAAAGGCGACGGGCTTGAATGCCTAAGGCCAGGGGTGAGGGTATGCCTTCCTGTGAATTATGCAACAGCTGACGTTGGAGACACTGTAGGGTTCGCATTCGGAACCATAAATCAGTTTCCTGACACCAAGAAATTTGCCATAAAGCTGAAGTTTGTAAGGACCCAGCAGTCCCTGGGAGAGCTGGCCATAGAAACCGACAAGGACTATATGGGAAGGTGGCTGAATGTCAATGATTTAGACACATATTATGAGCTTGACCCTAAGGAGAAGTTTTCCAATCCCATACTGGTGAAGGTAATGGATGAGGTAGCTGAAGGAAAACCAACGCAGCCAGGGGCTTATGTGTTTGAAGTCCAGGCTCAAACCTTTGAAGACGGTTTCTATGATGACTATGGCGGGGCTCAGCAGATTACTGTGAGAGTCCAGTAAAAAACAATTTAATTTTTATTTTTTATCAAATGGGAACAAAACTCAAAGAGATAATAGAGAGAAAAAGCACTTCTTTTAAGGAATTAGCTGGCAAGATAGTTGTAGTCGATTCTTTTAATATTCTTTACCAGTTCTTAAGCTCTATAAGGCAGGCAGACGGCACCCCCCTAATGGATATGGAAGGAAACATTACCAGCCATCTGAACGGCCTTTTTTTCAGAACCGCCAAGATGCTGGAACACGACATCAGGCCAGTCTTTGTGTTTGACGGCAAAGCCCATGATTTGAAGAGGGAAGAGAAGCAGAGGAGGGTTGAGAGCAAGGAGAAGGCCAGGAAACAATACGACGTTGCCAAGCGAAGGGAAGACGTTGAAGCTATGAAAAAGTTTGCCTCCCGCACCTCCCACCTTTCCAGTGAGATGGTGTCCGAAGCAAAGCAGTTGCTAACAGCAATGGGGCTTCCTGTAGTGCAAGCCCCTTCTGAGGGAGAGGCGCAGGCCGCATATATGGTGAATGAAGGGGATGCCTTCGCAGGAGTCAGCCAGGATTATGACTGCCTGCTTTACGGAGTTAAGAAGGTCATACAAAACCTTGCAGTTTCAGAAAAGCGGAAGAAACCAGGAGCATTGGGTTATGTAAAAGTTTCGCCCCAGATTGTTGATCTCGAGGAAAACAAGAAAAGGCTTGGGATAAACCAGGAACAATTGATAATACTGGGCATACTAGTAGGGACTGATTACAATTATGGGGGCATAAAAGGAATCGGCCCCAAAACTGCCTTAAAACTGGTTAAGGAGCATAAGGATAATTATGAGGAGCTTTTCAAAGAAGTTAAATGGAAAGAGAATTTCAATATTGACTGGAAGGAAATATTTGACATAATAAAAAAAGCTCCTGTCACTGATGATTATAAAATTGAATTCAAGGCCCTTGATGAGGGCAAGGTAAAGGACTTGCTTGTAGAAAGATACGGCTTCAGCGAGGCAAGGGTTGACAGCGCACTAAGCAGGCTGAAACAAAGAGTTAAGGAAACGGCTCAAAAAGGGCTTGGAGGGTGGATGAGATGAACAAAAAACAGAAAATTGCTGTTTTCGCAGGAGCTTTACTGGTAAAATTTGTCTTTTACCTGGGCATATCTTTTATTTTTGTGCTCTTATTCTGGTGGGCAGGCATTACGCAAAATTTTAACTGGAAGCACGTTTTGGTATTGGCGCTGGGCCTGCTGTTTTTAAGAATATTCTTATCAGAAATCCTGGTCAGGGAAAGCCCAAAATGAAAGGACTGAAAGTGCCTTTAAAAGATGCCCAAAAAGTCAAGGACAGGCTGGCTGAAAATGGTCTTTTGAGAAGGGGGAAACTCCCTGTAAAAGAAGTAAATTTTATTATTTTTCCAATTAAGAACTTGCAAGAATTGAATGAAAAGCTCAGGGGATATGAGGTAGTGGAAAAGCAGTTCAAGGACAAGAAAAAACCAGGAAAACTGCGGGATTATGTGCTGAAAGACCTGACTGAAAAAGAAAAAGCAATTTTGAAAACCTCTTTTGACGTGGTGGGCAGCATAGCAATTCTGGAAGTGCCAGAGGGATTGGGGAAAAAGCAGAAATCCCTTGCAGAAATCCTTCTCAAACTGCACCCAAGGATAAAAACCGTGCTGAAAAAGGAAGGAGGCCACACAGGCGTTTTCAGGAAGCAGAAGATGAAACTGTTGGCGGGTGAGGATTCAAGGGAAACCATCCATAAGGAGAACAAAGTAAGAATAAAAGTGAATGTTGAAACTGTTTACTTCTCTGCAAGGCTGAGCGGGGAGAGAAAAAGAATAGCAGGCCTGGTGAAAAAAGGAGAAAAGGTCTTGGTAATGTTCTCAGGGGCCGGGCCTTATGTCTGCGCAATAGCCAAAAATTCGCAGGCAAAAGAGATTGTGGGAGTGGAGATAAATCCAGAAGGTCACAGATACGCAATGGAAAACCTGCTGCTTAACAAGATAAAGAATGCCAGGCTTTACCTGGGGGATGTTAAAAAAGTGGTTCCAACACTGAAGGAGAAATTTGACAGGATTGTGATGCCCCTCCCAAAGACAGCAGGAGAATTTTTGCCGACTGCTTTGTCTGCGTCCAAAAAAGGCACAATAATACATTTTTATGAATTTCTTGAGGAAAAAGACATTCCTGGCAAGGCCGTTGAAAAGATAGAAAAAGCCTGTGAAAAAGAAAAAATGAAATGCAAGGTGAAAAGCTGGGTCAAGTGCGGCCAGCAGTCCCCAAGAGTCTGGAGAGTTTGTGTTGATTTCAAGGTTTAGAAAAATTTATAAAGCAAAAAAATAAATGTATTAGCAGGAGGTTGAAAATATGGATGAAGACACAAAAGATATGATTGAAGCTGCGCAGGGAAATCTTATTTTAATTGGAATGAAACTTAGCAAAGGGGATAATGATGCGGCCAAGGAATTCGCAGGTCTGACCGCCAGTTTTCTCGCAAGTGCAGGACAAACTGGACTGTCCAAAGAGGCAAATAATTTGCTTGCTTCTATAGAAAAAGAGAATATTGAAGATGCCAGAGCTCTTTTGAGCGACCTTCAGTCAAAGGTCTCTGCATTATTAAATGAATGATCCAATCCAAAATTTCAGAATAGAACGGTTTTTTTTGTTTCTTCAGCATATTAATTTAGAGGTATATCCTTAACAAATTTATCTCCCAGTATACCAGTAATCTTATTTAATCTTAAAATTGAACTTTTTAGTTCTTTTTTAGTCATTTTTAGCTTCTCTGAAGCTTTTTCCAGATTGACTGCTCTCTTATCTTTTAAAAAAAACAATATCCTTAAATCCAGCCCCGCTTTTTCTCTTGCAGAATTGTTTGTTTTAATTTTATAAACCCTATGGGGAAGTTTCCCAGCATATTTCCCTTTTTCTGAAGTATTAACCCTTATTTCTTTTGTATTATATGCAGTATTATATATGGTTGACAATTTTTTAATTAACCCGGGGTAATTTTTTGCTTTCCCTCCAGCATGCGTTCCTTTTCTAATAACTATAACAAGAACCCCGCCTTTATTATTTAATAAAGGTCTTAGATAAGCTATTGGCAATCCTTGCTTTGCACCGCAAGCCTCAAATGTGAATGTCCAACCATAGCCTTTTGGTTTTTTGGAATAACTTCATAATTTGAACAGACATATTTACCAAAAATGTTTGGTTTTGTCTTTCTTACGTGATTGACCATTGAACGTGATACATCACTATAAACTACATTTGCGCCTGCTTTGGCCAATCCTGAAGCCCAGTCTCCAGAAAAACCTGCAATTACTAAAACTTTATCTCCTTTTTTGATCCCTATTTTTTTAAAAGATTGGAATCTTCTGGAATTGTCGCTTGCGTCCACTTTTTTGATTTAAACCAGCCTGTATGCCTAACTGCCCAACCGGGTTTATGAGCCCATCTTGGGTTTAGTATTTGCTTATTGTCAGGTATTTTCATTTCAATGCTAAATTTTGGTTTATAAAATTAATTTAAAAAACATTTAAAAGCCTTGCGTTACTTATAAGAATAAAAGAAGCGTAATGTGCGATGATTAAGTGAACACCCTCAGAGCTTCGGCTGTGATGAGTGGAGTAACTGCTGAGCACACGCAGATTCTTATTGGGATTTGTCAGTGATGAGGGGAAATTTGTGGATTATATTGGTTTGCCTTGGAAGGTATAAAACTGCAGAGCCGCTCCTGCCTCCGGGGTTGTATTTCTCAATAATAAAACCATTGTTCTTTAGAAATCTGGAAGGATCGTCAAGCTTGTGGCGCTGGCTCCACTCCACAAATAGAAAATCATAGCTGTTGCCAATGTTCCTCAGAAAGAAGTCAAAAGAGGGATATGCATATTTTCTGGCCTCTCTCTTGAATTTTATGTGAAAATCCGATCCGGTAAGTTTTTCTCCATCCACAATTCGGGAGATTTTATGGTCCAGCCATATCCCCCCAGCCACGTCCGGGTTTGTTCCTTCCCTTATTGCCAAGAAAAGGGGCTTTTGAATGAACCTCTTTCTTTCATCTCTCTCAAATTGAGGAGGCAGGTTTGTTTCATCGTATTCTGAGAACGGAGTTCCGTAAAGTTTCCAGAATTGGAGTATTTCCTCGCAGAAGCAGGGTATTCCATTTAACACCCATCTTTCTCTTTCCTTCCCCTTAGTTAGGTGATATGGCGCTTCATAGAGCTTAATTACGCCCTCTTTGTCTATCCTTTCTTTGTGTAGGACTGTCATAGAAACAGAGCAAAACAACTCATATTTAAATGTTGTCATCAGCAGATAGTTACAAAAGTGATTACTTGTGTTTTAGAACGTAATAAACAAGAAGTCAGCCAAACATCCCTAGATAGTCTTCCCCTTCCAATTCTTCCTCTTTCTTTACCTTCTCGATCGCGTCCAGGAAATCCTTCTGATTTATCTTATACCTGTTCTTTCTGATGGCAAAATAACCCGCCTCTGTGCACACGGCCTTAATCTCTGCTCCTGACATCTCCCGCATCTTTTGCAGAAGGACGTCAGTGTCCACCTTGCTGTCCAATTTCATCTTTTTAGTGTGTATCCTGAAAATCTCCTTAATGCCTTCATCATCAGGCAAAGGAACATAAATCATCCTGTCCAGTCTTCCGGGCCTGGTGATGGCAGGGTCAAGTATGTCTTTCCTGTTGGTGCATCCTATAATCTTGACATTTCCCAAAGCCTTGAAGCCGTCCAGCTCTGCAAGGAATTGCATAAACGTCCTCTGAACTTCCCTTTCCCCGCTGGTGCCTATATCCACCCTTCTTGCTGCCAGCGCGTCCAACTCATCTATGAAAATTATTGAAGGGGCTTTCTCCCTAGCCAGCTGGAATATTTCCTTGACAAGCTTTGCGCCCTCGCCTATGAATTTCTGAACAAGCTCTGATCCTACAACTTCTATGAATGTGGAATTTGTGGAAGCTGCCACTGCCTTTGCCAGCATAGTTTTTCCAGTTCCCGGCGGGCCATGGAGAAGTATTCCTTTAGGCGGAGCAATCCCAACTTTTTCAAAAAGTGCTGGCTTCAGTAAAGGCAGTTCTATTACTTCTTTTATCTCTTCCTGTTGCTCAGAAAGTCCTCCTATCTGGTTCCAGCCCAGCTTGGGCTTCTCCATTATAACAAATTTTTCAACATTGAAAATCTTGGAAAGCGGAATCTTCTTGACAATTGTAAGGTTTTTCTGCTCTGACAAAACTGAATCGCCCACAGAAACCTTCCCGCAGGCCGGAGAAACATTAACGAAGAATTCGTTGCCGTTGTTGAGCCTTATCATAGCTCCCCCCTCCAGCACATCCTTTACTTCAGCTGAAAGCAAAGGCGGTTTTTGAAACTTGGCCAGCTCGTCCTTGAGGTGGGTAATTGTTTCCTTGAGAACTTTGTTCTCAATCTCCAGCTGATTGGAATCTGCAGAATACCCAATATTGTCCCCCAAAGCCTTTTCAATATCAACATCTGATTTGTTTTTCATTGGAAAACAAAAAAAATGCTCATTTAAAAGCCTTTGGTTTTACTGACAGCAGGTTTTTGGGCACCTTGGTCAGGTTTACTGCCTTATTTTTCTCAACCAGGATATCATCCTCTATTCGTATGCCAAATCTCAGAGGAAAATAAACCCCGGGCTCAATAGTAAAGTACATCCCGTCTTTTATTTCTGTTTTGGAAAGATAAGAAACCGCGGGCTTTTCGTGAACTTCAACTCCCAGGCCGTGCCCGAGGGCGTGAACAAACCTTTTGTTATAACTGCCGAATTCTTCCCTTGCCTGGGATGCGACCTCTGAAAATTTTTTTCCAACCTCTATATTTTTGATGGCATTTTCCTGGACACCAAGAACCTTGTTGTATATTTCTTTTTGTTTTTTTGAAGGCCTTCCTATGAAAACTGTCCTGGTTATGTCGGTGCAATATCCTTTGTATCTTATTCCAAAATCTATGACGCAGAAGCCCCTGACCAGTTTTTTGTTCTTGGGAATGTGGTGAGGTGTTGCAGGGCTTCTCCCAGCAGCAACGACAAAATCAAAAGAAGGCTCCACGCTGTTCTTAATGCATTCTGTCCTCAGAAAATTGTATACATCCCTCTCTGTCCTGAAATTTTTGAAACTCCGAAGGCAGGAATTCATTATTTTGTTTGTTATTACTGAAGCCTGCTTGATCAGTTTTATTTCTTTGGCTGTTTTGGCCATCCTTAATTCTTCAAGAATGTCTGTAATATCCAGAAACTGCGCTTTTTTGAAATATTTCCTGAATTTTTTTTGGGCTGATATGCTGAACTTCCTTGATTCAACCCCCAGCTTTTTGGCATTGCCCAGTTTTTTCTTGACCTTCTCCATAAAATCCTTTTTCATGATGTGGAATTTTACGCTGGATTTCCATGCGTATTCCGCATCCAGCAGGGGAGCCAGGAGAAATGGCTTCTTGTCTGCAGAAATTATAAGGAATCCATAGCCGGAGTAATCAGCAAGGTATTTCATATTGGCATTTGCATAGTTGGTCTCCATATTGTAAAGAACTGCCGCATCCACCCCTCTTTCTTTAAGCCTCTTCTGGAATTCCTTTATTTTCATATTCTAATTAAAAACAAATATTTTTTAAATGCTTTGAAATGGAAAATAGAAACTTTTAAATACTACTTTGTTCTAATCTTTCATAACTGAAAAATGATAGAAAGCTCAACAAGCCAGCAAAAAGAGGCTGACAAGAGATTCTCCAAGCAGGTAATTGGAAAAACAGTTGTCAGCAAGACCGGAAGGAAATTCGGGGAAGTGGCAGATCTCATATTTGAAACCAAAACAGGCGAATTGATAAATATAGTGCTTACAACTCCCACTTCCTATGCAGAAAAGCTTGAGCTGGAGAAGGACAAGGAAGGGGACATTCTGGTGCCTTTCAGCGCAGTTACAGCAGTAGGAGACTTTCTGGTGATTTCTGAAGAAGATATAATATAGGGGCTTAAAGCTGTTTAATACAATAACTTTTTAAATAATGTTAATTCTTGGAATTACGGGGTGTTTTTATGAATGTAATCTGGACTGAAAAATACCGACCCAAGAACTTCAGTGATGTTCTGGGCCAGGAGCACGTAGTAAGCAAGGTTGAGGCCTTTGTAAAACAAAAAAATATGCCCCATCTTCTTTTTGTAGGGCCTGCGGGTGTTGGAAAAACCTCCTTGGCATTGGTCATAGCGAAGCAATTTTTTGGAGAGGGCTGGAGAAACAATTTTCTTGAGCTTAATGCTTCGGATGAGAGGGGAATTGATGTCATACGCGTAAAAGTGAAAGATT
Organism: uncultured Methanosarcinales archaeon; assembly: GCA_964485195.1. Lineage (GTDB taxonomy): Archaea > Nanobdellota > Nanobdellia > Woesearchaeales > CAIVOO01 > CAIVED01. Next base: position 56,769 of record CAZAIK010000006.1, read on the forward strand.
TCGCAAGGACCAGGGCGATAGGGGACGTGCCTTTCAAGATAATATACCTGGACGAATGCGACGCGCTGACCAGGGATGCCCAGCAGGCTTTGAGAAGGACTATGGAAAACTACACTCAGACCTGCCGTTTTATACTCTCTGCCAACTACAGTAGCAAACTTATAGACCCAATACAGTCAAGATGCGCAATCTTCAGGTTCAGGCCCCTTGAAAAAGAGCATATAGGCAAGATAATAGAGAGGATAACCAAGGAAGAGGGGCTTGAGGTGGAAAAGGCTGCAGAGGACGCCTTATTCGCTGTTTCAGGAGGAGATTGCAGGCGGGTGGAAAACATTATGCAAAGCTGCACAGCAATATCCAAGAAAATAACCGAGGATCTCGTGTTTTCCATCTCCTCAATGGCCAAGCCAAAAGAAATACTTAACGTGCTTAACTCAGCGTGGGAAGGAAAATTTGTTGAGGCAAGAAAGGGATTATTGAATATTATGCTTAACTATGGACTGTCAGGAGCTGACGCCATACGCCAGATTCAGAAAGAGATTCTGGAAATGGACATAGATAACAGGGAAAAAATGCTGTTAATTGAAAAATGCGGGGAGGCAGAGTTCAGGGTTAGCGAGGGAAGCGACTCTTTCATCCAGCTGGAAGCTTTCTTGGCCAATGTGGGAAGGCTAGGAAATGAATGACCACCTAATATTAAAAGAGGCGAAAACTTTAGTTGAGGATTTGGAAGAGGCTAAAAAGAGAATACAGATTATTTCCAAAGAGAACATTCTTATCAAAAAGATCCTGGCTGAAAAGAACAAGGCAATTCTTGAGCAACAGGAAAAAATAGAGAAGTTCACCAGGCTTTTGGTCCTTTCTGACAAGATGCTCTCTGAAATGAAGGAAAAATTATACAACAAAGAGGAAAAATCAAAAAGGCTTGAGACAAAACTAAACAACATCAGGGAAAGCCAGGAGGATTATCTTTCAGAAATTAAGGAAGCTGTCAAGTCCCGCGACGACAAAATAAAAAAACTTCTTGAAGAGAAGGAAGAAGCTGAAAAAAGGCTCGTGGCCCTTCTTGATGCCTATGAAAAAACCAAGGAAAAGGCAAGGAAAATTTCAGAAGAAGGGGATGGGAATGCTAAAGAACTGCGCGGCCTGCTGGAAGAAAAAGAAAGGCAAATCAGTGACTTGAGAAAAGTTTTGTCCGAGAGCAGCAAAAGATTAGGACATCTGGAAGAGCTTAACAAGGAGCTGACTGCCCAGTATGAACAGGAAAAAGAAGTACTGGACAGGATGATTAAGAGAAGAGACAGTGAAATAAACAAATTAAAGAAATCCTCAAGATTGTCAGAAGATAAAAAAGAAAAGCAGCAAGAGCACGTCAAGATAAGTGTTCCTAAAGAGTTTGATCCTTTTGAAAGGAAAGAGATAGAATCAATGATTAAGATGGCATTGTCTCACGGGGACAATATCAGAGAAATAAAGGAATCCCTGCTCAGCGCAGGGTATGACGGGGAAAAAGTAAATGAAATGATCAGACGTGTTTGACCGTCACCTGCTTTGTAATGAACTGGTCGTAATCATATTCTAAGGTTGCTGTAACAGTCTTAACAAAGTCGCCCTGCCCTCCTGTGGGCTGGGTGCAGGATATCTGCCTTTCCCCTCCATACAGCGCAATGTAACCTTCAGAGCCTGTCTTCGGCTGTCCTTCCAGGGTTTGCAGTCCTGTGCACTGAAGTCCGCTCATACTCGTGTCTATGCTCAGGAAGAGCCTGTCTCTTTTCTGTATGGTATCTTCGCATTGTGAGCCAGGCTCAAATATCTTTCCTGTTCCAACGTGCCTTATGGTGAAGGTCAGCAGAATAGTGTCTGTTCCTCCCTGGGATTCCCTCATTGAGGTTATATGCACAGGCGCTCCTGAATTAGCCACTGCCTTTGCCTCATTTACCTTGCACACAGAAGCGTCGGAGCTGGAAAGGTCTTCCTTAACGCACATATTGGTGCTGACCTTGGTCCCGTATTTATAGCAGGCATCTGCCTTCATTGTTGTGGTTATTGGACCGAAAAGCGTTCTCTGAAAGTTCAGCCCGGGAAAATCCACAACTAGGGTGTCCCCTTCTATAATCTCACCAGCAGGCCCTCTCCTTGTGGGAAGCATTCCCTGTGGTGGGTTTTTCTCCAGGGCTGCTGCAGATACTCCATAATCTGAAGGGTCTATCCCAGATGTTTTTACCAAAATGTCAGAGCCGGAAGGTATTTCCCACTCCCCCACATTCTTTATCCTGACATTGATGCTAAATGGAAACTGCGCCCCGTCGAATATCTCTGAAGGGGGCGCGTCCTCAACAAACTCCATGGCCAGGCCTTTAGTCCCGCCAACAAAAGTTGGGCCAACGCTTGGCCCTTCCTCCTGGGGGGCGCACGCAATTACAAGTGTAACAATCATCAAATAAATTCCAAATAACAGGATTTTTCTCATTTTATCACCTAGGATATTTTTTTGATTTGTATACTTTTCCTTTTTGAATCCATATAGCCGTATTCCAAATTAGCGTCAAGTGTTGTTGTATATGCCAGGTTCCCCGGCACGTTGAAAACGCAGGTTATCAATGCCTGGCCGTTTACCAGGCGAACAGGGCTTGCGGGAAGGCACTGGCCTGCTGCTCCTCCCAGTTTGAAAGGGGCATAATGTATTTTGTCAAACTTATCATAAGTAACTTCTGTGCACATTGGAGAGTAGCCGTTCTCCATAACCTGGCCGCCTCCCACGTTTGAGATTCTAATCTTGAATATAGCCCTCCCTCTTAAGGATTCCTGCTGGACAGAAGTTATGGCGACAGGAGCTCCCTGGCCGCCTCCCACAGTTGCTCCGTGGGGAGTGCAGGCTCTCTGAACTACAGCGCTGTAAGGGTCGGGGTCCACGCAAACAGGCAGGCTTGCTTTAGTGCTGTAATCGTAACAGGCTGTTGCCTGCAAAGTAGCGGGATACACGTCTATGTCAGGAGGCATACTAACATCCAAAGTGCCGTATGTGGGAAATTGTATCTGGGTGTACCCTCCTTCGGGGTTTACAGGGCTCTTGCCCTCCAAGGAGCCTATTACATGCACTGGATTTCCAACCCGGATAATGTTAGGGTCAAACCCTGATAGATAAAAGTAAACCCCTGTTGTTTCTGATCCCAGGTTTTGCACTTCCAGGACAATGTTGTGGCCAGTATCCTGCTGGCCTGCTGTGTAAATTACAGCAGGAGGATGGTTCGGCAGGAAGTTAAAGAAAATGCCCTGCGTGCCCCTGTGAGTTTCTGTAACCACTGTTTCCGGCTCCCTCTCTGTGGGAGCGCACGATGCAAGTAGAATGGATAAAGCAGAAATTATCACAAAAAGCTTGAAATACCTCATTTTGCCTTTTTAAAGTGATACTGTGTATTTAAATTTTTTCTTTTTATATTGAAACAGTCCTGAATACTGTTGTTTTTGCCGAGGAACTTTGAGTATAGCCATAATCAAGGCTTACAGATACAACTGTTGAATAAGCAGTTGCTTCCTCTGTGAACGGGCTACCATAAACACACCTTATTAAGTCATCATCTCCAGTTAAAACCAGCGGGAACGGCACGCATTTTAAATCTTCAGTCCCCCCCAGCTTGACAGTGACGGCCCCACTTTCAATTTTGTTCCAGGGAGGGGAGCCTTTCAGACATTCATTGGTTTTTCCTGCTGTATAAACCAGCCCTCCTCCTTTGTTTTGAAGGTGTAGTGTGAGCTGAAGCTTTTTTCCATTTCTTTGGGAAATCATTTTGGGCTCCACCTTTGTTATTGCAAGTGGAGCTCCCTGGCTTTCAAGGTTAACTGTCTGCATCTGGCAGGGCTTGTCCTGGGTTTCCTGAAGAGGGGCAGGGTCTATGCACAGGGGAACATTGGCTCTTGTCTGGTAGTCATAGCAGGCTGTTGCTGTGAATGTGGCTGGATAGCTTTCCCTCTGGGGGCCTAGTCTCAAAGCTTCAAAGCTCTTGGAGAAGACAGCCCTTTCACCAAGAGGGTTGTTGGGCTTCCTGCCTTCAAGCTCAAATGTGAAGGAATTATCCGAACTCCCTAACCGCTCATTGTATTTCAGCCAGGGGCTGTCAAGGTTTCTTACCGCGGTGCTGTCATACGCTAAAATCATTCCGCCGCTTTCTATGTCTGCAGCCCCCTTGTTTTCCAGGATTAGTGTGATGTCAAAAATCTCCCCTGTGTATGTCTCATTGGGAGGGCTGTTGGGGCTGAATCTAAAAATCAAGGAGTCTGTTCCTTTCCTGAAGTCCTCTGCAGTCAATTCTTCAGGCCTGTTGCTTGGCCCTCCCATCAGGTCGCAGGCGCTGAACATAAAAAGAAGTGCAAGCGCCAGGCAAAAAAACAATGATTTGTGCTTCATAATTCCTCTGAGATTAAGTTACTTTTAATTTTTTGTGTTTTTAGGACGTAGCTGACCCTTCTTCCCCTCCTGCCTGTGCCGGGGGGCTTCTCCTTATGCTGATAGTGGCAGATTCCTCCAGGGCAAAATCATACTCTGCCCTTGCAAAGAAGGACTTTGGTGCAAGGGGAACCCTTCTTCCGTCACTCGGGTCCCGCAGGGCCAGATCAATATCCTCAGCCACGTAAGTGCAGGTTATGGTGTAATATTCCACCTCCTGCATCCTTTGGTTTATTCTTTCAACTTCAAAGCTATATGCATTTGTCCCTTCCTTGTACTCTTCATTAGATGTTCTAAAACTAACGGGGTTGAATGAATTGTCGCAACTGGACAGCTTCACTCCCTTCGGAACATATGCGTAAAGCTTATTGAATTTGGAAATCTCCCCCTTCCACCTCGGCTTCACAGTTATCCCTATCACAGGGGCAGGGTATGCCCCTTCCTCGTTCGCTGATATTAACGGAACCGGGTCGTTTATGCCTATGCCCAATTCTATGGGGCCCTGGGTGTATTCCGCTGTTGGGCTTCTTTCATCAAAGGGCACGTTATAAGCATCGTAAACATCTTTGTTAGAGGGATATTCAATTATGTTTTGCCTGTCTGAAAGATGCGCAGTAATCCTTGACTCTGTCTGGAAATTAAACTTGGCAATGAAGTCTATCTGCTTTTGAGATACAGTACCCCTCTCTATGCCATCTTCAAAAATACAGGGAATTGTTTCCCTGCTAATCTTTTCATCAACAACAAATTGAGCAGGATTCGTCTTTCCTTCAATCTCTGTGTCGTGAACCTTGCACTCTGTCTCTATGGTTATTTCAGCCCCTTCTGCATAGGATGCAACTTCAAGGTCTGCCCACAGGTAAATCTGCTCGCCTTCATAAAAAACCTGGTCCTTGGGCCTAGGCCCGAATTCTGTTATGTAAACCCCCACTGGCTCCCTTGCCTGCTCAACCTCCCCGCCGTAATACTGGCCTCCTGTGGCTATCTGTATCTGCCTCTCAACCAGGCTTCCAACACCCTCCCTGAATGTCGTGGGAAATTCCAGCACGTTTTGCCAGGCATTTGCGACCATTTCCCTGCCTTCGGGGGAGAGCGTGGTTACTTTTGCTATGGGGTCCACTGCGCTTACTCCCGCAGCGCTCAGGGAGAAAAAGAAAAAGGAGAATAATGTTATAATTATTGCTATCATGTATATGCCTCTTCCTAAGCTGTAAAGCAATCCCCTGGCGCTTTTGTCTATGTCCTGGCTCATTACTATGTAAATCAGCACCAGCGAGGGGGTGAATGCAACTATCAGCACTGTGAGGGCTGACTGGGTTAAGGCTGAAAATTCTGGGACAATATTTGCAAGGGGCTGCAGGAAAGCATAAGGGGGGTTTTGCTGCACTATTGTATTAAGCAAAAGTGTTGGCAATCCGTAATCAAGACAGGCAATAAGCACTGAAAGGCCTATGGGCACCCCTATGAATATCAGCAGGAAAAGTATCACAATCTCTGCAGCTATCCTGAAAGAGTAAGCTTCATAGCTTGTGAAAAAATTGAAAATTTGTATTACCAGGAACAAGAGGCCGGCAAGCCCTATGAGGTTAACATTCCTGTAAACACGATGCCCTCCTCTGAATGCCCAGCCCAATAACGCCCCTCCGACGCCCCATCCAACCTTTCCAATCCTGCTGAAGGGGGAAGCAACTTTGCCTGCTGCTTTTCCGGCAGGCATCTTGGCAACTTCCGAAGCCTTCTTTCCCACCTTGCCTGCCGCTTCGCTCACTGGCATTGATGCTACCTGCTTGGCCTTTCTTCCGGCTCCGTAAAAAGTGGGGGTGTATTCCTGGGCTGCCTTTTTTATTTTCTCCTTCCATTTCTTTTCCTTAAGCATCTCTGCCTCTGCCTCTTCCCTCTGCTTCTGCTCTCCAGCCATTGGGTTTAAAGGTTCGTCAGCCATTTTTCAAATAAGAAGAAATCCTTATTTCACCTCTTTTTTTTATCAAAGCTCATTCAAGCTTTACTGCCAGGTCAACAACTTCAAATGTTGAGACCGGCTCTATCTTTATGGCATTAGTGCCTTCTTTTGCAAAGCTGTTGATATTTCTTGTGTACTCCCTTTCTCTTGTTTCAAAGCCTGTTTGTATTCCATTAATGAACAAGTCGGCATTTTTTCTCGTCGCTGAGTCTGTGAATAATAATTCCAGGGTTAAATTATTCCCTCCTGAAGATATGGTATTAAACTGTGCACTGTTCAAATCGAAATAATAAGTAAAAGGGACTGGCTCTTTCAATTGAAGCCTTATCAGGATATTGTCCATAAGATAGAAAGCTTCAGAAGGCTCCTTGACTTCTGTGCTGAAAGTTATGGTGTTCTCCCCGCTTGAAAGGATGTTTGTGGATATTGGCTGGCTTACTATGTCCCCGCACACAGGTATTTGCGAATAAACATTCCTGTTGTTAACCTCCACATCCAGTTTACCCAAGTCTGCCTTATCCCCGCAATCCACGTAAAATCTCAGCCTTGCCGTCTCCAGGTTATTGTGTTCTGTTGAGGATATTATGAAGCTGCTCTGGGATTTTTTCCCTGAAATGTCTGTTATGTCAGCCACAAGCTTTAGGTTTGAAAGGTCATAATAACTGGTTTTCCAGAAAGCAAACCCCACAGAGCCTGCCTGTATGATAAGGGTGTTGCTTCCCTTGAGAAGGTCAGAGGGCAGCCTCACCGCAAGGTTGGGGTTTTCCTGCTCTTTTTCATAAATCCTCTGCCCATTAAGCTCAAGTATCAGCTCTCCTTCATGATCATCTATGTTTACAGAAAAAAGGGTGTTTTTTGTGTTCTCAACATCCCCTAATGAAAAGGTAAGATTATAGGCCTGGCTTGAAAACCAGCTGTTTTTCACAGTTATGGCCTCTGCTGTCTTCAGGGTAACTGCCTCAGTAGAGACGAACAAGGTTAGGGGAGGTATTGACTTTTCAAACTCTGTTGCAGAAATATGCTCCAACAATCCGGGATGCTCCAGAAGAAGGATTCCTTCAGAAATCTCTCCATTGGCTTCGCCGTTTCCTTCCCCATCAGTTTCATTGGTCAGATTCAAAAGTTCCTGCCTTTCTGAAGGTGGCACAAAAAGTATGTACAGGATTATCAAGCCGCCGATAATTGCAACAAGAGTTGCCGCTTTGGTGCCGTCCTGGGCTTTTTTACTGGGGCGTAAGACCATCTTTAACTTAAAATAAATGAGAATATATATAAATGTTTTTCTTTTTAAATGATATATGAAAATGCTCCGCTCTGACCCCAAGAAAGGGGAAATGAAAGTAAAAGCGCAGAACCCTGATGACGTCCTCACCCTGAACAGCATAATCGGACAGGGGGACATTGTAAGCGGGTTTTGCGAGAGAAAGATAAAGGTCGGGAAAGGGGAGAATGTCAAGCCTGTCAAAAAAAGGTATTTCCTCAGAATTCTTGTGGAAAAAACAGAGTTTAACGGCAAAGAACTAAGGCTTAATGGCAAGACTCTTGACGAAAAGGAGGAAATACCAAAAGGTTCCTATCAGGCAATTGAGGTTGTGCCCGGCTCTGAAATAAAGATTGAAAAGGAAAAATGGAGCGCATATCACCTAAAAAAGATAAAAGACGCGACTTTTGAATCAAAGCAAAAAATCCTTATTGTTGTGTTTGACAGGGAAAATGCAATATTTGCCAAGACAAAGAAGAATGGTTTTGATGTTTTGTTGGAAATGCAGGGGGATGTCCAGAAAAAGGCATATGAAACAAAAAAGGAAAGCAAATTTTTCCAGGAGCTGATTAACAAGATAAGGGAGTACGTGACAAGGTTTAACATTACCAGTGTTATAATTGCCTCTCCGGCTTTCTGGAAAGAGGACCTGCTTAAATTGGTGAAGGACAAAAACCTGAAGGAAAAGGTAATAGCTACGAGCTGCGGTTCTGTTAGTGAAAATGCAATATATGAAGTTCTGAAAAGCAGCGCGCTGAAAAAGGTTATGGAAGAGGAAAGGGCTGTAAAAGAGATGGAACTTGTCGAGAAAGTGATAAAGGAGATTGCAAGGGGAGGTGCCGTGGCTTATGGGCTTGAGGAAGCATCAAACTATGTAGAGATGGGCAACATAAAAACGCTCCTGTTTACCGACGATTTTTTCTATGAAAAACAGCAATCAGGAGAATCAGAGTATATTGAAGGCCTTATCAGTAAGGCTGAGAAAAGAGGCGCAGACATCAATATTATCAGCTCTGACCACGAAGGAGGCCAGAAACTGGACGGGCTGGGAGGAATAGCTGCCTTATTGAGGTACAAGAGCCATTCTTAAATCATTGGATAATTGCGAATGATATTCCTTATTAAAGTATGACAAAAACAATGGAAAGATTTAAATAGAAGGTATTGTTATCTGATAGTAAAAAGAGGCGTGAAGAGTCCTTTTTTGGGGTAAGGTTTTACTCTGCGCCTAAAAAAGGGGGTTGGAAAAGATGATTGTAAATGATGATTTTTTAGCAACACTGAGAAGGTATTTCTCTCTCAATCTTTATGAGGTTAAGATTTGGTCTGCTCTGCTTTCCAGGGGTGTTTCCACTGCTGGTGAGCTTTCTGACATTGCCAACGTTCCCAGGTCCAGGAGTTATGACGTTCTGGAAAGCCTGGAGAAAAAGGGGTTTGCCGTGACAAAAATAGGCAAGCCAATCAAGTACATAGCAGTTCCTCCGACAGAGGTAATTGAAAGGGTAAAGAAAAATATGAAGAAGGAGGCTGAAACAAAGGTATCCAGGCTCGAGGAGCTAAAGGACTCGGAAATGCTAACCGAGCTTAACGCGCTACACAATCAAGGTATGGAACTGGTGGAGCCGGCAGACCTTTCAGGAAGCCTTAAAGGCAGGCATAACCTATACAACCATTTGGAGTCTACGATAAAGAATGCCGAAAAGTCAGTGACCATAATGACAACAACACAGGGATTCCTGAGAAAGGTTGAGGGGCTAAAGCCAATCTTTGAGAAGCTCAAGAAAAGAGGCGTCAAGATAAGGATTGCAGCTCCGATTACCAAGGAGTGTTCATCGGCACTAAAAGACATCTCAGGAATTGCAGAGGTCAAGAATGCCGACGCCAAGGCGCGATTCACTGTGGTGGACGGAAAACAGCTGGTGTTCATGGTGATGGATGACTCGGAAGTGCACCCAACCTATGATGTGGGGATATGGGTGAACACCCCATTCTTCGCTTCCGCAGTTGAGAACCTCTTTGAGGGAGCCTGGAAGGGAATGAGGGGCGCAAAGTAACTATCAATATATTTTTAAACTATTTCTTATTTTTCTTTAATAAATGGAAGCTAAAAAAATCGCTGAAACCCTGACTTCTTTTGAGAGAAAAGTCCTTCCCCTGGTTAAAGCAAACACTCCTGTTCCTGAAATAATCCGCAAAAGCGGCTTGTCAGAAATAGAGGTGATGCGCGCTCTCCAGTGGCTGGGAAACAAAAAACTTGTTGAACTGGAAAAAGAATCCCAATCTGTAATCACCCTTGGCAAAAACGGGCAGGAGTATGTCAAAAGAGGTTTGCCTGAAAAAAGCTTTGTAAAGGCTTTAGACAATAAAAAATTAAACAAGGATGAACTCAGGAAAAAGGCAGGCCTGGATGAAGCTGAGATGAATGCCTGCGTGGGCCTGCTGAAGCAAAGGGGAATAATCAAGATCGAGCCGGGCATGAACATATCGCTGACTTCTCTCGGAAAGGACTTTATTGCCAAAAAAACCCTGGAAGAAAGCCTGTTGGAAAAAATAAAGAAGCATAAAGTGAGGATTGATGAGTTAAAGCCGGAAGAAAAATTCGCATTTGAAAATCTTAAGAAAAGGAAAGAGATTATAGCAATCAAGGAAGAAAAGCTAATAACCGCGACCATAACAGAAAACGGGCAGAGAGTCCTGAAACAGAAGATACCTGAAAAATTAATTGACACCCTTGCCCCAGAAACACTAAAAAAAGGTGACTGGAAGAACAGGAAATTCAGAAGGTATGATGTCACAATTAATGTTCCGAAAATTTCCGGGGGCAAGAAGCATTTTGTAAAGCAGGCCATCTCCTATGCCAAAAGAATCTGGACCGACCTTGGTTTCAGGGAGATGGAAGGGCCCATAATCAACACGAGCTTCTGGAATTTTGATGCCTTGTTCACCCCCCAGGACCATCCGGCAAGGGATTTGCAGGACACCTTCTTTATCAAGAGCCCTTCAAACGGAAAATTGCCCGGCAAGGCTCTTGTGAATTCAGTAAAAAAAGCGCACGAGGCAGGTGTTTGCAAAAGCAAGGGCTGGCAGTATAAGTGGGATGAGGAAAAGGCAAGAAGAAACGTGCTAAGGACCCATACCTCTGTGCTTTCATCGAGAACAATAGCTGAACTCAAAAAATCCGACCTGCCTGCCAAGTTTTTCGCAGTGGGGAGGTGCTTCAGGAATGAGGCAGTTGACTGGAAGCACTTGTTTGAGTTTAATCAGACAGAGGGCATTGTAGTGGATCCTGACGCAAATTTCAGGCATCTTCTGGGTTACCTGAAGGAATTCTTCAAGAAGATGGGCTTTCCCAAAGCAAGGTTCAGGCCTGCCCATTTTCCCTATACTGAACCCTCCCTGGAAATAGAGGTGTTCCACCCTGTGCACAACGAATGGGTAGAGCTCGGCGGTGCGGGAATGTTCAGGCCGGAAGTTGTCTGTCCCCTGCTGGGAGAGGATGTAAAGGTGCTGGCGTGGGGCCCCGGCTTTGACAGAATAATGATGGATTACTATAAAATAAAGGATTTAAGGGACTTATATTCAAATAATTTAGAACAGATAAGAAACATGAAGTTTTGGAACAAATAAAATGCCAACCATAACTGTAAGCAGAAAAGAGTTTGAAAAACTGGTGGGAAAGAAATTATCAGATGAAAAGCTAAAGGAAAGAATCAGCCTGCTGGGCACAGATCTGGAAGAAGTGAACAAAGATTCCATCACTGTGGAAGTGTTCCCAAACAGGCCTGACATGCTCAGCCTTCAGGGCTTTGCAAGGGCTTTTGCCACATTCATAGGAGCCAAGGAAGGGCTGGCCAAGTTCAAGGTTGAAAAATCAGGTGAGAAAGTTGTCATAGGCAAATCTGTAAAAAACGTGAGGCCTTACACTGCGTGCGCCATTGTTAAAGGCATGAAATTTGACGACGAAAAAATAATTGAAACCATACAGATACAGGAAAAGCTCCACATCACCTTCGGAAGGAACAGGAGAAAGGTGGCAATAGGCATTTACCCTTATGAAAAAATAAAGCCCCCCATAACCTTCAAAGCAATGGATCCCGACAAGATAAAGTTCAGGCCGTTGGAGCACGACGAGGAAATCACAGGAAATCGTATACTCTCCCAGACCGCTACGGGCAGGGAATATGCGCATCTTCTGGAGGGCTATTCCAAGTACCCTGTTTTTGTTGATTCCGAAGACAAAATACTTTCAATGCCCCCCATAATAAATTCGCACGATACAGGGAAAATAAGCGAAAAAACAAAGGATGTTTTCATAGAATGCAGTGGCTTTGATTTCAAGACACTTAATAAATGCCTCAACATGATAGTGACTGCCTTTGCCGATATGGGCGGCAATATATACTCAATGGAGTTGGTCTATCCTGATAAAAAGGAAACAACTCCTGACCTGACACCTTCAAAAATAAGACTTGATGCGGACTACATAAACAAACACCTGGGATTAGACCTTACAAAAAAGCAATTGCAGGCTTTGCTGCTGAAAATGGGCCACGGAGCTGAGAAATCCAACATTCTTATTCCCGCTTATCGTGCAGACATTATGCACCAGGTTGATCTGGCAGAGGATATTGCGATTGCCTATGGCTTTGAAAATTTTGAGGCGCAAATTCCCAATGTCGCAACAGTGGGTGAGGAAGCCAGGGCAAGCAGGCTAAAGAATCTCATAGCTGACATCCTGACAGGTCTTGGTTTTCTGGAGTTGAACACTTATAACCTCATAGGGAAGGAAAAACAGACAAAAATGATGGAATTGGAAAGCAAGCCAGTGGAGGTGGAAAATTCTCTTTCAGCGGGGTATGATTCTGTGAGGGAATGGATGGTGCCTTCGATAATGGAGGTTTTCAGGGGGAACAGAAATGCGGAATACCCTCAGAAAATTTTTGATGTTGACACTGTATTCCTCGCGGACAAGTCCAAAAAAACAGGAGTAAATGAAAAGCAGAAGCTTGCAGCGGGCATCTGTCACGAAAAGGCAAATTATACTGAAATAAAACAGGCTCTTGATTACCTGATGAGAATGCTCAATATAAAATATGAGATAAAAGAGAAAGGGCATCCTTCTTTCATTGAGGGCAGGTGCGGAAAGGTGATTATAGAAGGAAAGGAAGCTGGATTTTTGGGAGAGATCAATCCCAAGGTTCTTGAAAATTTTGAGTTATTATCCCCTGTGGCTGCAATGGAACTGGACATCAACGGAATTTTGAAAATATGAAAAAAGACCTGAAATTTGGATTTATGTGCTGTTTAAACCCTGTTGAGAAGTCCTTTGATTATGCACTTTCCAATGAAATGCAGCATATTGAGATGGACCTCATCAAGGATTTTCACGCCATAGAAACATTTGATGCCAAGCGCGTTAACAAAATAAAAAAATTGGCAGACGAAAATAAAATTTCACTGAGCCTTCACACCCCCTACACCATAAACCCTGGGGAGGAAGTTGAGTTTTTCAGGAAAGCGAATGAAAACTATCTAAAAAAATTAATTTTGCTGGCAAAAAAGTTAAATTGTACCCACATTACCGCACATATGGGTTTTTGGGTTGGCCTGCCTCATTGGGAATGGAAAAGAAAAAAGGGGTTGGATTCCCTTGTCAAAACAATAAAGCACATCATTCCTTTACTGAGGAAAAATAAAATTTATCTCGCCCTTGAGAATGTTAATCCTATGCCTAAAAATTCTGAGTTTCAATTGCTTGGGGACAGCATTAAGGATTTGAGATATATTTATTCTGAACTAAAATCACCTTATGTAAAGATGTGTCTTGACACCGGGCACGCGAATGTTAGCGACGGTCCAGCAAAATATATTCAGGAATTCGGCAAGAAAATTGTCTGCTGCCATTTCCATGACAACAAAGGGCGGAATGATGAGCATCTTCCTGTTGGTAGGGGCACAATAAACTGGGAAAGGGTATGTGAGGAATTCAATAAAATTAATTTTAAGGGTCCTTTCATATCAGAAGTTTTTAACAAGAATCCAAAAGAATCCAGAAAAGACTTTATTAAGTTTTTTTAGTCCTGGCCTTTGCGCCTTCTTCTGGTTTTTCCCTTGCTTTTCTCTTTTTCTTCGGCCTTTCAGCTGTTCTCTTGGGCTTGGTTTCCCTGGTTCCTACACCCGCCTTTTTCAATTCTTTGGAAATATCAGATTTTGACGCCCCTTTCTTGATGGTTATTTTTTGGTTTGTGGGCTCCAGATGCTTGATGTTGACCTTCTTGCTTCTTGTCTCTCCCATAACATTAACAAAATTATCATCTATCACTTCTGTGACTACGCATTTCCTGTTGGAATCCCTCCCTGCTGTTTTAATGCAAATCCTTCCTGTTTCTATCATCCTCTGACCTTTTCCTTGATTTTTGCCTTAGAGCATTTGGAGCATAAAACCCCTCCAAACGGCCTTTCCGGTCTCCTCCGGGTTTTAGGAAGCTTTTTCAGCTGATTTGGGGTCTTTCTGCCCACCCCCTGCAAGGGAGAGCTGCAAACGGCACAATGAGCCCCTCTGGGGCTCTTTTTTTCATAATGGATTACTGAAGTATTGGCTGGAACTTTCTTTTTGATCCTTCTGAATGTCCTTGATTTGGTTCTGGACTGCATTTTGTTGAAAATGACCCCTTTCCTTTTTAAATCTTTTTAATAGAAAAGGGAAAATTTATAAACCTATTTTTTGAATTTTTTGTCATGAGAGTTTCCAACAAGACACTGGAGGATGTTATCAAGGAAGTTGCAGGGGAGGATGTTATCCCTTTGGTTAACATACTCAAAAAAAAGAAAAATGTCTCAGAATTCAAGCTTGCAGAACTGCTGAATCTTAATGTTAATGTCGTAAGGAATATGCTTTACAGGCTTTACCACCAAAACCTTGTGCATTTTGTAAGGAAAAAGGACAAGAAAAAGGGTTGGTACATATATTACTGGACTTTTAACATGAAAAGGGTAAATACCCTTCTTGAGGATATCAGGAGGAAAAGGGTGGAAAAGCTTAAGGAGAGGCTGGAAAGGGAAAAGAATAATTTCTTTTTTATCTGCCCTAATGAATGTATGCGTCTGGATTTTGAAAAGGCAATGGATTACGGATTCCGCTGCCCTGAATGTGGAGAGCTTATGGGGCAGGAAGACAATGTGCAGAAGATAAAAGGAATAGAGGAAGAAATTAGCAAACTTGCCAAAGCTGAAAAGAAAAAACCAGCTATAAAAAAGAAAACAGTTGCGAAGAAAACCAAAAAGGTGGGAAAAAAGACAGATAGCAGGAAAAAGAAAAAGGTAACCAAAACCAAAAAGAAAGTCAAAAAGAAAAAATCAGGCAAGTGAGTTTCTGCGAAATTCCGAAGGCCTTACTATCCCCTGATGGTTTATGACTGCTGTGATAAAGTTTTCCCTGGTTTCCTCATAATTATCCTTCTTGTTGCTTAACTCCAGCGAATTCAGAACACAATATGTTGCCACGTTTTTGTTCCTTGCAGCTTCCAGAATATTGTTTATTCCCTGGAAAGCAACCAACTTTTTCCTGGAAGAAATGCCCTGTGGCTCGAAGAGCATTATGTCTGCTTTTTCCAGAGCATTTGGTATTAAGATATCAGAATAATGTTTTACATCAATTCCCATTTTATTTGCCTGTTCCAGGACCTTTTTGCCTTTCTGTTCAGGACCGGAGTCCGCTGTCAAAAGGGTGAATTTCGTTCCGTTTTCTTTAGCTGTTTTAAGGGCATTCAAAACCCTCGGTGAATACCCATAAACAAAAACTACAGAACCTTTTTTGATTTTCTGGGCAACTATCCGGGGTATTTCGCCTTCTGCCTGTTTTATTTGTTTTTTGTGCTTGTTAATTTTATTTTTAATTTCTTGTTTTAGTTCTGCAATTGGCTTGATTTTCAGGTCAAACAGGATATTTGACACATTTTTTTGCTCTTCAGGGCATTGTTTAAGAAACTGGTTTTTGGCGTAATTTACTTTGTGTAGTAGAAATACTGAAGTTTTAATTTTTTTATTGTTAACGGTTTTTTCTATTTCTGAAAGCAGGTTTGCTATTTTCAATTTAAATGAAAAAGATTATTTCTTGAGCATTCGCTCAATTTTCTTTTCTTCTTTTTCTATAACCTCTTCTTCCTTTGCTATTTTCCTGGTAACTTTCATTATGTTCTCGTCCATTCTCGCTATTCTTCTTTCCAGCAGGACCAGTATCCTCAAGCTGTAAACAATAGCTGCAAGAGTACCCACAATGATTGCGAGTGTAATGCCCTCAACACTTATTGCCATTTTAACGCCTCCTTTTTGTTTTAAAACCGCTTTAAATATAAAATTTTCTTTTTAAATATTAAAATCTATCGTTTTTAAACAAATTATTTACTTTATAGAAAATAATTATTACTTCAGGGTTTTCCAGGCCTTTTCAAATAGGGCATTAATAGAAGATGAGAGAAAAGGGGAGTTTATCCATACTCCGGAATCGTATGTGGGGTGAACTTGAGAATCATCTGAAATCATAAAGGTTGTGTGTTTTCCATCTATTACCACAAACCTTCCCTTAATTTCGTCCGAGGTCCTGATTTCTGCCACACCTTTGAGCTCCTTTTCTATCCCTTGGTATTTTGAGTCTTCAGGTATTATTATCTTTATCTTCACGCCTTTGTTTTTGGCCTTTAAGAGGGATTTTTTAAGGGACTCTGATTTTCTTTTTATACCTTCATTTGAAGTGACCATTAAAACAGATTTTTCACTGTCCTTTATTGCGGAATCAAGGTGATTATATAAGTTGTGGCGGCCTTTAATGGCTCCTGAGATGTCCACGGGATCTATTAAATCCATGCCCTGTGAATGTAGGTTTTTTAGCTCTTCTATTGTCTTTGAGCTTTTTATTTTTTCAAGGGACGCAACCTGCTCTTTCGTGTCTTTTTCAACCCTCTTTTTGACTCTCTCAATAACCTCTGATGGTTGAACAGCGATGTACTTGATTGGCTTACCGACCTTCATAATTATAAATCCTTTTTTCTCCAGGCTTTCCAGAACGTCATAACTCCTGGACCTGGGAACGTTGGCAATGTCAGAAAGCTCACCAGCAGTGGAAACACCCCTGGAAAGCAAAGCTACCCATAACCTAGCTTCATAACTGTTAAGACCCAAATCCTTAAGTTTCTTTAAAAACTCCTGTTTGATAAGCATTTTGTCCTTTTTCAACGTCAATTAACCACAACTAGTATTTAAATGTTTTTATTTTTACTCTTATATAGTGATAAATAACAACATAACCACCCTGTTGTTTCCTTTGGAAATTTCATTTAAATAAAAACTATTTTTTTAATAATAATATTTTTCTATATAGAAAATAATATAAAAAAGAACCTTCATTCTTAAAATCATTACTTCCATAAGAAACAAAGGGGGCAGTAAATACCAAAATTATATAAACAACCCATTTCTTATGGAAAACGAACAAAGAGGGGTTTAACATGAGCAAGGCTTCAGAAATTTTTGAGGGTTTTCTTTCTAAAAATTCAATATTCATTGATAAAAAAGTGTTGCAGGCCAACTACACCCCCGAAAACATACCGCACAGGGAAGAGCAGATAGAGCAGATAGCGAAAATATTGGCCCCTGTTTTGAGATTGGATAAACCCTCAAACCTTTTTATATATGGTAAAACAGGAACCGGAAAAACACTTTCTGTTATTCACACTACCAACAAAATAAAACAACTGGCAGACGAAAGAGAGATACCCATAAAGATAATATACCTAAACTGCAAACTAAAGAAAATAGCTGACACTGAATACAGATTAATAGCCCAAATAGTGAGAGAGTTGGGCAAGGAAATAGCAATCACGGGCCTGCCCACGGACGAGGTCTACAAATATTTTTTTAATATAATTGACCAGAAAAGACAGCTTATGGTCCTTATACTTGATGAAGTGGATCAACTTATAAAAAAAACAGGCGACGAAGTCCTTTACAATTTAACCAGGATAAACACAGATTTAAAAGAATCGCAAATTAGTGTTATCGGAATTTCCAATGATTTGATATTTACAGATTCATTGGATCCCAGAATAAGGTCCTCCCTGTCTGAAGAGGAAATAATGTTCAAGCCCTACAACGCGCTACAGATCCAAGACATACTAAGGGAAAGGACAGAAAAGGCACTTAAAAAAAACACGATAAAGCAGGGAGCGATAGCAAAATGCGCAGCATATGCTGCCAGAGAACACGGCGACGCAAGAAGAGCATTAGAACTCTTAAGGGTCGCAGGGGAACTCGCGGACAGGGAAGGTGCCGGAGAGGTGGCAATAAAACACCTTGACGAGGCCGAAGAAAAGTTAGAGAAAGACAGGATAGTGGACATTGTGACCTCGCAACCCAAGCAGTTCCAGGCCATCCTCTATTCAATCCTTCTTTCCTCTGCCAAAAAAAACAAAATATTTGAAACAGGAGACTTATACAATACATACAGGAAAATATGCACTAACATTAACTTAAGACCGCTGACCCAGAGGAGAGTCTCGGACATAGTGGGAGAACTTGATATGTTGGGGGTTATAAACGCTAAAACAATTTCTAAAGGAAGGTATGGCAGGACAAGGGAGATATCATTGGCAATAAATCAAGCAACAGAACAGAAAGTAATGGAAATTATTGAGAAGGAAATATATTAAATGGATGAGTTAAACGAAAAGAAAAAAGCAGTAGAAGTATTGATAAACAATAATTTTATGGTAGACAATGAAATTTTATTAAAACTTGAAAAGCAGGAAACTCTTCAGGAGATTTTGGCACTCCCTCCAGAAACAACTGAACAGGAAATAAAAGACATATTGTTCCCCCCTTCAAAAGATGTTAAAATAATAAAGTCTTACAAGGAAGTGGGAAGGAAACGAAAAGTTGATGATTTTATTGCTTATTTCAATACAAGATACCAGAGACTGAAGGAAATCCTTCAGAAAAAACAGGAACTTCAGGAAGCCATTTCAATTAAAAGGGTGCTGGACAAGACAGAGAAGGAAAATATCACCATAATAGGTATGGTGTATGAAAAGAACTTAACTAAAAACAACAACATTATGCTTACGCTGGAAGATCCCACAGGCCGCATAAACGTGGTGGTAAACAACAGGAAATCAGACCTTTTCAGAATAGCGCAGGATTGTGTCTGCGACGAGGTTATAGGTTTGGTGGGGGCGTGCGGCAGCAACGTCATATTTGCAAACAGCATAGTCCTCCCCGAAATACCCCCAACCAAGGAGCTGAAAAAGGGCCCCAACGACTGCTATGCGGTGTTCACGGGAGACCAGCACGTGGGAGCAGACCAGTTCCTGAGGGAAAAATTTGACAATTTTATAGCATGGCTAAACTGTGAAGTGGGAAGCGAGGAGCAGAAGGAAATAGCTAAGAAGACCAAATACCTGTTTTTGGTTGGAGATCTCGTAGACGGCGTAGGAATACACCCTGCACAGTTTGACCAGCTCGAAATAAAGGATGTGAAGGAACAATATTCAAAACTTGCTGAAGAGCTCCAGAAAATTCCAGGAAGCATAGAAATTGTGGTGTGCCCGGGCAACCACGACGCCTTGCGGCTCATGGAACCTCAGCCCTCCCTGAACTATGATTATGCAGGCAAATTACAAGAAATGCCAAATGTGCATATGGTAAGCAACCCCGCTGTGGTAAACATAGATTCAACTGAGAATTTTGATGGCTTTGATATACTGCTGTATCACGGGGCCAGCTTCCACTACTATGCTGAAAATGTTGCAAGCATAAGCAGCGAAGGCGGGGCAACCAGGGCGGACCTCATAATGAAATTTTTGCTTCAGAAAAGGCATTTGGCGCCTGAGCACACCTCGGTGACCTATTCTCCCAGGGCAGAAGAGGACCCGCTACTGATAGAATCAGTGCCGGATTTTTTTATAACAGGACATATCCACAGGTCCACCATTTCCACATACAGAAACATCACACTGGTTAACTGCTCGTGCTGGATAGGCATGACAGACTTTCAGGAAAAAGTGGGGCTGGTGCCTGAGCCAGGAAGAGCGGTCGCAGTTAATCTCAGGACCAGGGAAACAAAGGTAATCAAGTTTTAGGAAAATGCAGGGCACATCATCGCATATGGAAAGTTATTTTGAGGGGTTGTTAAAAAAAACAAGCGAAGCCTATGCCGTGGCTGAAGCTGCCAGGAAAAAGGGCTACGATCCTGAGGAAACCACAGACATCCCTTTAGCTAAGAATATGGCTGAGCGTGTAGAAGGACTGATATCGGCGGCCGCGCCCCAGCTTGTGAGAAAAGGGGTAATTGAGAGAATAGTTGAACTGGAGGAAAAATATGGCAGGCTGTCCTGGCAGGTGGCTCTGCAGATAGCATTGGAAGTTGCACAGGAAAGATTCTGCAAATTCAAGGACAGGAAAGAAGCCATGGAGGTCGGAATAAGGACAGGCTTCGCTTACCATACAGTGGGAATAGTCTCAGCCCCCCTTGAAGGCCTGGTTGAGATCAGGCTCAAGAAAAGAAAGGACGGCAAAGAATACCTTGCCGTTGTCTATGCCAGTCCCATAAGAGGGGCAGGAGGGACGGCCTGCGCAGTTTCCCTGTTAATTGCAGACTATGTAAGGAAGCATTTTGACGCTGAAGAATATGACCCTGAAGAAAGGGAAGTCAAAAGGTTTTCCACAGAACTTTCTGATTATCACGAAAGGGTTACTAACCTGCAGTACAATCCCAGTGACGCTGAGAAGAAGTTTTTGGCCGAGAACTGCCCTGTTGAAATTTCCGGGGAGCCCACAGAGAAAAAAGAGGTTTCCAATTTTAAAAAACTTGAGAGGGTTGAAACAGACCAGATTAGAGGCGGCGTATGCCTGGTCCTTTCAATGCTTGCGCTGAAGGCCCCCAAATTATGGAATGAGATTTCCAAGTGGGGAAAGGAGTTCAATATGGAGCACTGGAATTTTCTGGAGGAATTCATTAAAGTACAAAAGGAAAACAAGGCGAAGAGGGAGGAGACGGAGAAAGAGGAGACAAAAGAAAAGATAACTCCCGATTACACTTTTATTGCCGACCTGGTAGCTGGAAGGCCAGTACTGGCGCACCCCCTGGAAACAGGCGGCTTCAGGCTGAGATACGGAAGGTGCAGGACTTCAGGATATTCCTGCGCCAGCATACATCCGGCCACCATGGCCCTGCTTAACAGGTATATTGCCATAGGAACGCAGCTAAAAGTTGAAAGGCCTTCAAAAGGAGCAGCATTAACCTCCTGCGATTCCACAGAAGGTCCCATAATAAAGCTGAACACAGGCAGGGTTGTCAGAGTAGAGGATGAAAAAACAGCAAACGAATACAAAGACAGCGTGGAGGAAATACTGTTTCTGGGAGACATATTGTTCAGCTACGGAGATTTTGCAGACAGGAACCACGTGCTCGTCCCCCCAGGATACTGCGAGGAGTGGTGGGTTCAGGAATTTGAAAAGGAAATAGTAAACCTTTTCGGCTCGATTGATTATGAAAAAACAGCGGAACTTATAGGGGCAGATGCCAGGTCTGTTGAAAAAATAATCAATAACCCCCTTTCCAAAATCTCATTTTCCCTTGCAAGAAGGATATCCAGGTTCACAAAGACCCCGCTGCACCCCCGTTATACTTACCACTGGAAGTCCCTTTCTTATGATGGCCTGCTGAAATTGCTGGAATGGCTTGACAGCGCAAAAATCGAGAAATCAGACACCATAGAAAAAGTGATACTTCCTGTGAGGGAGGAGAAAAGGCTTTTGGAAATTATAGGCCTGCCTCACGAACTTGCTACAGAGCACGTGATCATAGAGAAAGATGATGCCTCAGCCCTGCTTTTTTCATTGGGAATCAACAAAGGAACAGAGATTAATAATATTAAGGAAAGTTTGGCAGGCTTCAGAGACAAGCCCATACTGGAAATTTTAAGCGGGCTGTCCAAAACCACCATCAGGGACAAGTCAGGAATATTCATAGGCGCCCGAATGGGAAGGCCGGAAAAGGCCAAGATGAGAAAAATGACTGGCTCGCCGCACGTGCTTTTCCCCTGCGGAGACGAGGGGGGGCGGCTGAGGTCTTTCCAGTCCGCCCTTGAAAAGGGATTTGTGGAAGCTGAATTTCCAGATTACCTCTGCAAGAACTGCAATAAAACAACAGCGCTTCCTGTCTGCGAGGAGTGCGACAAAAAAACAACCAAAATTTACAAATGTAATGTCTGCGGTATTAAGGAAGAGCCATGCCAGCATTCTCCCAAACCATATTCCAGACAGAAGATTGACATTAAGAAATATTTTGATTCGGCGATTAAGAAGATAGGGGATGCTCAATACCCTGACTTGATAAAGGGGATAAGGGGCACCAGCAATAAAGACCACATACCTGAGCATTTAATCAAGGGGATATTGAGAGCCAAGCACGAGATTTATGTAAACAAGGATGGCACTACAAGGTATGACATGACAGAGCTTCCCATAACCCATTTCAAGCCCAACGAGATAGGCACCAGCATAGAAAAACTAAAGGAATTGGGATACAAGGAGGACATATACGGGAATGAGCTGAAAGACGAGAACCAGCTTTTGGAGATAAAGCCGCAGGATGTCATACTTCCGGCAAGCAAGGAGTCCCCTGACGAAAATGCAGACGAGGTTATGATAAGAACCTCCAAGTTCCTGGACGAACTTTTAGTCAAGCTGTACGGGCTAAAGCCTTTTTACAATGTGGAAAACAGGGAGGGCCTTCTCGGCCATCTCATAGTAGGGCTGGCCCCGCACATATCTGCGGGAATAATAGGGAGAATCATAGGCTTTTCCCAAACACTCGGCTGTTTTGCCCACCCTCTCTGGCACGCAGCCCACAGGAGGGACTGCGATGGGGATGAGAATTGTGTTATGCTTTTGTTTGATGCCCTCCTTAATTTTTCCAGAAAATATCTTCCTGACCGTAGGGGAAGCAGGACTATGGACTCTCCTTTGGTACTTACTGCTATTTTAAACCCCTCAGAAGTTGATGACATGGTTCACAAGCTGGACATTCCCTTCAAGTACCCTCTTGAGTTTTATGAGGCAGCCACGGCCTACAAGTATCCCAAAGAAGTCAAGATTAACCAGCTGATACAGCACCTGGGCACAGAAAAGCAATATGAGGGGATGGGCTTCACTCACAACACCGCCAGCATGTCAGCGGGTGTTCAATGCTCTGCTTACAAGATACTGCCGACAATGGAGGAAAAGCTGAAAGGCCAGATGGACCTTGCTGAGAAAATAAGGGCAGTGGACAAGGAGGACGTGGCAAGGCTTGTGATTGTAAAACACCTGCTGCGGGACATTAAGGGGAATTTAAGGAAGTTCTCCACGCAAAAATTCAGGTGCAGCACCTGCAATGAGAGCTACAGAAGACCTCCCCTGGCCGGAAAGTGCCTTAAGTGCGGCGGCAATATAATCTTTACCATTTCCGAAGGTTCCATAGTAAAGTATTTGCAGCCCAGCCTGAGCATAGCAAAAAAATATGCAATATCAAACTATCTTAAGCAAGTGCTTGACATAACAAAGGAGATGATTGAAAGCACGTTTGGCAAGGAAAAAGAAAAACAGGCCGGCCTGGGAGCCTGGTTTGGCTAAAGCTTGACTATAAAATTATTGTATTCTGCATCAAGCTCGATTTCATCAACAGAAACATCCTTGACAGATGCAAGCAGGGGACCTCTCCTGCATTTTTCAATAAGCTGCTTCACCTTGTCCTCATCACCCCTCGCAACTACAACCACATTTCCGCTGTTCAGATTTTTAACGTACCCTGCCAGCCCCCTTATTTTTGAGGCCTCGCGCCTTATGAATTCCCGGAAACCAACCCCCTGCACGTTTCCTGTTATGGTTATTTTCTTATAATTCATTTTCTATCACCAGGCATTGGGCAAAAGGGATGTTTTTTATGTTAATGATATTCTTGTCCTTGACAAAGCCCATTTCCTTTATCAAGTTCACAGATTCTTTCCCCACGGCATTGATAATGTAGGCCTTTAAGCAACGCTCTTTCGTGTCTTTTTCTGAAATTTTGTCTCCCTTGTAAAAATCAGAAGTCAGGTCAAGGACTAATCCTCCCTCTGAAAATTTTTCCCCTATTATGTTCTCGTCGCATATGGAAAGGACAATTCCTGATTTTGATTTATGCTCTTTGGCTATCATATTATTTTACAGGATTTTTTGCTCCGCAGGCCTGGCATCTCAAAAACAACGCGCCCTGCTCATTAACCAGCGCAGTGTCCGGCCTTCCGCAGGTGTTGCAGATTACAAAAGTATCTGTATATTTCTTTATCTTTTCATTTATTGTGGAAGAATGTACTTTAGTTCCGAGGATAAGAAGGTTTCCTTTCAGCTCTCCCTGAGTTGCCAGTTCTTTTAAAAGAAATTTCAGAAAATGCTCGGGCTCCCTTTGCAACACATTCGCTACCTGGAAAAAATTGGAAATTACCGTCTTGTTGCCCTGAAGATGCCCTCTCACTTTTGGAACTTCAAATCGGGAGGCAGAGCCCTTGCTAAGTTCAGGAAGATTCTTCTTTGCTTTTTTAAGCAGTTCTGCGTATTCTGAAACCATATTTTAATTCTGAAAAGAGGAAGATATTTAAATGTTATCTAAAGATTTATTTTAATAGATGGTACTGGAAGCCCTTATAACGCCCCTAAAGGCCGAAAAAAAGCCCTGGGAAACTTTTATGATTGGGTTTGTTTATTCTGCAGTTGCCATAGCTATAAGCTTGTGGATATTTGGGGAGCAAGCTTCCTTGATAGCCACGTTTTTGATTTCCATAGCCGCCCTTCCCTTGGTTTATTCCACATTCAAGAGGGAGGAGGCCAAGGACATTTCATTGGACAGTGAAAGGAGCATTTTGAAGGAGCATTCCAGGGCCATAACCTTCTTGGTATTCTTATTTATGGGAATAGTGCTGGCTTATGTCCTCGCCTATTTAATTTTACCGGTCCAGCATATCACTAACCTTTTCTCTCTTCAGCAGACCACAATCACTTCCATAAATGCTCAAACAGTCACAGAGCTTTCCCTGTTCTCAAAAATATTTTTGAATAATATGAAGGTGCTGATATTCTGTATAGTGTTCTCATTATTTTACGGCGCCGGTGCCATCTTCATCCTGGTCTGGAATGGAAGCGTCATAGCCACAGCAATGGGGAATTTCATAAGGGAACAGCTAAGCACTTATGCGGGAGCCGTTGGATTCACCCACGCGGCAGCATATCTTCATACCTTCTCCCTCAGCCTGGCCCGTTACAGCATACACGGAATCCCGGAGATTACAGCATATTTTGTGGCCAGCCTTGCCGGAGGAATAATTTCTGTGGCAGTTATAAGGCACGATTTCAGAACCAAAAAGTTTGAAAAGATAATGTTCGATGCATCCAACCTTCTTCTTATAGCGATAGCCACCCTTTTGGGGGCAGCCTTGTTGGAGGCTTATGTAATCCTTGCTTTGTTCTAGTCAAGAACTTTCAGCTTTCCGGGCATAACCTCAAAAAGGTCTCCATTGTTTATGAGCTCTTTTATCATTGGGTCCGCATTTTCAATCTTGCATTCCTTCACAACAGTTTCAACATCCACACCTTCTCCCTGGTCAAGCCGCTTGATCAGTTCCAGGATTTTTTCCGCCCGGTTATCAATAACAATATCTTCTGCTTC
Source organism: uncultured Methanosarcinales archaeon (assembly GCA_964485195.1). GTDB lineage: Archaea > Nanobdellota > Nanobdellia > Woesearchaeales > CAIVOO01 > CAIVED01. The sequence continues at coordinate 82,168 of CAZAIK010000006.1, forward strand.
CGGAGTTTGCTGTGGCTTTTTTTCATAAAATCTGCTGACCAGCTTTTTCTCTTTCTTTCTTAACTCCAAATCCTCCCTGTTCTTCTTTCTCACTATTTCTGCTGAAATAAAAGGAACTCCATTGTATTCCCTAATCTTTCCTATAATGTTAACAACATCTTCAACAGCTACCCCATCAAATACCGGATTGCTGTCAAAAGACCTTATGTTTATGCTGCCTGTTCCGTCTTCAATAGTTATGCCTTCAACGAGGTCAGAGGATTCTTTGGAAAGGACTATGCCAAAAACATTTACACGCGAAATTTCTATGCCTTCCCTTGTCCTGTAATACGTGCCCTTTTCCCCCTTTACAAAAGAGCCGTCTAACAAATCACTAACATCCATCCAGTAGGCAGTCTGCCTTTTCTGAAACTTGTTTTCATCTTCCATTTTATATCCTTTGGATGAACCCTCTCTTGGGCTCAAACACATCTCCACTTCTTCTTAACCTTTCTATGATATCTTCTATCTCTGAAGCTTCCAGCCCCTTCTCTTCAGCAGCCCCCACAACATCCTCAACAGGGATCACCTTTCCAAGTGTGTTCTCCAGGTCAGCGATTATTGTTTTGACTACGTGAATCTTGTTTCTCTGGGAGGTTGAAATGCCTATGGTGAACCTGTCAATGTCCATTTTTCCAGTTTCAGGGTCTATTCCTATCTGCTGCAGGCAGTAGTGAACTATGTCAATAGCCCGTTTGGCATCTCTCTTGGTAACCTTGTCCGAAAACCTGGCTCGTGATGCGGCTTCTGAAAGCCTTACCAGTGCTTCAAGCTGCCTTGCAGAGATTGGAACAGAAACAAACCTGCTGTCTTCTGAATGGCCTGAAGAGCGCATCTTGAGGAAATAGCCCTTTATTTCCTGCAATGCACCATCAGTTAATTTTGGCTTGAATCTTTTTGCGTAAGCAATATACTTTCTTAAAAGTTCCGTGGTTATCTCTAATTCAGAATCCTTGATTGCCTTTTGGTGAAGTCCCAGTATAAAACTGCTCAGCTTATCATCTGTTTCAGCATTGGGCAGGTCCTTGATGGGGAATATTAAGTCAAACCTGTTAAGCAGGGTGTTGGGCAGGTTTATCTGCTTTGAGATTATTTCCTCGGGGTCAAACCTCCCCAGCTTTGGGTTTGCAGCTGCCAGCACTGTGGTCTCTGACCTTAAAGTGGCCTGGATGTTTGCCTTTGAAACGGAAACAGTCTGCTGCTCAAGTGCTTCGTGCATTGCATTCCTGTCCTCCACAGACATTTTGTCAAGCTCGTCAATGATGCACACTCCCCGGTTGGCCAGCACTAACGCGCCCGCTTCCAGGGCCCATCCTGCCAGGAATTCATCCTTAACCACAGAAGCCGTAAGCCCTGCTGCAGAGGCTCCCTTCCCTGACACCATCTTGGATTTTGGGGCAACGCTGTCCATCCTCCTGAGCAGCTGGGATTTTCCAGCCCCGGGGTCTCCTATGAGAAGTATATGTATGTCTCCCCTTGAAAAAACTCCATCATCCCTTTTTTTCCTTACCCCTCCCACCATCTGGAGAAACAGGGCTTCCTTTATCTTTTCGTGTCCGTAGATGGAGGGGGCAACAGAGTTTATTATTTTGTTAAAAAGCCTGGGGTCTTTTGATAATTCCTTTATCTCTTTTTCCTCCCCTTCTGCGATTGTCAATGTTCCGAAATCATCCTCTGTCCCGCCTACGAAATTGCCTTCTATCACCAGTTCAAATTTAGTGAGCTGTCCCCCGTCTCTGGAAGGAATGGGAACCTCCTTTAAAACGCCATTAACATATACCTTTGTTCCCGGATTTGTCTTCTTGTCAGACATGGGGCTTACCAGATCGTCCCTCAAGAGAAGGTTGATTCTCTTTGGCTGCTCTCCGCCCTCCAGCTCTTCAGGGCTTTCTTCCAGGATTATCCCCTGGAAGTCAACAAGCTCCTTCCCTATCAGGCGGAATTTTCCTTTTCTCCCGCACCCGCATTTGCCCGGCTCCCTGAACTTGTTTTCAGTCTGCAATACTGAAAGGACATTGCCGCAGTTGGGGCATTCAAATTTTGCGTTGGTCACTTGGGGCCTTACATCACTTTTCTGTCTGACCAGCCCGATGACAAAAAGAAATTTTCCTATGTGCTCGCTCCTTATGTCCCTTATCATAATCTTTTGGGAGCTGGGCAGGTTGTCAAAACGTACTTTAAAATCCTTTTTTTCCCCTTCAAAATTTTCAAGGGAAATCTCTGCAGCGCGGATGGCATCCTCGGGATTTTCCAGTAAATTCTCTGCCAGTTCGGGGTCCTGCGAAGCCAGCACCGCAAAGTCCACTTTAATGAATTTTTCTCCTTTTATAGAAGCCTCAGCTAGCTGGGCCTTGTAATTAGCCTCAAAAAAGTCCTGGAACCTTTGTATCTCATGTGCAGCATCCATTTCAACTTTTTTACTGGACTTTCTTTAAATTCTCAATCAGCTTGTCAAGCGCTGCCCTTGCTTCCTCTTCAGATTTCGTCCCGGTGCAGACTATCTTTCCGTTGCTGAAAAGCAGAAATGTGGCTTTTGCCTCGTTAAGCTTGTACACCAAGCCGGGAAACTGCTCAGGCTCGTATTCTGTGTTGTCAAGCTTGATTGTCAGCTTGTTAAGGTTCAAGTCCATACCTATGCTTCCCGAAGCTACCATATTCTGTATGCTTATCTCCGGCTTTATAGTTATCTTTATGTTTATCTTTTCCAGGCTCTTGATAATCTTTTGTATGGCCTGCTCCACCTGTTCCATATTCCTGGCGCCGGTGCAGACTATTTTTCCGGAGCTGAATATGAGAGCAGATGTTTTTGGCTCCTTTATCCTTAGGACAAGCCCTGGAAACTGCTCTGGGTTGTACTCTGTGTTGCTCAGCGTAGCGGCCATCTTTTCAAGAGGCACGTCGTGCTTCAGGTCAGAAGATACAACTATGTTCACAATCTCTAAATCTTTTTCTTTTTCACCTTTTTTAGCCATTTTACCACCCCGTTCATTAAAAGGATTTATAAAGTTTATAAATACCAGCTTATTTATAAATACTTTTATTTTTAAATAATTAAGTTGGGGTGACTATGACCCCCTTATTTCCAGTGGAAAAACACTAAATATTCATTTAAAAAACTATTTGAGCGATTTGAGGCCTTTATGATACTAAACAATAGCAAAAACACTTTAATAGCTGAAAAGGAAGTTTTTTATGGCTCAATTTTGGCTAAAATAAGGGGCTTGATGTTTACAAAAACCCACAAAACCATAATCTTCCCTTTTAAGAGGGAGTGCAGGCAGCATTTGCACACCTTCTTCGTCTTTTATCCCATTGACCTGGTTTTCATCAACAGCTCAAAAAAGGTCGTTGAAATCAAAAAAAACCTCAAGCCATTCAGCTATTACAATTCCAAGAACAAGGCACAATATGTAATAGAATGTTCCCAGGGGACTGTCGATAAGGCAAGAATAAAAGTAGGAGATAGAATAAGCTTTAAATAATCATGAAAAAATCAAAATTCAGCGGGGGCGTAGTATAACCTGGCTAGAATGGACGGCTCCAGTCGCGGAGCGCTGAGCGAGAGCGATGAAGAACTAAACGGTTTGTGCTTCAGGAAGAAACCGTCAGATCAGGGTTCAAATCCCTGCGCCCCCATAACTTTTTTATATTCCTATTTCACATTATTGGTATGCACGGGCAATTGAACTCCTAATACGCGCCATCCAATCCCTCTGCGTTTAATTTATATAAAGAGTCGGTAGAAGCAGATTTTCTGGAAGAATTAGGGGTTAAGGTTAACTATGAAGGATTGTTGGAGAAATATCGTGAACTCTTAACTCTGCTGGGCGCTGAAGAACAGTTAACTAGCGGAAAAACCCCTCAGCAGGCGATAGACATCCTTATATATAATTTTGCCCGAACCGATCTGGACCAGAGGAATATGATTGAAAAAATAAGGGAAGGCAAGTTGGATCTTAGAGAAGACCCCATGGTTGAGGGCGCTGCAAATTATGGTGATGAAAGATGGAAGGCCAGGATTAGGGTTCCGGGTCGTGAATGCTCAAAGCTGTATTTGCTAAGGACTCATCATTTCTGGGAACGTCTGTAAAAATTTAATTAATTTTAAAAACAAAGCAGCAAATCTTCTTACTGGAGGCGAACCTTTAATGATAAAGAAGTGGTATTATGCATCAGCCACCATAATGGGCGCAGTCATAGGGGCGGGCGTTCTGGGAATTCCCTTTGTTTTTGCCAAGGCCGGTGTTTTGTTCGGTTTGATAAACCTTGTTGTGGTGGCCTGCCTTTTTCTTTTTGTGAACCTCTGCCTGGGTGAGGTGATGCTGAGGACGAAAGGCATACATCAGCTTTCAGGATATGCTGAGAAATACTTGGGGAAGAAAGGCAAGCTAATAATGTCCATGGCGCTAATTTTTGCCCTTTATGGAGCACTGATTGCCTATCTCATAGGTCTTGGGGAGGTTACCAGCTCCTTGTTCGGAGGCCAGCCCTTCTTTTATACAACGGTTTTTTTCATAGTCTACTCAATCCTAATATATTACGGAATAAAAGCTGTCAGCAGGTCAGAATTCTTTTTTTCTTCCATTAAAATACTGGCCTTCATTGCCCTGCTTGTCAGCATAGTTGCCTTCTTCAGGTTTGAGAATGTTGAGACAACAGTCTTTTCAGTCAAGAATTTTTTCCTGCCGTACGGAGTTGTTCTGTTCGCACTGCTAGGCTTCCCCGCACTTCCTGAAGCGAGGGAGGTGCTAGCGGGAGAGGAAAAAGATCTTAAAAAGGCGATAATGGTTGCAATGATAATTCCTGCGGCCATCTACTTCTTATTCGGTATTTTTTTCGTGGGGGCATTGGGAAAAAATATTTCAGAAGTAGCAGTCAGCTCTTTGAATGTTCTGGGCGGAATCCAGTTTCTTTTAGGGATATTCTTTGCTTTCCTCTCGCTTACAACAGCTTACCTGTCCCTGGGCCTGGCTCTGCAGGAGGTGTATGAGTATGATTACAAAGTAAAACACAAACTGGCTTTTTTATTGACCGTTCTGGTCCCGTATTCTCTTGTGGCAGCGGGGGTTAAAAGTTTTGTCAAAACATTGAGCCTGGTCGGCGCAATAGGGGGGGGAATTATGGGAATCCTGATAGTGCTTATGTTTGTAAGAGCAAAAAAGACAGGAAACAGGACACCAGAATACAGGATTAAAAGAAAAAGGATATTAAGCTGGATTATTATTGCGCTTTTTACAGCGGGAATTATCTATGAATTTATTTTTTTCTTTTCTTAGAAGGCTTCTTTTTAGGGGCTATATCTGTTTTAGAGGCCTTTTTTCTCTTTCCTTTTTCAGCTTCTATCTCCTGCCTGATTTCCGCCAGAAACTCCCTTTTTTCCTTTCTCCTCTTTTTGAAAACCAGCAACAGCAGCAAGCCGACAACGATTATGGCCGCACCGATGACGAAAAACTTGTTTTTCAGGAGTATGTCCCCAGGAATCCTGTCCTGCAAAATAAAGGCAACTGTTTTGGTGTATTCAATATCCTCTGAAGGGACGGAAACTTCAACTGTCGCATTGTAAACTCCTTCTGTTACATTGCTGTCAGGCGCTGCAGTGATATTTACCCTTTTAATACCCCCTTTTGGGATAACAAATACGGAGCCTGTGGCTGAGATCCAGTCAGCAGATGTATCTATGTTATAAGTGGCTGCCCTTGCAAATTCATTAGAGAATATAAAGGGAACAACTACCTTGTCTCCTGGCCCCATCTCAACCCCAATAATCTCATCTGCAGGGTTTGTCATATTCAAAGTTGAGCCGTAATACTGTCCGGGCTTTTCAGGAAGGGTTGTTACATAGTATGCTGTGCCTGCTATGACCGCCGCTATTATGCCTATCAGCACAATCTTCCATACAAGGCCTGGATGAGCTCCCTTTTCCCTGCCTTTTTTGATTTTCACATCTGCTTTTTTACTGCCTGCAGCATCAAATCTTGATTTTCTGGTAAGAGCAAGTATTATAATTAGAGCTATGGCCAGGGCGATCCCTGCGATTATGTAAGGGAGGTACTTCATCAAGAATGATTTCTCCCTCTGTATCCTCAGCTCTATGCTTTCAGCATACTGCAAATCTGTTTCATTAATATTAAGACCGAGTGTCACCTCATAAATTCCGTCAGGCAGGTCAGGCGTTGTGTTTATCAAAAGATGCAGTGTTTCAGTCTCATTTACGTCCAAGGACAAAGTGTTCTTGTCAGAGGTTATCCAGCTGGTGTTAACATTGTTGATAGTATACACAACCTCAGAAGGCGCATTGTTTTTTATGATTACGGGAACGTCCAAAAGCCCGTCCTCTCTCACGTAAATAACCTTGCCTTCGCCTTCCACTCCCGTGCTCCTGTTAATTTCAATCTCAGGCGCTGCAGGAAATGTCTGGTTGCTGGCATTTGTCTGATTGGTCAAATTCGCAGCAGGGACCATTGCTCCGAACAGTCCGGATATAAATCCCCAGTTCAAGACTATAAGAGCTACGACTCCCGCTAATACTATGATTAAAAATAATATGCTGAAAAACTTGGACCAGTTTAGCTTCTTTTTAGCTTTTACCTTTTTAGGCACGCTCAGCCTTGGGCCTTCCTCAGGGACCATGGTAGGTGTTGTGAAAGGCAGGAAAGTGGGCTGGTAGGTTGCAGGTTTCTTTTCTTCCACTACTTTAACTGGTTCCATCTCTTTCTTTAGCTTCCTTTTTTCCCTGATTTTCTTAACCATTTTCCTGATTAGCCATATCAAGAAAATCAGCAAAACAATAGCAGCTGCCCCCAAAGCCAGGTACAGCCAGTTGGCTGCAAGAAAAGGAACTGCGATATTGTAAAGCTTCTCGTAAACAGTGGATGAGAATAATTTTACCTTGAAATCCTTGGAATATCCAATTCCTGCCTGGGGCAGTGCCGCTGTAAGGGTCATTGCATATTTCCCTTCAGGAATTTCATCGGAAGGAGATGTTTGTATTACTGCTGTTTTTGCTTCTCCTGGCGCCAACGTGATTTCATTCTGGGAAAGATTCATCCACCCGGAACCTTCTAGTGAGAGGTGATAAGTTGCCTGGGCTACCCCTTTATTCTTTATGCTCACATTTACATCTGCAAAATCATACCTGATGGCATCTACCAAAAGGTCAAATTCAAGGTCATAAGCTTCTTCCACAGAGATAACATCCAATGTAATTTTCTGGGACTCAGCTATCCAGTCTTCCTTCACTGTCACCCTGGCAGGGGTTTTCCCTGAAAATTCAGAGGGTATGTCAGCATTCAATATGACTTCTGCCTTGTCACCTGAAGAAATTGTAACCTGTTCCTCTTCAGGAACCAGCCATTCAGGACCTTCCACTTCCAGGTTGAAAGTCCCCTCCCTTGTTCCTGTATTTTCAATTTCTACAATGTAATCATAACTGTTTGATGCTATTAACTCTTGTTCAGGTCTTATGATGTTAAAAACAAAAGCCCTGCATTTTTCAACAGCTAAATTGGCAAAGATTGCCTTTTGTGATTCTCCCCTCTCTGAAGTGCTGATTATATCAAAAGAGTAATTTCCCACCTTAAGGTCTGATGTGCTGACTATTAGATTTGTGAGGCCAGTTTCATTGGGGAAAAGGAATATGCTGTTGTTCTCAACACTTGCGTAGTCCTCTGTGGTTTCTATTACAAATTCATTGCTGAAATCAGCATTATTGGTGATTGTGATCGGGGAACTCGCTGACTCTCCTTCGCAAACCCTGAATGAGGAATCTCCCTGAATTGCATAATCATAGCATTCTCTTATGTTCAGCTCCAATGGGACGTGTGCAAGATACCTTGATTTTTCTGTCGTGATGTCAACTGCCAGTTCCTGCTTTCCGAAGATTTCGCAGGGAAGATTGAAAAAAACAGTTAATGTCTTGTTCTGGTTGGGCCTTAACAGGAAATTATTTTCACTTACCGAGGCAAATTCAGAAAATTCAGTTACATTCACCCTGAAAATCTCATCATAGGATCCTAAGTTCTTAACATAAACCTGGTATTGCACAGGACTGCACGGGCAGCTTACCTGGGAGCTTTCAGTAGGGGTTATCTCAAAATTAGCGCATCGGCCTGTATTTATCACCTGCTCAAAAACCTTTGAAAGCCCGAAAGTAGTTGTAACATTTATTTCTTCCTTAAGCTTGCCTTCTACATCACAGGGAAGGTTGATATAGTTGATTATTTCCTTTGCCTGTCCTGGCTCTAAAACAAAGAAGCTCTCTGAGAAGGTGGAATAAGGCGCAGCGCTTCCTGACTTGAACATTTCATATGTGCTTGTGACGCTTCCTGTGTTCCTGATTGTGTAGGTCGTTGCAGTTAATCCGCAAGAGCACGCATCCAGTTCCTGCTTCTGGGCTGATAAGGAGAAATCCTCTGAAACACCCAGTGCAGACTGCGAAAATATAAGAAGGGTGAACAAGATTATCAAAAATCCAAGCAGTTTTTTGCTACTCATTGTCAATACTCATAAGTTGTTACTCCGTAATGAATAACCCATATATAAATGTTTGGGTTTTTATATTCAATATATAGATGCAAAGTTTATTAAACAGAATCCATAACCCTCCTGTATGTTTTTAAGCAACATAGACCCTGTGCTGCTAAGATTAGGCCAGTTTGAAATAAGATATTACGGCCTGATATATGTAATAGGGTTGGTTATTACCTACTTTTTCCTGACCTACCTGGCAAAACAGCGGAAAATGCCCTTAAAAAAAGAGGACATCCTGGACCTGCTTTTCTACGGCATTATCAGCATAATAATCGGAGCAAGGCTGTTCTACGTGCTTTTCTACAACATCCCCTACTTTGCCTCTGAACCCCTCAAAATCCTTGCCATATGGAAAGGTGGCCTCTCCTTCCACGGCGGCTTAGTGGGCATTATTTTTGCAGGCTGGTGGTTCTGCAGAAGGAAAAAAGTGGATTTTTGGGAGATGGCAGACCTTGTTGTAATTCCAGTATCTGTTTCCCTGATGCTGGGCAGGATTGGCAATTTCCTGAACAGCGAGCTTTACGGAAGGCTTTCCAATGTTCCCTGGGCAGTGAAATTTGAGGGTGTGGAAGGATTCCGCCACCCTTCCCAGCTTTACGAGTCTTTCAAAAACCTGATCATTTTCTCTGTATTGTGGAATGTCAAGGACAAAAAACAGCCTCACGGTGTCATGTTTTCCTATTTTCTTATGATGTACTCCTCCTTCAGGTTTGTGATAGAGTTTTTCAGGCAGCCGGATGTTCAGCTGGGGTTTGTTCTGGGCCCGTTCTCTATGGGTCAGCTGCTTAACATACCTGTGTTCCTTGCAGGGCTTGCCTTGTTCTTTTACTTTCATAAATCTTATAAAAAAAGGAAAACAAGAAAATAAAATGAACAAGGAAAGAAAGAAAACAAGGAACATTGCGATATTCCTGGCAATACTTGTGCTTGCGGTAGTGGGTTACGCAGTCTATGTCAATGTATTTGCACCTGCTGACTACCCTGAAACTTATCTCCCCAAGCCCCGTGAAGGAAATGAGTCAGCAAAGGTTGTTATTACAGAATACAGCGACTTCGAATGCCCTGCGTGCGGTTATGCAGAGCCGACGGTCAGGACATTAAGGTCAGAATACCAGGACAGGGTGGCCTTCAGGTTTGTCCATTTCCCCCTCACCAACATACACCCCAATGCATTGAAAGCAGCAGAGGCCTCTGAATGCGCCAATGACCAGGGAAAATTCTGGCAATACCACGACAAGCTGTATGAAAACCAGAGAAATTTGGGCACAAAACTCTATTATGAAATCGCAGGAAATCTCGATTTGGGCATGGAAAAGTTCAGACAGTGCCTGGAATCAGGCGCAAAGAGGGAAACTGTTTTAAGGGATTTTAGGGAAGCGATAAACAAGAATTTAAGAGGAACCCCCACCTTTTTCGTGAACGACGTGCAGGTGGAAAACTATGCCTACGAAAACTTTAAAAAGATAATAGAGGAAGAGCTTAAAAAATGAAAAAACAATTCCTTTTTCTGATCTTTATTTTGATTGTTTTTATTGTGGGCTGCGGTTCACAGGAAAAACCAACCGACTCAATCGACGAAGGGGCGGGGGAGATGGAGGAAGAAGGTGTTGAAGAGGCAGCAAAAGTAACAACATTGGCTGAAGTGAAAATCTATGATTCGGGATTCAGGCCGGAAGAAGTCACCATAAGCAAGGGAGGAACAGTGAAATGGATTAACAGGGGAAGCGAGGACCACACAGTCCAAAGCGACACTTTCCCTCAGGAAGCAGGCATTGACAAGAAATATTCAGGAAGGCTTGCCCCTGGCCAGAGCTGGGAAAAAACCTTTAATGTGGAGGGCTTTTACAATTATTACGACCTTTACAATGATGAGCTTAAGGGCAAGGTGATAGTGAAATGATGATTCACGAAGTTGATGAGGACAGCTATGAGCAGGAGGTAATAAAAACAAACAGGCCAGTGGTAGCTTATTTCTGGGCGCCCTGGTGCAAGTTCTGCAACATTATGACACCAAGGTTTGAAAACCTGGTCAAGGATTTCAAGGGTGATGTGAAGTTCTGCAAGATAAACATAGAGGAGAATGAGGAGCTGGCCAAAAGGAACAATCTTAGGGGAATACCCTGCATAATCCTGTATCACGGTGAGAGAGAAGTGGGCAGGGTAATGGGTGTTGAAGAGGAAAATGTCTTGCTTGAAAAGATTGAGAGCCATCTGAAGGATTTTTATTGATAAAATGAGCCCGATAGAAGAAAAAAGAGCCTATATCTCAAGCCTGATAGAGGCTCTGAAAAATGCAAAAAGTGGCAGGGATAAGAGGAAACTTACAGAGATGATAGTTTCTGCCAAAAAAGAGCTTGAAATGATGGGCGAAAAATTTTAATTTTATTTTTAAATAAAAACAAAAAATTAAAAAATGTTTTATTATTTCTAACCCTCTTTGGAGGATGATAATATGAATGTGATGTTTTATGACAGGAACCACGAAGGCGGCAAAAGGCTTAACAGAAATATTAAGCTTGTAAAGGATTTGCTTAATGGCGCGCCCTTGAACATTGAAGGGATTGACAGGTCCAGGCCATTTTTAAACCAAAAAAATGCTGAAGATATCCTTTTAAATGAGGGAGGGATTCTATATGATGCAATTATTATAAATTCTACAGCATCAGAGGCGCAGGAAGTCATAAAAAATGCTATGTTTGGCTTTGAGTACCATCAAAAAGACAAGAGGAGGATAATTGTGCTGGGGGGGCCAGGACCCGAGAAAATAACTTATCTGCCAATGAATGGGGCAGGAGGTTACATGAACCCTGCTGACGCCAGCACGTTGCTTGATACTTTGGTTAAATTTGCCGAGCAAACAAAGCCAGGCCAATAAAGTTACTTTGAAATCTTAATTATTTTTTTCACTTCTTCAACAAACCTTTCAGCTTCTCTTTCGGTGTTGTAGAAATATAACGAGGCGCGGGCGCTTCCTTCAAGCTTCTTGGCATTAAACCAGGAATGAACGCAGTGCATTCCGCTCCGTATCATAATGTTAGCTGAACTGTCAAGAATCCCTGCTACTTCGTGAGGATTAATCCCTTTAATGTTGAAGCTGAAGATCCCCCCTCTTTCCTCAGCAGCTTCAGGCCCTACAATTTGCACATCATTTTTCAATTCCTCTGTTATCATTTTGTTCAGCATTCTTTCGTGCTTTTCGATATTCTTAAAGCCTATTTTTTTGAGGTAATCAGCTGCTTCCCCCAACCCCACAATTCCTGCGTAATGCTGCAGCCCTGCTTCAAACCTGTGGGGAACGCCCTCAGGCTCAAAGGAAGTGTAAGTGGTATTCTTCACAGTGTCCCCCCCAACAATGAACTGCTGCAATTTTTCCAGTTCTTTCATCTTGCCGTACAAAACCCCAGTGCCTGAAGGTCCGCACATCTTGTGCCCGGAGAATGCGAAGAAGTCTGCATCCATCTTTTTCACATCAATTTCCTTGTGCGGTGCGCTCTGCGCTCCGTCAACCAAAACCTTAGCGCCCTTCTTGTGGGCCAGGCTTGCAATCTTTTTGACGTCCTGTGCTGTGCCGTCAGCATTGGAAGCGTGAACTGTTGAAACAAGCTTGACATCATCTGTTAATTTTTTCTCAAGATCTTCCATATTGCCAAACTCAAAGAATTTTAATTTTATCCCTGTCCTGTTTTTCAAAAGCAGGCAGGGCACTAGATTGGAATTGTGCTCCTTGTCTGACAGCAAAACACAATCTCCCTTTTTCAGCCCGAAACTGTGCAGGACAAGATTCAGGGATTCTGTGGTGTTCTTTGTGAAAACAACCTCTCCTGGTTTTTTTGCATTCAGTAAATTTGCAATCCTTTTTCTTGCCAAAACAAGTTCGTGCTCAAGTTTTTTGCCCATTCTGTGAGAGCTTCGACCGGCGCAGGCAGGATACCTTTTGTAATATTCATTTATTTTTTCAATAACCTGGTTGGGCCTCAAGCTCATGCAGGCATTGTCAAAATAGATAATATTATCCTTAAGAACTTCAAAGTCCTCCCTTAATTTATTAACCTGAAGTGCCATTTTCCAAAGCTGAATATTCCTTGGGGTCGCACTGCACTGCCCCCTCAATTTTCTCAGGTCCCAATCCCTTCTCTATCTCGCTGTAAACGCAAAAGGAGTCCGGAACAGGGCCGTTGCAGTTGCCGTAGACCGCGTAATTTACAATGCCCCACGCTGAAAACACCAGGCTGCCCATGAGGATGATCACGAAAATCCAGGACAGCAGTTTGAAGTTTTTATAGGCGAATTTGGCAAGCCCGGGATGGGTTTTCATCAGCCTTCCTGAAAGCCCGCTCTTTATTCTCTGGTCAACCCTTGAATGGCACGGCCTCAAAGTTGCCATCCTGAAAATGCAGTCAAAAGCCTCCCTTGCCAGCAGCCTGTAGCGCATGCTGAAAATTCCCAGAACAAGGAATACGGGAAGGGCTATGATGCAAAATACCATCTCTCTACTTCTTTGTATTTGATTTATAAAGTTTATGGAAGAAGGGCAATGCTGTGCGTTTTATGCTCAGCTGGTTTGAAGTCATTCACTGACTATGAGTGCGACCTTCCCAACAAATTTCCTTGCATTTTCAAATATCTCTTCAAGCCTTCTTTCTGAGTAGGTCTTAATTGCTGAGTATCTCGCTATGCGGCTTTCTTTCTTGGCGTGCTCAAAATACTTGACATATTCATCCTCAAATATCTTGTGTGACTGGTTCAACAGTGCAAGATCCTCTTTTTCTATCTCGCTGGGCACGCAAAGAAATCCTAAAGCGATCTGCGTTGCGTCATGGTCGTGCACTTCATAGCCTTTTGTGAGTATCAAAGCTTTTGCACAGTAGAGCATTGAGTAATAGGATATGGTAATAGCCCAGTAATTCCAGTAAAGCTTTTCAGGCTCGTCTTGATCAGGTTTTATATCTTTAATGCGCTTTGCTATGATCAGGCTATTCTCCCCTTTCTTCAGGAATAGTTTTATCTTGAACAGGCTTTTTGATTTTGTTATTCTGTTGTCCTTGATGTATTCATCAAACAATTCCTCATAGTTTTCCATTTAAGACGCACCTCCAGAAACCCTCTGCATCATTTAAAATTATGTTGTTCTCAAGAGCCTGCTTGCCCACATTATCTTCCTTTTCTTTGAGCATTTGCCTGAATTCCTCTTTTGATATAAATATTGGGTTGATCTTCTTTTTGAACAAAAATTCATACTTGGAAAAAAGGATTGATCTGTCGCCTTTTTTATTTATGATTAAAAAATCAATGTCTGATTCCTTTTTTTCAGTGCCTTTTGCGTAGCTGCCAAAAAGCACAACTATGTCTCCTGTTTTCAGCTCAGCAGCAATCTTGCTTATCACTGGATGCTTTGCAAGGAACTCCTTTTTCTCCTCTTCCGAGCTTACAACCAAATATGATTTTATTGAAGGATTGCCTGTGTTAAGGCTAACTATCTTTGATTTCCCAATTTCCTTAATCCTGACAAGATCTTTCATTTTATGTAATGTTCTATAAAATGTGGCGTAAGGCACTTTAACAGCTTTGCTAAGTTCACGCATAGTGAACGCTTTTCCCAGGTTCTTTCCCAAACAATTTAGGATTTTAAGCTCATTATTCATTTTCAGATAATATTATCCAAATTTGATATATAAAACTTTTGGTGCTTGCGCAGATAGAGGAGGGCTCAGGGTGAAATCAGATACCAATGTTTTTATATTTCAAATAGTCCCCAAGGATATGCACTACTTGATAAGATACGGCGAAATCGGGCTCAAGGGACTGAACAGGCCTTTTTTTGAGAACAAGCTGGTTGAGAACATCAGGCTGATTTCCAATGAAAAGGAGGCGAGAATAACCAGGAAAAGGGGAAGAATAATTGTTGAGTCAGAAAAAGACATTTCTGAATCACTAAAAAAGGTTTTTGGGATTGTTTCATTCAGCATTGCTGAGAAGGTGCGATTTGAAAGGCTAAATGAAAAAATCATTGAAATGGTCAAAAACAAGGAATTTGAAACTTTCAGGATTACTGCAAGCAGGCTGAAAAAGGAATATCCCAAGGATTCCAATCAGATTGCCGAAGAAATAGGCGATTCAGTGAGGGAAAAACTGAACAAGAAGGTTGATCTTGAAAATTTTGACCTGAACATACAAATAGAAATAATTGATTCTGCCTATGTTTTCTTTGAGAAGACTGAATGCTTGGGAGGGCTGCCTGTTTCCACAGAAGGGAAAGTGGCTGTTCTGCTGGAAACAGAAAGAGGGATTGAGGCAGCCATAAGAATGATGAAGAGGGGCTGTGATGTTGTTCCCTTTGCCTTTAATGATTTTGACATTTCGGAAATCAACCAATATATGCCTAATAAAAGAGAGATAACAAAAATAAGAAATATTAAAGAAATAGAGGATATAGCAAAGGAAAAAGAGGCAAAGGCCCTGGCAGTGGAGGACAGCTTTGATGATTTGAAGGATTATGATGTTGATTTGGCTGTTTTGAGGCCGGTGGTTTTTGGATGAATCAATTGAAGCCCAAAACATCCAACATTTTCTCTTTTTCTATGAAGTTCATCATTTTTTCAATGTCAAATTGGTCATAAGCAGCTCTACCCTTGACGATGTTCTTGAAAAATTCAGTGTAAACCTCAAGCTTGATACAGTAATAAAGGAGGATTATTTCAGATTTTCCTAAATCTTCAGGACAGCTATCAAGGAAAAACTTTAGTGTGTCGTAATCAAAAACAAACCCCTTTTTCAGGCAGAGCTCGATTATTAGCTTGTGCAGGTCCATAACCCTGTTTGCTTTTCTAACAAGCTCAAAATCTATAAAATAAAGACTGCTATCTTTCACAAGGATATTGCATTGCTGGATATCCCCGTGAATGGTTGTTTTAGGCATAAACTTGTTTATATTATTAAATTTGGAAACTTCCCTAAGAATTCGTGACTTTATATCATCAGGAACGTCAGCAAGGCTGGCATAATGCTTTAGTTCGCTTACAAGATAGAGGAAAGCGTCCTCTTTCTGGGAGATATCCAAGTATGATGTTATTTTGTGCATTTCAGCAATTCGCTTGGCTATTTTAGTTATCATACTCTTGCCGAGTTTTTCCCTAAAAACAGAATTAATCTTTTTTCCTGCATATTTTGTTAGGATAAAAAATCCTTTTTGGGTTTTCACGCCAATCCTGCCATTTTTTGTCCTGACAAGAAAGCCTTCAGGCAGCAACCCTTTCTTCTCAAAAAAGAGAATGCTTTTAATTTCATTGTCAACTTTTTCCCGGTCTTCAGTTCCAATTAATTTTAATAAATATTTTTCAATACTTTCAGTAATAATTTCACGAGTTCTGTTTAAGGGGTTTGTGGAAAGATTGTTTTTCCCTATTTCCTTGATATTGCCTATGCTATAATTTGACAGGACTCGCTTGAAATTCATATAAAAAACAAGGCATCAGGATATTTAAAACTTTAGAAAAGCCAGCCTTTTAAAACAGCCACTTCTGGAAAATAAAAAATTTTAATAACCTGTGGGGCATAATTATCGCTATGATCTTGGATGAAACCTTCGAAATAATAAAACCCAGGCTGGAACTGGAGAATCTCAAAATAGCAGATATTCTGCTGGGCAATCCGGACAATATGATACAGCTGAATAATTCGTGGGTGGGCACAGCTCTTAATTATTTTAAATTTGAATCAGAGAAAAAAAAGGATAGAAACAAGAAATTTTTGATGGGAAAGCTTGACTCAGATCCCCTGCTCCTCAAATGCCTTTTTAAGGGTTCTTCCAGAAACCTGCTGAAATTAAGCTTAAAAACCTGTCTGGTAGGGGCCCTGTCAACAAGTCTCATGGCAGATAGCCCTCTTTTCAACATAAGCAACAAGAGGGATGACTCAATTTTTTCAGGTGTTAATTCTGCAACAGTTATTGGCTTTGGAGGGTTTATGGATTTTATCATACAAAAAACAAAAATCAGGAAAATACACATTAGCGATTTGTACTATAATAAAGAAAATAAAAGCTTTTATGAGAGAATTGTTCATTATAGGAAAGAATTCCCAGGCAAAATTATAACAATCTCTGACGGTTCAGACAACAAGAAAATGATTCAGGCTTCAGAGCTTGTTTCAATCACCGGTTCAGCTCTCTGCAACGGGACAATGGAAACCCTGCTTGATTATGCTAAGAACTGCAAAAAGGCAATAATCCAGGGAGGAAGCGCAGCGATATATCCTGAGCCGTTTTTTAGGAGAGGGGTTTCCTTGATTTCAACGCGAATTAAGCCGCCTTATCTGATGGAGTGTGCAAGAACAGACCCTGAAAGATTTAAATATCTGCTGGAAGGCAAACTTCCCAGGATTTACATAACGAAAAAATGACTCTGAAACTGGATTTAATAAAGAAGGTCTGGAAATATAAGCTTACAAAGGATTTTCACAAGGGGGAGATTTTTAGTGTGTATG
>CAZAIK010000007.1:0-15761 GCA_964485195.1 uncultured Methanosarcinales archaeon
TAACATCGGCATGCCTGTTATCTGTCCCGACGACTGAAAGGAGGAGAGCGCAGCGGGGCAAAATCCTGAAAGGATTTTGAGTTCAGGTTTCGCTCGTTACATTTATATATACATCGTACTTTTGATTTATTATGAAGAAAAAAATTATAGAAATTGCAGAAGAAAGTTATACAGAAGAAGATTATAAATATCATATTTTGCCCGTTGTAAAAAATGCTCTACTTTTGGCAAAAAAACTAAATGCGAATTTGGAAGTAGTAGAAATTGCGTCATATTTACATGACATCGGAAGAGCAACAAAAAGAGAGCAATTTGTAAAAGAAAATGAGCATCATATCACAGGAGCAGAAGAAACAAAAAAGATTTTGAAAGAGCTGGGATATTATGAAGAATCTATTAAAAAAGTGGAGCATTGTGTTTTAACTCATAGAGGAAGGAAGGGTCCAAATCCTGAAACATTAGAAGCTGAAATAATAGCTTGTGCTGATGCAATGGCACATTTTGATACATTCTTAGATTTATTCCATTTTTTCCTAAAAAGCACAAGCTCATTTGAAGATGCTGTTAATGAAATTGAACAAAAAATGGACAGAAATTGGAATAAAAAATTGACCCTTCCTGAAGCGAAAGAAATTGTAAGGGTAAAATATGATTCAATACTTCTTCTAATCAAAAGCATGAAAGAATACTTCTAGAGCGAAACCTGAATTACAGATCACACTATTTATGCGCATTCTGTTTTGGTTGGGGGTTTTAGGGGTGTTTCTTGCTTGTTTTTGGATGTTCATAATCTTCTTTTCTGCTGCCATTCCGGGGTTGTGGGCTTGGGACTTGCAAATGCCTGAAACCCTGCCTTTTTAAAAGAAGAAGCCCCTGATAACAGCCAAGCGCAGTGCGTTTAGCTGGCGCTTCCAAGTGTCATAATCCTTCAGGCGGCAAATGAAGAATAACCCTGTGAAAGGGAGGGACAGAGGGCAGGCATTCGCCATTCGGTTGCATTAGCGGTTTTGAGGTGTTTTTGGAGTGCCAAAACAAAGGATTTAAAAAGAAAGCCTTTTTTCCCATTTATAAGTAGTAAAAAACGAAACATTTATATATGACCTATACTTTGTTATTCACTATAAGGTGACAAAATCACCTTAAAGAGGTGAGGTGCAAAAAAATGCCAGAAAACAAAGAATATTCAGAAGGAGTTAATAAGATAAAGGAAGTGTCAGATGAGATTCTTGAGTCTGGCAAGAAATACGGCCTTGACGTAATGGAAACAGGCTCTTACAAAATACTCCTGGACTCCAGCGTTGAGACTGATGAAAACGGTTATGTTACAGCAATCAAGGCAGCGGATGAAAAGGACACTTCTGAGAGGATAAACCAATACCAGAGAAGCCATATGTTCATGAAAGTGCTGGGGTGGGACGAAAAAGACCTTGAGGAGTTCGACCAGAAGTTTGCCTCAAAGAACATGGACATCAACGGAACAGAGGTTACCAGGCAGATAGAGTCTGCAAACGGCCTTGCATCAAGAGATGTGCTTGAAGCCACAGTGAAGCAGGTAAATGCCAATGGATTCACGCCTGAGGAAGCAGCAAAATCTGTCAAGGGGACTCTTGACAGCTTTGTAGAGAACCAGCAGAAAAATCTGCTTGGCAGGGTTCCATTGAGAACAATGGATGATATTCAGGCAATGCATGAATACCTGGAAACATTCGGCGTAAACGCACAGGGAGTTGCAGACCCGCAGGCATTAATGAGGCTGTACCAGCAGACCCTTGGAGCATATGCGCAGATGAGGGCGATGCAAGAAAACCAAGGCTAATTTTTTCTTTTTTTCTTGACCTTCTTCTTTTCCTTGTCCAATTCCTGCACCACGTTTATCATATAGACTCTTGCGTATACGAACAGCAGAAGCAATAAAATCGTTCCTGTCACGATTCCCACTATGATGCTCAGGCTCAGCAGGAAATAGGTTATTAAATTGACAATCAAAGCAAGTATTAACACGATAATATAGGAGACAAGCACTTTCAGTTTCAGGAACGAGAAAAGCACTGTTTTCTTGAGCACTTCCCTGACAGTGCCTTTCAGTGAATAGGATACAAGCGCAAAATAGCCTATCACGGCAAATGCCGCAATCATTCCAATGCTGAGTATTGACTCATTTGGGGCGTTCTGGAACGCAAGCGCGTTGCTGAAGAACAGCTGCACAGAAATGTATATTATTAGGGATACAAGCGCTATCCATATCGCGCTGACAGCAGCGAAACCCTTAAGGTATTGAAGATACTCCGCTTTCCTTCCTGAAATCCTGAAGGCGTTCCACCAGTTGAATGCCTGGAAGGCCACCCACACTACAAATATTGATATTGCCAGGAAAAACGCCAGTTTTTTTATCTGGAGAAGCTCCCTTGCTATGTCCTGGGCTATGGGAGTGGCTGAGTAAATGTCCTGGCTTTGCAGGGCAGAGGTCATTGAGGGGGTCTGCTGCATTATGGCGCTTGCGTGAGAAACTATCTTGCTGAAATAGAGCGTGTAGACAAAGCTGAAAACCGTGAGGAACACCACATCAGCCACGATAATAACAATCCCCCAGGGCCACTTTTTGACTATGTCAAGGAATGTCTTTCTCAGGTTGTCTGCAGGTTCGTATCCTATTCGCCCCATACAAAAGGCAATTCCGCCTTTATTTTTATATTTTGTGGATTTATCCCAAAAACAATTTTTTTAAATCTATGGTGATTTCTACTATCATGCTTCCGGTAATATTCAGCAACGGAATATCTGTAACCAGGGTCAGCTGGCTGGCTGAATACGCCCCGGGAATTTTGCTGGGCTTCCTGATATTCGGCATCCTGGTTGCAGTTTACCTTCTGATCAGGTTCTTCAAGAAGTCAAGGTTTGAGAGGGAAATGATGATGAGGGCAGAGATAGCAGGAGAGTATGAAGAGAGAAGAAAGGCAGAGCAGAAGGAGAAGCGAAAGAGGAGCAGGAAGAAAAAGAATGAGAGCCTGGAATACAAGCCAATAGTCGGCGTGGACAATCATCTTAAGGAAGAGGAGAAGCAGGTTGTTAACATCCTGAAGGAAAGGGAAGGCAGGGCAGAGCAGGGAACCCTGAGGGTAGTTTCCGGGCTGCCAAAGTCCAGCCTTAGCAGGATTCTCAAGGAGCTGGAAGAGCGCAAAATAGTACACAAGGAGAAGAGGGGCAAGAAGAATATGGTTTTTCTTAAGTAGCCGGCCAGCGGACATAATCATTTTTGGGCAATTCCGGCAATGAAGGCCACAAGATAAAAAGACAGAAAAAGTTAGGAAGTTGCCCTTTAAAGTTTGTTTTTTATAAAAACCAGCAAAATCAAAATAACAGTTCTGGAACGTTTTGGAACCAAAAGGAAGTCATTTTGGACTTCTTTTTCTGTTTTCTCGCATCGTTCCAGAGGCAAGGTATTTCTTTGTTTTGATTTTATTCATCATAGTGGGCAAAAGACCTGGCAAAATGATTTTACTACTAATCCATAGTCAAAAACAAAACATTTATATATGACCTCCCTATAACGTAGCTACCATAAGATGGTAAAAAGGGTGTTTTTGTGGAAAAGCCATCCAAAGCTCGCGAGGTTAAAAAATGAGAGACATGCTAAGAAATGCCAAGAATAATATTAAGAAAGAAGCTTCCACTCTAAAAGAGATTCTAAATACTGACATAAAGGACACTGCTATGTGGGAAACACTTAACAGGGATGTTCTTGATATTGCTGCAGATTGGTATGCCAACAACGTCGGCACGCTAAGGCAAAGGCCGGACATTGAAGCTATTGAGCCTTCCAATGGACTGAACCTTGTTTTCGCAGCAAACGAAGACGGCTCCCTGACAGAAAAGGCGCAGGAATATTTTGACAAGATTACAGGCGCCATAAACACAGAAAAAAATTATGGAACCCTCGCAAAGGTCGCAGCAGGCGCAGGAACTGTTGGACTGGCATTCGCACTGGCTCCCCAGGTAGGCTTTGGAGCTGACAATCCTGATGGCGCAGGCATGCCGTGGGAATGGGGAGGTCCTGTTATTGACCAATCCCAGGAACCCTTAACAGTTGTTAATGACCTGGGCATGACAAGAGGTGATGTTTACAACACAATTGAAAAAAATGAGGCGGCATTCTTTGGCTTTGCCTGGGATGCAGAAGTCAACGGCGCAAACCTTGAACTGGAACTGGACAATCCTGAAGGTTACAAGACACCCCAAAACCAGCAGATGTGGAAGACAGAGCAGATAGCAAACGCTCTTAACTCCCTTGGATATCACCTGATACCTGAAGAGCAGGCAAGGCCACAGGTAGAGGATATTGTTGCAAGATTCGTAAGGCAGTACAGGGGAAAGGAGATAGACCCTGAACAGCTTCAACTCCCCAGAGGACCTGACGGAGCTTTCAAAGACGTGATTTACCCTGACGGAAGCATTACAGGAGTGAGGCCCGGCCACATCATCATAAAGAAAGGGGAAAGCCTCGCGCTGACACCTGAAAATGTCAGGCCAGTGGCTGACCATATAATTGTCAAGACAATAGTAAACCAGGGCGACCTTTATGTCCAGTCAGGGCAGTGCCCTGCTGATTATGAGATAGACGGAGACGGCATTTGCGTGCCCTGCGAAGGAAAAGGGAATAAAGAACCAGCCAAGCAGGACAGCAATGGCGTGTCCGTAGCACCGCCTTCTGACATCACCAAGTCTCAGGATGACATTTCAGGGGATGGCAAGCCAGATGTAAATGGCGGAAAGAACAACAAAGTCCCGAACGGAAAGTTAGATGAAGAGGACCTGGGAGCAAGGATTAGCCTGCAGGGACTTGAAGGGCTTGATGCTTATGCAAATTTCAGGTACACAGACAACATGTGGAAGTCTGTTGTTGAAAACCCTGATGAAAACGGGGTTCCAATGGAGTCAGAGGAAACAGCACACAATCAGGATTTAAGCGCAAATGCAGCGCTTGTTTATATGTTCCACCCCAATATAGGAGTGGGTGTTGCAGGAGAATACGAATCCTTTGGCGGAAAAGAAAAAGGAAGCTCAGCCAAGGGAAGGCTTGATCTGGTTCTGGATTCAGAATACGGACAGCTAAGACTGGGCTGGGTTCCGGTAGGGCTTGCAGTCCAGAACATTGAAAGAAATGACGATGAAAACGACCTTAAAGTTTCAAGGGAGATGCAGGCAGGAGGCTTTGAAGGAAGATATGTCTCTCCAGACTTGTGGAACGGAGAGCAGCAGGCATTCCTCGTGCTTGGCTACAACTCCCTGAACGGAGACAGCAAAAGCAAGGTAGAATTTGACGTTGAAGGGCTGGACATTCCAGACCAGAAAACAAAAGGGGACTACAGCAACGACAGCCTTGACGCAATGGCAAGAGTTTTGTTCCTGAAAACTCCTTTCGGCCCTGTGGGAATGCAGGCATCCTATGGACAGGAGCATTCAGAAGTTGAGGATGGCCAGTGGGACCAGGCAAGATATGGAATCGGACCTGCAATGGCAATTCCAGTGGACATACTTGGACAGGACGCATTTGTTGACGTGTCAGGAGAATGGCAGTGGGCTGAGCAGGACCCTCACGAAGACTCTGTCAAGGAATCCTCGTCAGAAGGATTTTACTTTCAGGTTGGAATAAGGCCAGGAGACAGGGGGCCTTTATACTGATCAAATGAAAAAGATAAACTTGTTTTTTATATTCGCAATATTGATTTTGCTAGCTGTTCCCATGGGAATGGCTGACCCGGCTGTTGTCATACAGCCAGACCCTGCAAATGACCTGGACACCCTGCATTGCGTTGTCCAGGCGGGCGGTTCCGGCTATACCTATGAATGGAAAAGGAACGGGCAGTCCACTTCTATTTCAGGAGCATATGTCTCCCCAAGCTATACATCTGCAGGGGACACCTGGACTTGCAAAGTCAAGAAATATTACGGCTCATCCATAGGATGGATTAACATAGGCCAGGACTCAATATATGTTTACTCAAGCGCCAACCAGGTTCCTGTGGTCAACATTACCAATCCGGATAACGGCGAATCCTTTATTGAAAACACATCAATAAATTTTGCAGGAACAGCGAATGACCCTGAGGACGGCACAATCTGGGACCCTAATGCTTACCAGTGGTTTTCAGACATTGACGGCGGTTTCGGCACAGGCAATAACATAAGCTATGATATGCTTTCAGTGGGAACCCACGTCATCACCCTTGAAGTAACGGACAGCCAGGGAGGCACGGGTTCTGACTCAATCACGATTGTCATTGACCCCCAGAGTGTCAACCAGCCACCACTAGTTCAGATTACAGCGCCGAATGATGGCGATTCATTTTTCAACGGGACAAGCATACTGTTCACAGGCTCAGCAGTTGACCCTGAAGATGGTGTGCTGACAGGAACAGATTTGCAGTGGTATTCTGATGTTGACGGCAATTTCGGTTTAGGAACGTCAGTAAGCTATGATTCCCTCTCAATCGGAACGCACACAATCACTCTGGTGGCGACTGACAGCAACGGAGTAAGTGCAAATGATTCAATAACAATAACAATAAACGCAACACCTGCAAACAATCCTCCTGTGGTAAACATCACGCTGCCTGTGAACGGCACAAGTTTCAGCTGCGGGCAGCTTGTGAATTTTGAGGGCTCAGCATACGACCCTGACAACGACCCTTTAACTCTCAGATGGTTTTCCAGCATAGACAATCTTCTGGGTTATGGAAACACCACGCAGGACATATTGACCTGCAACGCAACCCACCAGATTGACTTTGTTGCAGACGACGGCCAGGCAAATGCAACAGACACCATATATATAGTGATAGGAGCCAACCTGACAACAAACAACCCTCCTAACGCAACAATAATCTCGCCTGTGAATGGCTCACAATACGTGGAATGCCAGGAAATACTCTTTAATGGCACAGCCCAGGACGTTGAGGGAATCAGCTCAATAGCCTGGATTTACGACAGCGCTTCCATAAGCAACAACCTCACCTTTTCAAGAAGCGGATATTACTTTGGAGAGGGAAACCACTCAATAACCTTCAGGGTAACAGACACAGACGGGAACATCAATGAAACAACAGTTTCCTTTGAGGTAGTAAGGCACCAGGCACCCACAGTGACAATCGGCCAGCCAGCTAACGGCACCCAATGGAACGTGGGAACCCTGCTTAACTTCAGCGCCACGGCAGTCAACAACGACGCAGTATGCCCCACAAACTATACCTGGATATGGGAGGACAACTTCAACCAGATATGGAACCAGTCCAGAAGCTTCAGCACAAGCAATCTCAGCATTGGGAACCACACCATAACAGCGTACGCCATTGATGCATACAACAGGTCAGGCTCAGACCAGATCCAGATAGAGATACTTGAAATACCAAACGACCTGCCTGTTGCGCAGATAATCTCCCCCAACAATAATGACTCATTCATAAACGAATGCCAGGACATATTCTTCAATGCATCAGCATACGACCCTGACGGCAATGTAACAGAGTACCAATGGGTATGGAACAGCAATGTAATCGGCAGTTCAAGCAATTTCACAATGCCTGCCTCCTATTTCGGGAACGGCAACCACACAGTAAGGCTGATTGTGAGAGACAACAGGAACGGACAGAACTCCACAACAGTGAATTTCACGGTCGTGCCCCACTTGGCGCCCAGCATCACAATAACATCCCCTGCCAACAACTCAAACTTTTCAGAAGGCACTATGGTGAACTTTTCAGCAGTGGCAGTGGCAAACGACGCCTGCCCTGTGAATTTCTCATACACCTGGATGGAAAATGCAGAAGTGCTGGCAAATTCAGAGAATTTCAGCACAGGCAACCTGTCAGTCGGAACGCACCAGATAGTCGCAAGAGTGGATGATTCCTACAGCTTGTATGACACTGACTCAGTAATTGTAAACATACTGGAGATACCAAACATTCTTCCCAACATAACTGACATTACCTGCTACAATGAGACCGGCGGAACAGCCCTGAGGGAATTCGAGCCTATAACGTGCATCGCGCAGGCAAACGACCCGGACGGCAACATAACCTCCTGGGTGTGGTCGGTTCAGAACTTTTACGGACCATTCTTCCTGAACAACACATTTAACGTGCCATCACCATATCTTGAAAACGGCACATACAATGTATCCTTGACAGTCCAGGACAATGACCTGAACCAGTCCACAAGAATGGAGCAGATAACTGTGCAGAACAACGCGCCTGTTGTAACACTTGTTTCCAATGTAACTGACGGTACAGAGCCTATGGAAGTCAGCTTCACTTGCAGCGTGCAGAATGGCACGGGGAACAGGCCTTACTCATACTCATTTAATTTCGGAAACGGAGTCACAGACACCTATTCAGGAAATGAGACAACCCTGAATTACACTATTGACTATATGCAAAACGGCACTTACACAGCCGTCTGCACTGTCACGGACAGGGACGGTGACGTTGGCAGCGCCAACCTTACCATAAACGTAAATGACACAGTTCCTGTAGGCAATTTCAACTGGACCCCGCAGGCGCCTTATGAATGCACTAATGTGCAGTTCACCAGCAATGTTTCAGCATATGACGGCATATTGTCATACTTCTGGGACTTTATGGACGGAAGCAATTCCACGCTTGAAAATCCTGTTCACAACTTCACGCAGAACGGCACTTACAATGTCGAGCTTAACGTTACTGACAGGGACTTCAGCTCCTCTGTATTCACAAACACTGTCTTCGTCAACGACACAGTGCCGATAGTTGAGGCAGGCCCTGACAGGTATGTTGTTGAAGGGAACAACCTTACATTCATAGGAAGCGCAATCCCAAGGTGCGACGCGGTAGTGGATTATGAATGGTATTTTGAGGATGACGGCTCCACTATGAACGGGCAAGTGGTCTCGCACAACTTCACGCAGAACGGAACATACACAGTTGTTTTCACAGCAATAGACTCAGACGGAAGCAGGGCATCTGACAACCTTACAGTTGTTGTTAACGATACAGCACCGAATGCGCAGGGATTCGCAATACCCAACCCAGTGGTGGAGGGAAACCAGGCAGTGCTCAATGCAAGCCTTTCCGCAGGCTATGACCAGCCATTAAATTATGAATGGAACATAAACGGAACAATCGTGACAGGCGAAATAACAAATTACACCTTCGGACCATACCTTACAAACAACCCTGTCTTGGTTGAGGTAAACCTCACAGTCACGGACGCTGACGGAAGCGCAGATAATGATTCAATAATAGTTGTGGTCCTGGACTCAGTGCCAAACGCCAGCTTTACAGCAACCCCAAATCCTGTTGTGGAAGGACAGCAGGCAACATTTGATGCCGGCGCGAGCACGGCATTTGATGGAATATCAAATTACACCTGGGACTTTGGTGACGGAACTAATGTGACAGTCACTGCAAACCCTGTAATAAATCACAATTTCAGCCAGAACGGCACCTACCTTGTAAGGCTAACTGTCACAGACCTTGACGGCAGCACAGATGAAGAGACCCTTGCAATGGTTGTGACAGACACAGTTCCTGTGGCAGGTTTCACATGGGACCCTAACCTTCCCCTTGAAGGTGAGCAGGTAAACTTCACTGACCAGTCAACTGCATATGATACGCCTTTGAGCTACATCTGGGACTTCGGGGACAACACCTCAGTAAGCAACCAGCAGAACGCAACCCACACTTACTTATACAACGGCACGTACAATGTTGCCCTGACAGTAATAGACAGCGACGGAAGCGTTAACAGCACAACAAGGCAGATTACAATAGGCAACAGCGTGCCTTCAGTGTCATTCACAGCAAATCCTTCCTCAGGGGACGAATTGCTGAACGTGTCGTTCAACTGCTCAGCAGTGTCAGGAAACCTTCCTTACACTTTCAATCTTGTCTTCAATGGAGGGCTGAACCCAAACATCACCACTAAAACAGACACAGGTGTTTTGGCAACAAACTCCTACTTAAACGGAACATACACAGCAACGTGCACAGTGACAGACTTTGACGGTGATTCCGCATCAAGCAGCGTCACCATCCTCGTGAATGACCTGGGCCCGACTGCCATCCTTACAGGAAACCTCACCCTTTATGAAGGAGAGACAGGAACTTATGATGCGTCAAACTCAACATCATCCCCTGACTCAATTGTTCAGTACGAATGGGACTGGAATTACCCTTCATCCTTTGCAATAGGAAATGCTGTGGAAAGCCACACATTTGAAGACAGCGGCTCATATGATGTTGCGGTGAGGGTGACAGACAGCGACGGGACGCAGGATACAGCTGTAATAACCGTGAATGCGATAAACCTGCCTCCGACAGTGAACTTCCTGCAGCCACTGTATGAGACAAATGAATCAACAGAAATAACCATGCAGGCAAATGCAACAGACCCAAGCATAGTGGACCAGGCAAGCCTGATTTACGAATGGGACTTTGATTACAGGGGAGGAACCTTCACAGTTGACAACACTACCGCAACACCTTACATAACAATGAACTGGACTGACGACAGGAATGTCACAATTGCTGTGAGAGCAGTGGACAAGGACGGGGGAGTGAGCGACCCTGACTATGCAGAGCTGCTTGTTCATAATGTCCCGCCAACACCTCTGCTGGCAGGACCTTACATATGCAGCAACCAGACAGTCAGCAACGCTTCCAACGTGACATTGTTCGTAATGCTTGAAGACCCGGGCAACGACACATTCGTGCATCTTTGGAATATTACAGACGATACCGCTGTTCAGATTAACACAGCAGACAGGAACTCGTCAGTTACCTTTGTGTGCACAGGAAGGCCCACAGGAATTTACAACGTGACATTCGAGGCGTGGGACGACGACTGGGGCTATTCAGGAGTTTACACAACATACATCAATGTCACAGACTCACTGGCCAACATGCCTCCTACAATAGTCGCACCTTCAGAGAACCAGACAATAAACGCGCAGGTTAACACAACCTCAAATTTCACAGTCCTGGCATGGGACCCTAACGGAGACAACCTAACCTTCAATTTCAATGATTCAACCATAATAAAAGGGAGCCAGAACCAGAGCATGGGATTTGTAACGCTTCCAATATCATACAATTATACTCAGATAGGGGTTTATGAAATAAATCTCACAGTGTGCGATGATTCAGGATATGCAAACAACTGCACCAGCAGGCTTTTCAGCATTAATGTAACTGAACAGGCAGTTGTTAATCAGGAGCCGGTAGCCGATGCTAACGGACCTTACTCAGGAGATGAGGGAAGCCCTGTTGCATTTGACGGCTCAGGAAGCTACGATCCTGATGGAAGCATAGTGGCGTACTCGTGGGATTTCGGAGACGGCAACACAGCAGCTGTCCAGAACCCGAATCACACTTACGGCGAAAACGGCAGTTACACAGTGACGCTCACAGTTGTTGATGACAGCGGAGCCACAAACACAACCACAACATCTGCATTAGTGGACAATGTTGCCCCCACTGCCGATGCAGGAGGCCCATACACCTGCGCAGTAGGCGAGAACTTAACACTTTACGGCAGCGGAAGCGACCCTGCAGGGATAAACGACCCTCTTGGTTACGCATGGGACCTTGACAACGATGGGGCTTATGATGATTCAGCAAGCCAGAACGCAACATACACCTGCACGGCAACAGGAATCTACACAGTCAGCCTTAATGTAAGTGACGACGATGGAGGCTCCTCAACCGATTCAGCAACGGTGAACGTAACAGCCCTTCCTGACACCTCACCCCCTGTTGTTATGCTTGAATCACCGGCAGACGGCAGTGAATGGAACATCTCAAATGATGTGTTATTTGAGTATAATGTAACAGATTCCGAAAGCGCCATAGCACACTGTGAACTGATTATAAACGGCACTTCAACAATCACGGACAACTCAGTTTCAGAAGGGGTGACCCAAAACTTCACATTAACCCTTTCAGACGGGGCGTACACGTGGAGTGTTAACTGCACTGACGCCTCCTCAAACCAGAATGAAGGGGCAAGCAGTTCAAGGTTACTGGTTATCAACACAACCTCGCCTTCAGCAGGAAACGGCACGATAATAAACTCAACAATTTATGGAGGGTTTTACGCTAACAACGCATCTTCAGATGTTTCTGAAACTCTTGTTTCAAACACAACCTGGATGCATAACTCAACCGTCCAGGGAAATCCGGTGGTGAACATCACGGGAAACAATAACCTTACTTATGCAATACTAACAAACGTAACAGCAATACATAACTGCACTGCAATAGGAAACTCAACAAGCCCAACCGAGCTTACCAACACCCAGTGCGTTAACCAGGTAGTAGACCCTTCCACAATCAGCGACAGTGACATTACGGGAACGAAAACAATAACAAACTCAATCATACTTGACTCCAACGCAACATACAATGAGATCATAACTAATTCAGAAATATACAGCTCCACTGTGAACAACTCAGAGGTTTACTACAGCCTTATTAACAGAAGCCAGGTTTATGATTCAATAATAAACTACTCAACAATCCTGGATTCGATAGTGAGGAACTCAACCATACAGAATTCAACAATAGACAACTCAACAGTAATTGACTCAAATGTTTCCTACTCAACCATCTCTGACTCTGACATTACAGGGTCTGAAGTGACAAATTCCACAATTGACAATTCAAATGTTACGAACTCCACTGTTGACAATTCAAACATTACCAACTCCACTGTTGACAATTCCACTATTGAGGATTCCAATATTATAAATTCAACTATCATAGACTCAAACATAACAAATTCAACCATAATCAACGGCACAATAATCAATGAGACAATAAGCAACTCAGTGATTAACGGCACAGAGGTTTGCGGAGGAACAGTGAACGGCATAGAACTGAACGGCTCTTGCATATACTTCCCTGTGATAGAAAACTTCAGTGTACCGTCCTCGGCAAACACAGGGGAGAATGTGAATTTAAATGTTGAGATAAGCAACCAGAACTCAAGCAATAATGAGTCAGCCAGCCCATACACTTATGAATGGAGCTTTGGGGATGGCAATGCAAACGAAGTCAAAAAGAATGAGACTACAGATTCAAAAACACATTCATACTCCTCAAGCGGGACTTACACAGTCAGCATTGTCGTATCCAACAAGTACAATCTATCAGCAGCAGACTCAGGAACGATTACCATTAGCGACCAGTCAAACGGGGGTGGTAGTGACGGCGGTGGTGGCGGAAGCAGCAGCACAGGAGGCTCCCCATCAGGTCAATCAGGCCTTTTGACCCTGACCGGAGAGAAAAAGTGCTTTGACCTCGAAGACGGAGAGCCTGAGGACATTTACATCGACATAAATAAGTTAATATGCTTTGAATTTGAAGGGGAAGAGTACACCATAGAATTCACGCAGGTCACGAATGGAAGCGCAGACATGCTGATACATCCCCCAAGGATACCTGTCACACTGCTTGAGAGAGGGACAACCATAGAGGACCTGAACGAGGACTTCACAGATGACTTAAGCATGAGGCTGAATGAGGTTGTCAGGGAAGTTGACGAACAGGGCTTCGTGAGCTGGAAGGCAGATATTACCTTAAGGCTGGTCAATCTCGGAGAAGAGGAGGAAGAAGAGTCTGTGGTTGAGGACGTGAAGGGAACACTTTCAGATGTGAAGAGAGGCGTGCTTGACGTCGCAGGAAAAATCAACCCGGCAGAAGGCGCATCACCTTACATAGGCACAGGAATAGCTGCAGGAATAGTTGCAGTGGGCCTTGCAGGATATGTGGTCTTCAGGAAGAGAAAACCAAAACTTTAAGTCTTTTCTCTGTTTCTTTTAATCAATGCCTTATGAATTCAACAAGGAGAGAGCATTGGCAGTCATTCCCAAACTGGTGGAGAGCCTGAGGAACAAGACATATATCTTCTCTTCAGCAGGGCTTCCTGATGAAAGAATCCCTGAAGAAATAGAGAAAGGTTCAAGGGAGCACGCTAACTTCCTGATGAACTTCTGCGCGCTGACAGCAAGGGTCCCTTCCAACGAATTATACGATGCATACGCCCGCTTCCACCTTTACCACAAAGACTTTATTGACAGCTATCCTGAAAGCAGGTTATGCAATGCATTACAAGATGAATTGCACATGGGACTTGCGAGGAAAAGGGCAGGAGAGTTGGTCAGGCGAAGGGCTGTTATAAAAAACTCTTATGACAACGACCCCAGAAACATATTTGCCAGGTTTCCGGAGCCAAGGGAGGCTGTTCGTGCAATGGCAAAAGGAAAGGACAAGTTGCCCGGATTTGCATACAAAACAGCTGCATTATTCACCCAATATGCCCATAAATACAGATTCGCCAGTTTTGAGGACCCAAAGAGACTGTTGCCTGCTATAGACACCCACAAGATAAGGATCTTTAACACAGTGGGAATTCTTGATTATGACTCCGGAGGCAAGGCCCCCAGCAGTGTCAGGAGGTTGCTTACAGAGGATTTTGCGATTGAACTGTCCGATTTCTGCGCTGAGAATTATCTTGACATCCTTGCTCTTGACGAGGCAGTGTGGATTCTTGGCGCTGAGATATGCAAGAAAAACAATATTGCCTCCTGCGCCAACGCCTGCCCCATAATGGAGGAATGCTCCCACGAATACAAGAAGGAGCGGGGTGCGGAAATAGCCAGCAGCGTCGTCAATAACAAGAGCCAGATGAACCTTTTCAGGCAGGATAAAAAACTCACAATCCTCAAACAATAATATTTATAAATGTCTGCTTCCACTATGAATTATGGCAAAGGAACAGCTGTACAAAAGATTTGCAGAATATTATGATAAAATTTATTCTAAAAAAGAGTATGATAAGGAAGTTAATTTTATAGATTCTATTTTAAAGAAACCTAAGTTAAAAGGAAAGAAAATCCTTGATGTTGCGTGCGGCACAGGAAAGCACACCAAGCTACTGAAAGCAAAAGGATATTCTGTGACAGGGGTGGACATAAACCCGGAAATGCTGAAAATCGCGAGAAATAAAGCAAAAGGCGTTAAATTCATTAGAGGCGATATGAAGGAACTGGACCTGAAAGAAAAGTTTGATGCCATAATTTGTATGTTTACATCCATAAATTATAATACAAACTTGAAGGAAATTAAAAAAACATTAAGCAATTTTTACAAAACCCTGAATAAAGAAGGGGCCGTGATATTTGACTTGGGCTTGACAAAAAAAGGCAGGGTTGGCAGGCCAAAAGATTGCGCAAACATTGACGCTTACTCTGAGGAGGATCTGCAAATAGCGAGAATAAGCCAGTGGCACCCGTCAGGAGAAGATAAGAATATATTCAATGCAATTTTTCTAATGTTTGTAAAAGACAAGGGAAAAGTAGATTTTGAGATTGACGAGCATAAGCTGGGGGCGTTTGATCCGGAGGAAATAATCAAAACAATGAGATCAATGGGATTCAAAGTCTCTGTCTATGACAATTTTTCCCTGAAAAAATACACTAAAAAGTCAAAAAGAGCGGTTTTTGTAGGAGTAAAAGGATGAACAGCTATCCGCAAGCTTTATAAACCAAATATTTCTCATCAGCCAATAGGGCCCGTGGTCTAGTGGCTAGCGCATGATGTGTCATCAAACGCGTCAAGCCCGCAAATGACATCACCTTGACGAGCGAGCGGAGCGAGTGAGTTAAGACCAGGAAATTTTTGATTTCCGCTGCCTTGACGAGCGAGCGGAGCGAGTGAGTTAAGACCAGG
>CAZAIK010000007.1:15861-87144 GCA_964485195.1 uncultured Methanosarcinales archaeon
ATTTTTGATTTCCGCTGCCTTGACGAGCGAGCGGAGCGAGTGAGTTAAGACCAGGAAATTTTTGATTTCCGCTGCCTTGACGAGCGAGCGGAGCGAGTGAGTTAAGACCAGGGAATGGTTTCCTGCCTTGACGTGGAATATCGCTCTGTATCGTTTCAAAATGGTGAGGGTCGCCGGTTCAAATCCGGCCGGGCCCACTATTAATCCTGACAGCTTATGCTCAGTAGCACCTGGTCAGACAACATTTAAAAACAAAACAAGCCTCCTGGTTTTATGGAAATGCAGCAGTTGATTAAGGAGTACTTCTCTTCTATTGGCATTGCTGTCAAAACTGCCTCTCTTTTGGAGAGGGGGACCAACAAAAACACTTACAGGATGGAGGCCGGGAAAAAATTTTACATCCTGAAACTGTTTGATGCGAAGATGTCATCGCGCATCCAGCAACAAATCCAGTGGCTCAGGCTCGCCCATAAAATTGATGACATAGCAATCTGCCCTCTGAACGAAAGCCTGCTGCGCATCGGAGGAAAAGAGGGTTATTATTATGAGTATTTTCCAGGCAAGCCTGTGATGGAATCAAATATTCCCAATGTGTTTCCAATTTCCGGAAGGGTGGTGGGCCGCTTTGACAAAGCAATGGCCAAGGTTGAATCTTTTGAAGCAAACGCGAAATTTTGGAAAGAAAATGAGGAAGGGCGTGTGAAGGCAACTGTCAAAAGCCTGCAAGGGTCTGAAGACAGCTATTTAGAACAGCTTGCAGGAACAATTCAAAAAGCATACAGCCTGGCAGAATCAGGTCTTAAGAAAGCAGACATAAAGGGATGCAGAACGCAGCTCATCCATTCTGACCTGCACTTCAACAATATCCTGTTTGACCGGAAAGCAAACAAATTCAGGGTAATAGACCTTGACGGGTTAAATCCCGGACTGCTGGCCCAGGAAATCGCGGTCACTATGAGCTATGCATTAACAGACGACGCAGGCCAGATGCAGGAGAAACACCTGGCAGAATTGCTGAAAGCTTATGATGGGGCTGTTCAGCTGCTCCCTGAGGAGAAAAGCCTGATCCCCCTTCTGGTTATAAAGCGCAAGATCACGGAGTTTATGTGGCTGTACAATAAATGGGAAGAGCGGCATTTCAGCAGGGAGGAATTTGACAGGTATCATGTTCAAACTATAAGAAACCTGAAATCCGCTGTTGAGAATTATGAGGAACTGAAGTATTTGGTGCGGATTTAGATGGCTGAAAAAGAGGGCTTTTTGAATTTAAATCCGACGTCGTTGTTTTTGCTTCTAAACCCTGTTTATTCAAGATACAAGTTTTAACTGACAACCACGCCGGGCAGTGCCAGCCCGGAATACATAACAGTATTAATGCAAAACCTTTTTAAACCAAACACTCTAATATGTTATTCTAAAGAGGCGAATTTATGGAAGTTGCTCAGTACAGCGTGAAACCGAGTGTAAGCAGTTTTCTGCTGCCGCAGTTTTTCAAGCTTATAGGGTTGTGTGCGGCTTTTTATGGAGGAATCTGGATAAATTTTTATCTTTTGGGAAGCCAGCTGCCCTTGTGGATCACAATATTGGTGATAATAGCGCTGGCAGGCCTGCTCACAGCCCAGCTTTTCATTACCAAAAAAAGGGCAAACAAATGGCATTATGACTTCTTTTCAAACAGGGTTGAGTTTTACGGCAATAAGCTCAAGAGCATACTTTACTCTAATGTCCAGTATGTGAAGGTGAAAAGGAGCCTGTTTGAGAGGCTTACAGGCACAGGCACGATAGCACTTTCAAAGGGTTTCAAAATCAGCCACGTGAGAAATTATGAAGAAATCAAAAATTACTTAAATCAATTAATACAAAACTTCAGGGCATACAGGGCTCAGCAGGCCTCAGCAAGGTATGCTGCTGGATATGGAGGATAAATGGAAAAGGAAAGGTTAAGGTTTATTGTTTACTCAATCCTTCTTGTAGCTTTATTAGTCCTCGCTCTGTGGGTGATAAAGCCCTTCATACTTACCATAATCGCCGGATTGATAGCCGCGTACATCTTCTATCCCTTGCACAGGAGGCTTGCAAAACGCATCAAGAGCAAGGGCTGGTCGGCGTTCATAATAGCTGTTCTTGTAATAATCCTATTCACAGTGCCGTTGTTTTTCCTGACGCAGGCGGTTGTTGAAGACGCATACACTTCTTACATTGTGCTTAAGCAAAAATCCGCCTCTTTGTTTACAGAGGGGAAATGCGAGGCAGAAGGGGTTGGCTGCAGATTAATAAACTGGGCCGGCAATTTTATGACCAAAAACCAGGCCAGGTTTTACTTTGAGGATGCACTAAGCAAGGTTACTCAATGGCTTATTGACAAGGCAAATGAGATAATACTGAAAATACCGGCGCTGATGCTTCAGCTTGTGGTGTTCTTGTTTGTCCTTTACTATTCATTAAAAGAGGGGGACAAGGTCATTAAAAAGATGTTCAGCGTGCTTTTCATCAAGGAGAAGCATTCTGCCACGATGATGAGGAAAACAAAGGAGATGATTAGCTCAACCATTTATGGAATGCTTATAGTGGCGGGAATACAGGGAGCGTTGGCAGGCTTCGGCTATTTCATTTTCGGGGTGAAGAGCCCTGTGCTTTTGGGAATCCTTACGGCGTTGGCAGCTCTTATTCCCATAGTGGGCACGGCAATCGTGTGGGCCCCCACAGTGGCGGTTTATCTTGTGGATTCTGTGCTTTCCAATAACAACACAGGCATTCTGCTCGCTTTAGGACTGCTTGTTTATTCCATATTCCCTGTGTCCACCATTGACAACTTTATCAGGCCCAAGATAATAGGAAACAGGGCAAAAATGCATCCTATTCTGGTACTGCTAGGCATCCTGGGAGGGATTTCAGCTTTCGGAATAGTGGGCGTTCTCTTGGGGCCTATCATACTGACATTCTTCGTAACCTTCATTGACATATACCAGGAAGAGAGGCTCGACCATGGAGCTAAGGGTTAAGGACATGGACATTGCCACGGGGGGAATCCTGGTGGCAATCCTGAACAGGGAAGACGCCCGAAAACTGGACTTGTTCTTTGAGGACAGGATAAGAATCAAGAAAGGCAGGAAGGAGGCCATAGCAGTCCTGGACATAGCAGAGTCTGAAAAGGCAGTTGCCCCGGGCCAGATTGGCTTGTTTGAGGAAAGCCTGGAAAAACTGGGAGCAAAGGACAGGGACAGGGTAAAAATTTTCCTGGAAAAAAAGCCAGAGTCTGTTAATTTTATCAGGAAAAAACTTGAGGGAAAAGAGCTGAATTTCAGAGAGATTCACACCATTGTCAAGGACATGGTTGATAACAAACTGACTTCAATAGAAACCACATATTTCATCTCTGCAGGCTATACTTACGGGCTTTCAGAGAAGGAAACCGTCAGCCTCACAAGGGCAATGATAAACACAGGCAACACATTAAAGCTGGACAAGCATCCCGTGCTGGACAAGCACAGCATAGGCGGGGTGCCGGGCAACAGGACGACAATGATAGTCGTGCCCATACTTGCGGCAGCAGGCATCATAATTCCAAAGACTTCTTCACGCGCCATAACAAGCCCTGCGGGAACAGCAGATACAATGGAAGTGCTGGCAAATGTAACAATTCCTCTTGAAAAGGTCAGGAGGATCGTGCAGAAAACAAACGGATGCGTGGTCTGGGGAGGCGCCGTGAATTTAGCTCCTGCTGACGAGAAAATAATAAAGATTGAAAATCCCCTAAGCATAGACGCGGAAGGCAATCTCTTGTCCTCGATTCTCGCCAAGAAAGGCTCTGTTTCCAGCACCCACGTGCTAATAGACATCCCTGTTGGCAAAGGCACAAAAATATCAAAAAAAGAGGAAGCGCGCCACCTGGAAAGGCAGTTCAAAAAAATAGGCAAGGGGCTTGGAATGAAGGTGGAGACTATAATCACCGACGGAAGCCAGCCAATAGGCAACGGCATCGGCCCTGTGCTGGAGGCAAGGGACGTGCTCAAGGTCTTGATGAACTCTCCCGGCGCCCCGCAGGACCTGAAGAAAAAGGCAATAATGATGGCAGAAAAAATGCTTTCAATGGCCGGCAAGCCGAAAAAACTTGCCAGGCAGCTTCTTGAGTCAGGAAAGGCATATGAGAAAATGGTTGAGATAATAAGGGCGCAGGGAGAGAGGAACATAATTCCCGGAGTTTTAAAGCCGGGGAAGTTCAAGCACGAGGTGAGGGCAAAAAAGTCCGGGCACGTTTCCCACATTGACAATCTCTCAATCTCAAAAATAGCCAGGATAGCCGGAGCCCCGAAAGACAAGGGAGCGGGAATGTACATTTACAGGCATAAAATGGAGAAAGTAAAAAAGGGAGACAAGCTATTCACGATATATTCAGAGAGCAGGCAAAAACTAAGGTTTGCCGTTGAAATGCTCAAGGACATTGACGGCTACAGGATAAAATGAAATTCAAGATAACCCCCATAGACAAGAGGTATCTGGCAGCCCTTCTTGTATTGACGGGTGTTGTGCTTTTCTGGAGGGGCGTTTGGGATACATTATACCTTTTTCCAATAATTGACAATCCTTTTGTTTCGCTGTTCCTCGGACTGCTGATACTTACTGTTACAGGAGTGATTTTCCAGGAGTTCGACCCGCTGAGCAGGAAGATTGCCAAGACAATGGAACTGCTTAATGAGATAGTGAGCAGGAAGAAGAAAAAAGAGAATTATGTTATATACTATTACGACGAGAAGAAGAACGAGACAGAGTCAGTGCCCCGCAGGAAAATAAAAAAGATAGAGCACAACTTCCTCGTGACTGAAGAAAAAGGAAGGGAGTTCTTCATACCTGTTCACAGGATTCAGGAAATTGAGGAAAACGGCAAGACAATCTGGAAGAAGTAAGTTTTATATATTTTCCTGACATTCCCTTTTCATGCCAAAAATAAAGGTTACTCGCAGGGATTTTGAGATTTCTGATGATATTGAAAGGGTAGTGTTTGTAGGATTTTCTAAAAAATTGTATGGGAGTTTCAGGGAGCCTTTATGAGTTAAGTATTTAAACAAATGATCTATTCTTAGTTTCCGGAGGTGTTTTTATGCAGGAAAAACAAATCAGTGGCAAGACGGTGCTTATTCCCATCATAATAATTGTTGTCTTAATTGCCGCCTTAATGTGGATTATTCCGATGTATAAGGTATGGCAGAAAGAGCTTGCCGGAAAGGCTGAGCTGAAGCAGGCAGAGTGGAACAGGCAGATTTTGATTCAGGAGGCAAATGCGAAGAAGGAATCTGCCAAATTGCTGGCAGAAGCTGAGATTGAGAGGGCAAAGGGTGTTGCAGAGGCAAACAGGATAATCGGGGACAGCCTGGAGGAGAACGAGGCTTATCTGAGATATCTCTGGATTCAGGGACTGCACGATGGTTCAAGCGAAGTAATCTATGTCCCCACAGAAGCCAACCTGCCAATTCTTGAGGCGGCAAGGCTGACTTAAATTTTTTTATTTTTAACCTGTTCCTGTTTATCTGAAGCTGAAAAGGAAGAGTGTTATTACGGAAACACTTAAGATAACCCCTGCAACTCCTACGGCGATGCCTGCCTTGCTTATTGCTCCTTTTTTACGCCTGTGCTGCACTGCAGATAATGCCAGCCCCATTATTGAGAAGATAATTGCAAGCAGCCCTCCTCCGAAAACAGTTATCTTGAAATTCAGGTAGAAGAGGGCAGCCAGCAATATGCTTAAGCCTCCGAATACAATTCCCAAAACTCCTGGTTTTTTCATTCTTGTAGCAGGCCGGTGCATCTCCAGTTAATCTCGGCCGTCTGGTTCTCTTCATATACAACGCAGGCAGGATTGCAGCCTTCCCTTTCAGTTTCCAGGTCAATCCACCAGGTCTTTGTGAAGGTGTTGTACGAGATTTCAGCTTTGTTAAGGGTTCCTTGCTCAGCGCATTAACTCTCCCTTGCAACAGCCAGCGCTTCTTCCGGGGTAATGGCCGGTTCTGCTACATCCTCAACAAATGTTCTTCCGTCTGCCTGGCATTGCCTTGGATAGCTTTCCATAACAGGATTGCCTGCAGCAACGCACTCTTCAAAATTTGTTATCTTTGTCTTTTCAGCGCATCCAAAAAGGAAAAAAGATGCAAACAGAATTCCGGTAAAAAGCTGTTTTTTCATCCTTTACACCATTTTTTTAAAAACGCCGCGGCCCGGACTTTCAGCGAGCATTCCCTTCAGGGAATGCAGCAGCGTTTGAACCGGGAATTCCTTTCGGAACTGGTTAGCTTGCTACGGTTCAAGACCAGCGCAATTTTCTGCACGAATGCTCGGGGCGGGACACGCGTGAACGGAGTTCCCTCGTTAGTGGGGAGGCGTTCACGTTGCGAGCGCTAGCGAGCAAACGTGAACCAGATTATGCGACCGCGGCATAGGAAGAAATGAAAATCCGTTGTTTTAAAATGCTTTTGTTTTCGGAATGTTTATATAGGCGATAATGTTTAATGTTTTTGGAGGTGGTTTTATGGACAAGAAAGAGATAAATTCAATTATGATGCAGGCCAGGCAAAGGGCGGTTAGTGCAGACAGGATAAAGGATGCTAAAGACCTTAATGATCATATATCAGTGGCGTTTAAGCTGATAATAGGGTTATGTGATGCTTTGCTCAAAGAGGAAAAATAGATTACAATATTGTAAATAATAATCATCCATTGCAGGGCTTCTGAGCCTATATTATTATATATAGAGACTATACAAAAATCGAAACCTTTATATACTAGTGTTTACATCATATTTTTAAGATTATCGAGTTAGGGGGTATTTTTGAGTATAATCCAGAGAAAATAGTTTCACTTAGGTAAATTAAATGATGCAGCAACACTATGTCAAGAAATGCCCGGAATGCGGCGGAATAAACCTCTTTTACAACACAGAAAAGGGAGAAATAATCTGCAGGGACTGCGGACTGGTTGTGGAAGAGAAAATGGTGGACACAACCCAGGAATGGAGGGAATTTGACAGCGAAGGCTCTGAAAAAAGGAGGAGAGCAGGAGCGCCATCAACTTACACTCAATACGACCAGGGACTGGGAACAGAAGTAGGGCAGAAAGCAGACCTCTTCAAGTTAGGGACAAAAGGAAAGAACAAGTTCTTCAGGCTAAGGAAATGGCAGTACAGGATTTCAACAGCAATTGAGAGAAACCTAAAGCTGGCGCTTGCAGAACTGAAAAGGGTTTCCTCATACCTGAAACTGCCCAAGCAGGTGGAAGAGGAAGCTGCAAGAATATACACCCTTGCAGTCCAGAGAGGGCTTGTCAGGGGAAGGTCAATGGAATCAGTGGTTGCCGGCTCATTATACGCAGCCTGCAGAAGGCACGACGTTCCAAGAACACTTGATGAATTAAGCGAAGCTTCAGGAATTGAAAAGAAAGAAATCGGAAGGACTTACAGGTTTGTCACAAGAGAGCTTGGAATAAAGATTTTGCCAAGCAACCCTGCAGACTACATAGCAAGGTTTGCATCTTCACTAAGGCTCAAGCCCGAAACTCAGTCAAAAGCGATAGAGATACTGGAAAGGGCCCAGAAGTCAGAGCTGACCTCGGGAAGAGGGCCTACAGGAATAGCAGCAGCCGCACTTTACGTGTCCGCACTCATACACGGGGAGAAAAGAACCCAAAGGGAAGTCGCAGACGTGGCAGGAGTGACAGAAGTAACAATCCGGAACAGGTACAAGGAACTGCTTGACGAGCTTGACCTTGAGAAGGAGATAAAGAAGCAGAAGAAGAACAAGAAAGAATAAAATTCTTTATTTTTATGATTCTAAAAAAAGCGGCGAAGGAGGACTATGGCTGCAATAAGATGGACATTGAAGGAAAGCGCAAGGGAAGCGCTTAAGGACCCCGCTCTTGAAGGCTGCAACGAATACTTTGCAAAAGCATATAAAAATACAAGGGAGCACGGACTTGATGTTTCTGTTGAAAGTGAGGCAGGGATGCCCTTCCCCATGCAGGTGACAATAAGCGGTCCCAGCGAAACACTTGAGAGAATTGCAGTCCCTGCAATGGAATCATATTTCTCTTCAAACCATTACCGAATGTCAAGACTTTTCCCCGACATAGCACTTAATATGGCAGGAGAGATTCCATCACATTCAGGGAAAACAAAAAACACAAAAGAAAAATCATATGATTCAGGTTTCAGGAAAAGAATGAAGGGCTCAATTGCCGGAAAAGCACTTTAAAACCTGAACAACACATTTTCAAAATCAATGATTTTGCCATCCTTGATGTTAATCCCCTCTTTTTTCAACAACCTTGTTTTTTCCTTTTGCCCTTTTGCAAATCCCCCCATCCTGCCGTCAGAATTCACAACACGGTGGCAGGGGACTTGAGGAGAATGAGGATTCCTGTTCAAAGCATTCCCCGCTGCCCTGCAAGCT
Source organism: uncultured Methanosarcinales archaeon (assembly GCA_964485195.1). GTDB lineage: Archaea > Nanobdellota > Nanobdellia > Woesearchaeales > CAIVOO01 > CAIVED01. The sequence continues at coordinate 24,297 of CAZAIK010000007.1, forward strand.
TTGGTATTGAGCTTTTTTGCAATCTCCTTGTATGTAGAAACCCTTCCTTTGGGGATTTTCTTGCACGCATCCCACACCTTTTTGTCAAAACCTCTCATTTCCTTATCACCAGCCTGAATCTCGGTACTTTCCTTCCCTCAACAAGAACATCCTCAAGAAACACCTCCTTTGGCCTGAAAAAGAAATCCCCTCTTTTGTATTTTCCTTCGGGATGGTCCTCAAAAGCCCTGTAAAACACTCCTTTCTCGCCTGTTTCAGTGTGAATTCCCCCTCCCAAAACCTCATATCTCTGGCCTTTGTAGTGCAAGTAAATCCCGGGTTCAATATCCTTCATTTTATCAGCTCAACTATTTTCCTGAAGCTTTTTTCATCAAATTTTCCTTTGTACTCCTTCGCTGCCCTTTTCATCTCTTCCTTGTCAATAAGAATACCTTTCTTTTCCAGGATATGCGCCATCCTGCCGTGGCTCAAGTACTGGCAGAACTGGGTTACATTCTTGGGGTCCTCTGTCTTTTTGCATCTTTCAAAGTCGACAAGAACAGGCTTGCCCTGCCTTGTCACGATTATGTGCTTGTAGGGATTGTGCATTTCCTCCTTGTTCAGCATTAACTTGTCAAGCTGCCTGCACTGCAGCATAACATTCCTAAAAATTTCCCTGATTCTCTTTTTTGCCCTTTCCCTTTCAACAAATTCCTCTATGAATTTGCCTTCAATGAAATCATAAACAAAGAAATCCCTGCCAGCATACACCAGCTTTGGGCCAATTTCGTAATCCTGAAGCTTTTTCAGGCATTTAATCTCGTTATGAATGCTCTTCACCTCAACATCTGCTCTCTGGGCTTTAGCTGCGACCTTTTTCCCCCTGAACCTTCCTGCGTAGATTATTCCCCTGTGCCCTTTGGTATGCTTCCTGATGTTTCTCACTCCCAGCTTGTCCAGTTTCTTTAATATGCCAGTTTTTCTCACAAGATAAACATACAGTTTTTCCATCAGGCCAACTCCCTTTTCCTGAAGCTTTTCATATTCAAAAGCATTATTCTCAATAATCTCATTGACTTTGTCCTTTCCTGTCCTTGAGCTGAAGAGCAGGAGAATTATGCCGTTTTCGTTCAGGTGTTTGTGCGCTTCCTCAAAAAACCTCTCTATAGTCTCATAGCCCTTCTTGCCCCCGATTACAGAGATATCTCTCTTATAGTTATCTGCAGGCAGGTAGGGAGGATTGAAGATGATTGTGTCAAATTTTCCCTTCACATTTGAGAAGAGGTCAGAGACGGCAAAACTCACCTTCCTGTTCCTGATTTTTTCCAGGCAGTGCTGAATAGATCCCTCATCAACATCCACTCCAAGAACAGACTTTACCTTTTTGCAGGTGGCCGCTGTCAATGCCTGGATTCCAGCTCCTGTGCCCATGTCCAGCACCCTGCCCTTGGCATAGGCCTTTACCTCAATCTGCAGAAGGAAGGAGTCCTCGCTCGGGATGTACACTGCCATTGTTATTTATTATGCAAAGGGCTTTTTATATCTTTTCAATCTCATCAGAAAACTATTTATATCTTTCCAGCATTTGTTTTATGATGAAATTCCAGGGATGCAGGATTATCAAGTCAAAACCTGTCAGGGATTCAGGTGCTTTCAGCACCTATCCAGTGATGCATCACGATATGCTTATGGGAGCAAAGATTGCCAAGGGGAAAAAGAGTGATTTTCTTCTTAAGCAGAATGCCTCAGCCCAGATATCCCTTGTCCATCAGGATATTGTCCCTGTTTTTGAGCTTGGCTGGTGTGAGGACAGGGGGAGTGTAAGGCCGTTTGCCTTGACTAAATATACAGATAAGCCCAATATGCAGGAACTGATCTCGCGTAAAAAGCTGTCCCTGGACCAAAAGCTCGAGATAATGCTCAAGCTCACAGATGCTTTAAAATATGCGCATTCAAAAGGGCAGCCTCACGGAAACATAAGGGAGACCAATGTTTTTGCTGACGTAGGATTCGCATCCCTTGATAATTTTGGAATTTCTGTAGAGCCATTTTATGCCTCCCCTGAATATGAGGAAAATCATATGCCCTCTGAAAAGTCAGATGTTTTTTCCCTGACACAGTGCTTCTGGAACCTTCTTAATGAAAAAATGTCCAAATACACCAATATTTACAGGGCTGAATCCTGGCCCGGCAGTCTCCCTGAATTATTTGAAAGCGGGCTGGCAGTCCGGCCTGAGGACAGGCGTGACATTGGGGGATTGCAGCAGGCGCTTCAGACTGTCAGGGATGAGTACAGGGCGTTTCTTACAGACCTGCCTGTCGGCGAGGACAACTGCCTGGATGTGGCGCTTGCATATAAAAGAGAAGGCAGAACAGACACGGCAATAACCCTTCTTGAAATAGCTGCAATGTTTTTCAGGAATGACAAGGCCGTAGAGGAGCTTGCCAGATGCAACATTAACCTTGGCAGGCTGGAGAAAACTTTTGAGCTGATAAAAGACCAGGACCTTCCCAACATTCACCAGATGTTGTTGGAAGCTGCGCTGATTAAGGAGGACAAAATGGCGAATACACTGATAAAAGGGTTTGGCTTTCAGGCTGTGATGAATGCTTATGCCCAAGCCAATCATTCCAATTACCCCAGGATTAAAGGAAAAACAGGAAAAGACACAATTGTGGACAACGACTTCGCCATAGCTGCCGCAATTTACGAGCCGGGAAGAGCGGCAGGCATTTTCCAGGCATTGTTAGGCAATTCAGATGACAACGTGGTATATAATAACCTTGGCGCCGCAGCAGCCATACAGGCCAGTAGCCGCGCTCTCGATTACCTGAACAGGAGCAGCCTGGAATCAGCAAGGCTTAACAAGGCCTTGTTCTGCTTTTCACAGGGGGACTATAAACAAGCAATAGGCGAAGCTGAGAATGTCAGGAACATTCCCAAGGCAGGCGCTATGATAAAAGCTGTAAACAAAGCCCTGGGAATTAGGCTTCCCATAAGTCCCCACCCCGAATATGCTATGGAAACATTGACAGACAGGATTTCTGAAAGATTTGTCAAGGAAGGAATCCTGCCTGCTGACTATGAATTCGCAAGGATGCATAGTTAATGTTTGTTTGGATATTCTACACAAACTATTTAAAATCCAAACTTAGAGGCATTTGCAATGATAATAGCAGACCTTCACATTCACAGCAGTTACGCAAGGGGATGCTCCAAGTCCATTACCATCCCCAATCTTGAGAAATACGCAAAGATTAAAGGCATAAACCTTCTTGGCACAGGGGATTTCACCCATCCCAAATGGTTTGAACACCTAAAAGAAAACCTTGAGGAAACAAGCGCAGGAAGCGGGATTTACCAGTCAGAGAAAGGCCAGAAATTCCTGCTCAGCACAGAAATATCCCTGATGTACTCCCAGGGAGGAAAGGGCAGGAAACTGCACTTGGTAATGCTTGCAAAAAACCTTGACATTGCAAGCCAGATAAATGAAGCACTAGGGAAAAGGTGGAGGCTTGACTATGACGGAAGGCCCATCTTCGGGATAGACGCCCCCGGGTTTGTGGAAATGATGAGAGGCATAGACAAGGACATAGAGTTAATACCTGCCCACGCCTGGACACCTTGGTTCGGCATTTTTGGCAGCATGTCGGGATTTGACTCACTGGAAGAATGCTTTGGCGAAAAGACAAGACAGATACACGCTATTGAGACAGGAATGTCATCTGACCCTGAAATGAACTGGAGGCTTTCAAAACTTGACAAAGTCAACCTGGTTTCATTTTCAGATGCCCACAGCTTCTGGCCCTGGAGAATGGGGAGGGAAGCCACAATTTTTGACACGGAATTCGATTATCCTGAAATACTTGGCGCGATAAGAACAGGCAAAGGGCTGAATTCAACCATAGAGGTTGACCCCGGGTATGGAAAGTATCATTTCACCGGGCACAGGAACTGCGACATATGCATTCCCCCCAAGGAAGCAATAAAGCTGAATAACTTATGCCAAAAATGCGGAAAGCCATTAACTGTGGGGGTATTGCAAAGGGTGGAGGAACTTGCAGACAGGCCTGAAGGTTTTGTTCCAAAAGATGCAGCGCCGTTCAAAAAAATTATTCCCCTTTCTGAACTGATTTCCAAAGTCCTGAATGTAGGCATCGCAACCAAAAAGAGCTGGGAGATTTATTACAGGTTAATAAGGAATTTCGGGAATGAAATGAATGTCCTGCTAAACGCGGAAAAGAAAGATTTGCTAAATGTCGTCGGGGAAAAGCTTTCTGATGTCATAAGCAAAAACAGGGAAGGAATGATAAAGATAAGAGAAGGATGCGATGGGATGTATGGAATGCCAATCATTGAATGATTTCCTCAAATTTTTTTTCCGTCGAGAACAGGAATAATCGAAACCTTTTTAAATAAAAAATCTTTTTGGATAGTTATCCCTAACAAATTAAAGAGGTGAAACATAGTGGCAAAAAAAAGAAAGAAGGCAGCTAAGAAGTCAACTAAGAAAAAGTCTGTTAAGAAGAAGACCAAGAAGAAGGCAACAAAAAAGAAGACCAAGAAAAAGTCTGCTAAGAAGAAGACCAAGAAAAAGACCAAGAAGAAAAGATAAGTTTCTGGATTTAGCTGCCTCGCCAAAGGGGCAGTTTTATTAATTTTTAAAAAAGCACTATTCCTGGCTAACAGAAAATTATTTATACTAGTTTACTACTCTGGAATAATATGAATGATTTCAGCAAATTGGTCCCTACCATACTGGAGAAAGGGGTTGATAATGTTGACCTTTCTATGTTTGACCTGGAAACAAAAAACAGGATTCTGAATGACGTGGGCGACGAGCTGGTCAAGAAAGGAAGGCTGGCAGAGGCAATGCAGATATTCACTAAAACAAAGAACAGGCAGAAGCTGGTGGTTGTTGGAGATGAATTCAGGAGGATGAGCAACCTTAACAGCGCAGTGGATGCCTATGCGCTTGCTGGGGATACAGAGAGGTTGAGAGGAATAGGTGAAAAGGCCCTTGACGAAGGGGCAATGTCAATAGCTGTGAAGGCCTTCAGGGCGCTTGGGGATTCGGAAAAGCTCGCTCTTGTTGGAGAGCAGTGCCTGGAAAAAGCAAAGCTGGACATAGCTGTTGAGGTGTTCAATGTTTTGGGAAACAAGGCAAAGCTTTCAGAGATTGGAGAGGTTTGCCTGAAAGAGGGCAACTATTCCTTGGCTGCAAATGCGTTTCACAAGGCCAGTGACAGGGACAACCTCAGCAAATTAGGTGACTTGATGCTGAAGGAAGGCCAGCGCTCCAATGCCAGGCTGGCATACCAGCTGGCAGGCAATCACACAATGGTCAACTTCATAGACCAGAACTTCAGCGCGGAATAATTTCTTAAAATGCCAAAATAAGCAGAATCACGAGAAATACGCTGTTCACAGCCTGCAAAAGCCAGCTGGGGGCGAGTTTTTTCCTCTTCAGGGCGTAATAGGCAAGGATTGGGGACTGCACTATTGCAACAACTGCGGATGACACTGCCAGCACAGCAAAGATGCTGAAATAAAACACCAAAAGCCCGAAATAAAGGGGATAATAAAGAAGTTCGTGCAGCTGCTTCATCTTTCTCGTCAGGTTTAGTATTCCCGTTGCAATGGCAGTGTAGGCAATGATAAGAACAAACAGGGTAAACATGCTTTTGGAGTCAAAATAAACAGCAACTATGTCAAGGAACAGGACAGCCAGTATAATCTTGTCATTGTGCAGAAAGGACTTTTCAAATCCGTTAAGCAGGTCGGATATGATATTTGAGATCGCGGGGGTTAGCTTTATGCTCAGCATTACAAGATAAACAGCCAGCAGGAAGAAAATGTGGCTCTTCTCAGGCGTTGTTATAAAAATAATCACATCAATCATGAACATCATAAACAAGGCATCCTCAAGCAGATTACCCCCCTTAAGCACTTCCTTGAACATAAACTTGAAAATGCTCCTTTTTTTCCAGCTTTCCCTTGCAGCCCCGTGGCTCATTCCCTTGTAAAGAAGGAACATATTGACCAGCAGTATGGCAATGATTCCTGCAGTGAAGGGGCTTGAGGTTATATGGTCAATGAATGTAAGGGTGACTGCCCTGACCACAAGGAAGAATATCCAGATGAAATGAAGGTAAATGCTTATTGGATTGAAATTAAAGCTTTGGAACTGCGCCCACTGCCCGCTTAACGACAATGCAGGGAAATGGTCTGGGTCAAGGTCAAAATTGATGATTCCCAGAATGTTCAGGAGCTGCAGGACAAGAAAGATATAAGCAAGGTTCTTGGCAAGCGAATAAAAGAGGAATTCAAATGTCAGCTTTTGGTAATTTCTGCTTTTTCTCAGCAGCTTGTGCCTGTGGTCTATCTTCATTAAAACCGCTTTTTCCTTTCTTATTTATTAATTTGATGCTAATATTGCTCTTTAGCCCTAACCTTCCTGCTAAAATCCTTATGAGGATATATGCAATATTCAGGGATGACACAGGAGCCGCACTTTGGATAGGTTGTTGTGCAGATATTCTGCCCGTAAACAACCAACAAGTCATTGTAAACAGGCCAGTACTTTTTCGGCAGGATTTCCCTCAGTCCCTCCTCTGTCTCGTCAGCGTTTTTTGTATCAACCAGCCCCAGCCTGCTTGAGATAACGTGCACGTGAGCATCAACAGCCAAGGCCTTTTTGCTGTTATGGCCGTGCAGCATTACGATGTTTGCTGTTTTCCTTCCCACGCCTTTTAATTTCAGTAGCTCTTCCATTGAATCAGGAACTCTTGAGCCATATTTCTTGATGAGTGTTTTTGCTATTTCCTTTACCCTCCTTGCCTTTGTCTTGTAAAAGCCGACAGGATAAATCAGCTTCTCAATTCTCTTTGCGTCAAGCTTTGCCAGCTTTTCCGGAGTGTCCGCAACCTTGAACAGCCTTTCCGATGCCTCCTCTGTTGTCCTGTCCTTTGTCCTCAGGCTCAGGACGCAGGAAATGAGAACCCTGAAGGGATCCTTTCGCATGCCTATTTCAGTGACTATGGGAGGCCTGTGCTTTTTGTAAAACCTCCTTAACCTTTTGATAATCTCGGGAATGTCCTTGGTTTTTGCCATGGAAAAATACTTCTCTTATGATTAAAATACTTTTTGTTTAAAGAATATAAAAAATCAAATTAATTATTGTGCCTGCAGCGCCAGTGTTGATGTTAGTGTTCTAACCTACAATAACGCTTCCTTCCATTCCGGGATGGATTGTGCATTCGTAATCAAAAGTCCCTTTTTCATTAAAGGTGTGGGTGAAGGGCTCTCCTGGCTGAACATTCACGTCAACCCCGAAACCGGTCACTGTGTGCGGAAATCCGTCGTTATTGACCCACTTAACTGTGTCTCCTGGGCTTATCTCAACAGTAGCTGGCACAAACTGGATGTTTTCCATGCTGACCGTGACTATTCCCTCATCTGCAGTTTCAGGCTCATCAGCCCCCGTTCCATCCGCAGTCTGCTCGTACTGGGCGCAGCCGTAAAAAGCAAGAACTGCCGCTAATAGCAGTATAAAGAAATATTTCTTCATAAATAACACCTCTGCATATTGTATGACTTTGCTTCTACCTGACGTTTTTAAACCTTTGCACTAAATCTTCAAGAGAAGTGTAAACAATTCCCTCCATTCCTAATTCGTCGGCAACTTCAACGTTCCTCAGCTTGTCGTCAACAAAGACGCATTCTTCCGGCTTTACACCCAATTTTTTTGCCGCTGTCCTGTATATCTTCCTGTCAGGCTTGGCAACGCCCTCCTCAAAAGAAACCACCATAACATCAAATAAGGAGCCAAAATAAAACCTTTTCCTGTTCAGCTCAAACCATTCCCTGCAGGTATTGGACAGTAATGCTGTTTTGATTCCCTTTTTTCTGAGGTTCCTTATGAATTCAGCAACTCCCTTGAAAATTCTCTGTTTTCTTATTGCTTTCTTAAAATAAGCAATGTCATAATCCCTGTTCAGGTCTTTCAAAATCCCTCTCCACGCTTCATCCTCTGTTATTTTTCCCAGTTTCCACTTGTTGAACCATATGCCAAAAACCTTCCTGAATTTTTTATAACTGACTCCCAGCCTCTTTGCAAAATCCCTTTTGAACGGGGCGAGCGTCTTTGGCGAGACGACAACGCCACCCATGTCAAATATTGCCGCTTTCATTCTCAAGCTTCCCGTAGCAGTATTCCATCAATGGTTTTAAGTTTATGGTGTCTTCCTCATTGTACTTGACAAGCATCTCAAGATATTTCCTGTCTCCGGTTTTCTGCCATCTGTCCCACAAAAAAACCGCATCCTCGCTTTCAAGGTTTTCAACCTCGAACCTTCTCTTTATCCCCACTATTTTTTCTATGAGCTTAAGCCCGCCCGTCAACCCAACCTTTCTGCAGGCGTGCCTCAGGTCAATGTGCGGGATGTCCGGCACTACCCTGTTGAAAAACCTGTTGATTACAGGTACGTCAAATGATTTTCCGTTGAAAGTAACGAGAAGCTTGTATCTTTCCAGTTCTTTTCTCAGCAATTCCTTGTCCAGGTTGAAACCGCGGACCATTTGCCTGCTTTCCCTCCCGTCAAACATCCCTATTACTGTTATGTTTCCGTAGAAATTGCTGGTTTCTATGTCAAGAAAACAGCATTCCTCCTCAAATTCCCTATACAAACGCCACATTTCTGTTGAAGGCATCCTGCTTGTGAAAAACAAGGAGTTGTTCTCGCGCAATTCCCTCTTTGCCCTTACCAATTGCCTGTCAAAATAAGCTTTCCTTAATTCTGAGATTCCTTTTATTCTATTCGCGTCAAGAAAGGCATTCCATTCAGGAATTCCTTTTTTCCAGATGCCCCTCTCTTTTCTGATGCCTACCCCGTCGAGGATTATAAAGCTCTTCCTAATCATTTCTTGCCCTGTGATACAGAAACTGCTGTGCATATCCCGCCAGTTTTCCCCACCTTTCCTGCGCAAATTCCCTTATCCTTCTTTCTTTGGTTTTTTTGCCCTTGAAAAACTCCTTTTCCATTGCTCTCTTTATCCATACGTCAACAGGGAATGCCTCTCCAAAACCCAGGGAAAAGAGCATCACAGCGTCGGCAATCTTCTCACCCACTCCCGGCAATTTTGCCAGTTCTTTTTTGGCGTCCACATAGCTCATCTTTTTTAATTTTTTAAGCCATTTTTCATCAATTTTCCCGGCTGTTTCAAGAATATACCTTGAGCGGAACCCGCACCCGCATTTTTTAATGGTGCAAAAATCCTTTATTTCTTCTTTTGTGGGGAACGAGTAGGATACATACTCCCCCAGCTGTATCTTCCTGCCGAATGACATTGCAAGATTGTTGACATTGCTGGTTATCTTGGGAATATTTGCTGCAGAAGAGCATATGTAGGAAATGAGGCATTCCCAGGGGTCCTGCCTGCAGATTCTCAATCCCTTGTATTTTTCCACAGCCCTTGCAATTTTCCTGTCTTTTTTCAGTTTCCTTATTATCTTCTCATAATCCTCGTCAAGCGCAAAATAATGCCTGAGGAATTTTCCAGAGCATCCGCTAAAAAAGAGATTGTTGCCCTCCTGCCTCAGTCTTAATATCCTGTCGCGCACGACCAAATAGTAAAAATCCCCCTGCTTCTCGTACCTGAAAAGCTGTCCGCATTCCAGCGTGTTCTTCAGGTCAAAATTCCTTATTTCTGTCATCATTTTACTTAAGCACGACCTTCATCACAAAAAGCGAAAGCGCTCCTATCACTCCGAGAACAATCCAAAAGGTGAACTGCGAGTAAAAGCCCATCCCTGCAAATATCATGTTAAGTATGAGCAGGGCTATTGCAATAACTGCATACGCCTTTTTCAGCAGAAATTTGTCCATTTCAATTCAGTGCCGGAAAAACTTTATATTATTTTCGCAGGAATGTCCAGTGTCAGGCCCAGCCTCCCAGCTTTTCGTGGATTACCTTTTCAAGCCTCTTCTGCTTTTCAGTCACGTCCCTGTACAGGAGAATTGAATAGACCAGGTCAATAATTATGAATATTATCGTGAGTATGAAAAAGAAAAGCTTGACAGCATCGCTCTGGGAGAAGTATGTGACAATGAAGAGAAGCGCGAAGAGTGGTATGAAAAAGGCAAGCTCAAACTGGAAAAGGGTCCTTTTCTCCTCAATAGCCATTCTTCTTTTTTCCACAGCTGACAGCAGTGCTCCGAGATCAGTTTTCTTGCTCATATGCGCGTAAAATATTCTTTTATTTATTAATTTATTTACAAGCCCGCGGCAAAAGCTTATCACTCGAATGGGGTAAATGGCATAATGTTTATAAACCTGGCAACCATTTCAGGAATATGATAATAATAACCATAAAGCCCCTGAAAGCGGAACTGGTGGATTTTTCCATACAGGATGAAACAGCTGAAATCAACATATTGTTTCGCGATGAGGCTGACGAGCACAAGCTGGCAATCAACAGGAAGATTGAGGATGCAGAGGAACTGGCAGAGCAGATGATAATGGAAATGCGCAGAATCGTGAAAAAACATCACACCCCTGACAGCGACAGCTATGACGAGATACTCGCGATAAGGGTGGAAAATGAGGATGATGTTGTCAGCAAAATGAAATCATTCTTTGAAAAGACCAAGGAAAAGATAAACCAGGTGAGGATGATCAAGTCTTCAAAAGGCTATTTGGATACGCTTGCCAAGGCAAAGCAGTTAGAAATTGAATTTTAGTCCAGCATAGAATCAATATCCTTGACTATCTCTTCCGCGGTTTTTAACGGCACCACAGTGCCCTCTGCATTGCACCAGGGACAGTATTTGGGAGGCTCCTGCTTGTTAGGGTCGCGGTTCTTGAACTTGTACTTGCATTTCTTGCACTGGAAAGCCATTTAAACACCTCTGAGGAGTGATAAGCAAAGCAGATATTTAAACTTTATGGTTGCTGAACAGGCAGGTTAGACAGAGCCACAAAGCTGAACAACATAAAAAGAATGAGGGCAGCTAAACTGAGAATGATAATCACAGGAATAAGGTAAATAAGGACAGCCTTTGTCTTGTTAACATTATACATTTTCATAGTGCCTATGATAAGCAGGACCATTGACCAGATCCAGATGAAGAAATTAACAAAAGGAATCCAGCCGAAAATATACATAGGAGAATTTCCGTAAACATAAAGCTGGTAAGACCTCTCATAATCTGCATTGACCCTCCATATCAGGAGCCAGACATAAAGGATTGCTGCTCCTATGAAGCTTCCGATTAATGCGCTTCCAAAGTAAAGAACTCCGTAAAGTATTATCATTCCTATCCCCGACAAAAGCATTGCAGGAAGAAGAATGCCTGTAAACAGGCTGGCATTTAGGGAAGATAATGACGTGGAGATAATCAGGGAAGCGACAACCCACAATATGGAATAAAACAGCGCAATCCACAGCAGGAAAACAAAAGGCTTTCCAATGCCTTCTGGCTTTAACCTTGAGAAAAAATGACCGGGATTAAACAATATTTCCCTTGCCTTGCCCACAACTGTTTTCATATAATATGTTTTGCTTTCAGGAGTTTTTAAATGTTTGCCAAAGTCAGGTTAAAAGTAACAGCCGGAGCTGAAGATACCAAAATATCTGCCAACAGCAATATCAATAAAGGGTCAACAACAATGAACACAAACGCTCCAATAATCATATTTCTTTTTTGCCTAAAGCCTGTTTTTTTGAATGTGGCAAAGAATGTTATCAAAATAATGATTCCTGTTGCAATGCTGATTATGTTTGCTGCAAGGATGATAAGAAGGATGACCGGCTCCATACTGATGTTATTTTACGAAAATATTTATATCTTTTCTCTTTGTCCGCTGGTTGTGAGATTAACATAATTTAAAGGGATTAAGCTTTACCAGTCTGAAGAATTCTGCTCCAGAGCCAGCAGGTTTCCTGCCCTGTCCATTCTTCTCTGGGGGTGTACAAAAACAAGATATTTTGAACCGGCATCGCTTTTTATCTCCCTGACCTTTTCAACCAAGCCTTCAAAATCACGGGCAACTCCCCAGGGCAATTCGCTATCTTGTTCATATGCAATAAGAAGACAGAAAATTATTTATTGCTTTTCCTTGCTTTTCTCCTGTAGACAGCTGACTTGCTGGGCCTGTTCTTCTCGCTGCCCTTTCCTTTTTTCCTTAATCCTCTTGATTTCTTTGCAGAGCTTGTAAGGCCCCTGAAGGCCCTGCCCCTGTTTGAAGGATTGGTGATCCAGTTGAGGTTTTTGTCCTTGTCTATCCCGGGATGCACCCTTTCCACAAGGATGACCTCATACCAGTAATTCATGCCGTCCTGGCCAGCATAATAAGAATTCAGAACTTCGCAGTTGGTGTACTTTCTTGCCGCCCTCTGCTCAGCAACTGCCTGGTAGCTCATGTCAAGAACCTTCCTATGCCTGTAGTGCTTTGACCTTCTGCCTTTCCTGATTTTCTCTCTTTTCCTGCCCCCTCTTTCAACCCTCTGCCTTACGAGAATGGTTCCCTGCTTTGGCTTGTATCCCAGGGCCCTGGCCCTGTCCAGCCTTGTAGGCCTTTCAATCCTGAGAGTTGCAGGTTGCCTGCGCCATTGGATGGCATTCCTTTTAATAATGTCAGAAGTGTTCTTTTTCCAGGCTTCCTTTAAGTATTTGTAAAGACCCATTTTTGCTGATTCAGGCGCCCCTTTCGGAAGCAGTCCCACATTTCTGTAAGAAGGATTTTTGAGGTTATTTATAAATGTGATGGTGTTTTGTCTGGTATTACATAATACGCCTCTCCTGAATAAAAAGGTATTCCAAACCTGTAGGCAAAAGCTTTCCGAAGTCTGCTTTATGATTAAGGCCTTTGGACTCATCCTTGCCTATAATTATGCTTGTGGGAACACCGCACACCAGGCTGAGAGGCTCTAAAATTTCATATTCCATCTCTTCAAGCCCCTTCCTCATTCTTTTCCAGTTTTCTGAATTAAGATTGCCTTTTATTTCTGGGTTTTCTTCCAAAGACTTCAGACCCAAATGAAATGTCTGAAAGACTCGAAACCTTTGGCATTGTTCAGAAGATGTTTTTTGGTCTTCCATCCTCTGATGATTCTCTGAAATAATATGTAAAACTTACTTTTTTAACTACTCTTAACTGATTAAAATTTTCAAAAAACTATATAAATAAGCTCTATCCCCTTTTTTATGGGGGTTTGGATGATAAATCTTGAGAGGCGAGCTGGATTACCAATATTTCTTAGGAAAGACAATAAATTAACCTCAAAAAGGGTAAATCTGCCCAAGCCTGATGTAAGGACATTGAAGCAGATAAGGCCGGTGCTTCTTGCCAAAAATCCCAAGAAGAAAAGATTCTATTATATGTACAGGAATGTTGCGCCTGACCCTGCCTTCACTAAACATAACTTAAGGTATGACATCACTGTCATCCCGGGAAATCACGTTGGAAGGGAGGAGATAAAGACAACAGGACATTACCACGCGCATATCAAGGGCACAAATATGACATATCCCGAGGTTTACCAGGTCATAAAGGGAAAGGCTGTTTTCCTTTTCCAGAAAAGGGTTAACAATAAAATAACAGATGTGATCGTTGCTAAGGCAAAGGCAGGAGACATTGTTCTCGTCCCGCCGAATTACGGCCACATTACCATAAACCCTTCCAAGGAAACACTGGTGATGGCCAATTTTGTCTACGGAAAATTCAAGTCCCAGTACAAGGACATGCTTGAAAAGCACGGCGGGGCTTATTACGGGATAGAAAAGGATGGCAAGGTCAAGTTCATAAAAAACCCGAATTACAAGTCAGTGCCGAAGATAAGATACAAAACACCCAGATTCCAGGGATTAAAGTCGCCAATCCATACAGACTGCATTAAAAACCCTGAGAAGTACCTATTTTTGGTCAGGCCCCAGAAATACAAGGACAGGATGAATATATAGGAGGACTTATGGACAAGGAATATTTAATAGGAGTTGACCTCGGCGGGACCAAAATAGAGGCAGGGCTTGTGGACCTGAACGGAAAGGTTGTCAAGAAACTGCTTATGCCCACAGAGGCAAAGAAAGGAAAGCAAAAGGTAATACAGAACATTGTTTACGCTGTCAACAAGCTGAAGAAGGACAGGATAATAGGCGTGGGTGTGGGAGTGCCAGGCCCCACTGATTACAGGAAAGGGGTTGTGATCAACCCTCCCAATCTTCAGGGATGGAAGAAAGTCCCGCTGAAAAGAATCCTTGAGGAAAAGCTCAGGATGAATGTTGCGGTTGAAAACGATGCGAAATGCTTTGCCATAGCAGAATACAAGTGCGGCTATGAAAAAAAGGTCCAGAATCTTGTCGGGATAACTGTGGGAACAGGAATAGGCTCGGGAATTATAATTAATGGAAAGCTCCACAGGGGATTGTCAGACAGCGCCGGGGAGATAGGCCATATGAGGGTTGTGCTCAAGGACGGAATCAAGTGCCCCTGCGGAGGCCAGGGCCATCTGGAACAGTACGCTTCAGGAAGGGCGATTGAAAGGATGTTCTATGAAAAGGCAAAGAAGAGAATGACTGCAGAGGAGATTGCCCAGATAATGAACAAGAACAAGAAGGCGAAGGAAGCAATAGAAACAGCTGCAAAATATCTCGGAATAGGCCTTGCCAATGTTGCAGTAACACTTGATCCCGAGGTTATAGTCGTGGACGGCAGCATTGCCCTGATAAGGAACTTTGTGAAGATGGCTGAGAGGGAGGCCAAGAAGCACATGAAAATCCTTCCAAAGCCCACTCCCATAATACATTCAAAAACAGAAGATGCGGGAGTACTGGGAGCGGCTTCTATTGTTTTTTAGTTAACTTTTTATAATTTACCTGCTTACTAGAACTAATGGGAGTGGCTGGTAATTTATTTGGATTGCCTTTGCTGCGTTCTGTGACTAGAATGGGAAGCGCTTATAACACCCTGCTTGAAGAGTATTCCAGAGAGGCAATCTATGCTTCCCGGCTTCCTGCTGATTCTGATTTCGGCGTGCATGTTATACTGAAATGGCATCCGAAAATGACAGAGGAAGAATTGCAATTGGTTGAGGAAGAGAAAACAAAAGTTGGCAGCATCGCAAGGCGGATAGCTCAAGCCAGCAACCTGGAAGCCGTAGTTGAAGGGCCTTTTCTTCAGGCAGGAGGGGTTTATTCAATGAGGGTGATGCTGGACAGACCCTGAACCCGACGGGTTGATGTCAACAATGCAAAACCTGTTCCTGTCCATCTCTCTCAGTTTTTCGTAAAAAGTTTCCCTTTCGCAGGCTATCAGGAAATCCATTTCAGATTCTTCCAGGAAAAATCTCCTTTTTTTGCTGTCCCAGCGCTGAAATTTATATTCCAATGAATGCAAAACCAGCGAATCCTTTGGATTGAAATAGTCCTTCAAAAAAAGACTGAAGTAATGCTCAGCCAAGTCACCCCTTGTTTTTGATATTACCTTTTCACACAGTCCCGGCATCAAATGAAAAACCTTGTTTCTTTCCTCCCTTGAATTCTGCATAAGTTCAAAGGCATTTATCTTTTTGCTGTCCCTTGCAAACTCAGCGAAATCCCTTATTTCCCTGTCGGCATCTTCCATCATTTTTTCATAGGCCAGCGTAAAGACATAAGAGTTCATCCCGAGAAGTGTAATTGCAAAGTCAAGAGGCCTTATCCTGAAATTTGGCTTCCTGGGGGTTAGGATTCCAAGCCCTGTTGCCACCTCAAAATCATCTATTTTATCATCCCTGTCCAGATTGTACTTTCTTATGCATTCATCAACATATTCCTTTTCCTTGCTGGCCTGGTACAGCTTGCTTCCTGAGCGCGTGCCCACAAAATGGTCATAACTGGTTACAATGGTAACTTCAAGGGCTGCAGCAAAGCCATAATCCTTGATCTTGCCTGCGAGATGTTTTGGGTGGATTTTTCTCATGTTTAACCACTATTAGGTAGTTTTATAAATGTTTTCATAATAATTTAAATATATTTATGCAACCCCTTTTCCTGATGGTCAAGATAGGAATAATAGGGGGTTCGGGATTTGATGACCCTGACATTCTGAAGGAAAAAGAAGAAGTGGAAGTTGACACTCCTTATGGAAAGCCGAGCTCTGTCCTGACAAAGGGAAAGATTGGGGGTGTTGACGTCGTGCTCCTGGCAAGGCACGGAAAGAAACACACAATCTATCCCACAGGCGTTAATTTCAGGGCAAACATACACGCCCTGAAAGAGCAGGGCATCACTCATATAATTGCAACAACAGCCTGCGGTTCCCTGAAGGAGGAGATAAAGCCCAATGATTTTGTTCTCATAGACCAGTTCATTGACTTCACCAGGCACAGGAACGTGACATTTCACGAGGAAGGGGTTGTCCACACGCCAATGGCCGAGCCTTTCTGCAAGCAGTTAAGAAATGTATTGATCAACACTGCGCTGGAACTCCAGATTTCCCATCACGACAGGGGAACGATAATAACAATTGAAGGGCCCAGGTTTTCAACAATCGCGGAATCAAAAATGTTCAGGCAGTGGGGAGCTGACATAATAAACATGAGCACGGTGCCTGAAGTGATCCTGGCAAGGGAGGCAAAAATCTGCTACCAGGCAATTGCAATGTCAACTGATTACGACTGCTGGAAGGAAGACGAAGAGCCAGTCACGTGGGAGATGATTCTGAAAAGGATGGGAAAAAATTCTGAGAATGTCAAAAAACTGATAGTGGCAGCAATCCCAAAGATAAAAGAGGAGGAGTGCAAGCAGTGCAGATGATACAGGCTTCACGGGTTTTAATTGTTGACAAAGAAAAAGTTCCTGCTGGAAAAATTTAAAAAATAAAAAATAAAAGCTATAAAATGCCGATTAAGTCAAGAATTAGGAGCGTGCCTGACTGGCCCAAGAAGGGAATAATATTCAGGGACATCACCACTTTGCTGAAAGACCCTGTGGGCCTCAAATTGGTTATTGAGGATTTCCTGAAAAGATACAGGGACAAAAAAATAGACACCATTGTCGGAATAGACTCAAGAGGATTTATTTTGGGAGGGGCTTTGGCTTACCTGATGGAGAAAGGCTTTGTTCCTGTCAGGAAAAAGGGAAAGCTTCCCCCTGAAACAGAAGCAGAAACCTACGAGCTTGAGTACGGCACGGACACTGTTGAAATGAGCAGGGGCTCGATAGAAAAAGGGAGCAAAGTGCTGATTATTGACGACCTCATTGCGACAGGAGGGACAGCACTTGCCGCTGCCAACCTTGTCAGGAAGCTCGGCGGGGAAATTATGGAGATGGCATTCATCGTTGACCTGCCTGATGTCGGCGGAAGCAGGAAGCTGAAAGAGGCAGGCCTTCCTTATTATGCCCAGGTGGAGTTTGAAGGGGACTAATAAAGTTTAATTTTTTTTGCACATATACATTAACTATTTAAATCATTTTTGGCACTTGTTTTTCATGATTCTCAAATCCCTGAAGCTGAACAACATAAGGAGCTATACAGATGAGGAGATTGTTTTTCCAGAGGGCTCCACGCTTTTGTCAGGGGACATTGGCGCAGGAAAGTCATCAATCCTGATGGCAGTGGAGTTTGCCCTGTTCGGGATAATGAGAGCGGAATTGTCAGGCAGTTCCTTGCTGAGAAACGGCAAGAATTCAGGGTTCATAGAGCTGGACTTTTCTGTTGACAACAAGGAAGTCAAAATAAGGAGAACGCTGAAGAGAAACAGGGATGCAATAAAGCAGGATGCAGGATTCATAGTGATAAATGGGGTGCAGTCTGACATGACGCCACTGGAGCTGAAGGCGAAGGTCGTAGAGCTTATTGGATACCCCGGGGATATGCTCACCTCTGCAAAATCATTAATCTTCAGATACACAGTTTACACGCCCCAGGAAGCGATGAAAAAAATAGTTTTTGACGAACCAAGGGAAAGGCTCAACAACTTAAGAAAAATATTTGGGATTGACAAGTACAAGACAATAGCGTCAAATGCGGAGATAGTTTCCAAAAAACTGGGGGAAAAGGCAAGGCTTCTCTCTGAAAGGGTTGCCGACCTGGATGAAAAAACAAGGCAAAAACAGGAGGCAGAGAGCGAAGTTGAGAAATTCCACAACCAGCTTAATGAAATACTGCCCAGACTGAAAGAATCAAGGCAGGATTTTGAAGATAAAAAAAATGAGAAGGCAAAGAAAGAGGAGACATTCAACAGGTACAACAAGATAAAGGGCGAGCTGGAAGTGATAAAAACAAAGCTGGAGGAAAAGGAAGGCAGCAAGAAGAGAGTTGAAGCAGAGCTGGAGGATATCAGGAAAGGCATACAAAAGCTTGAAAGCCAGTCAAAACAGCTTGATGTTCAGGTCTCGCTGGAAGGCCTGGAAGAGGGGCTGAAAAAGGACGAGCAGCACTACACTGAAACTTTGAGCGCGCTCTCAGCACTGAAGTCAAAAAAGGCGGACAAGGAGAACAACATAAAACTTCTGAAAGAGGAGATAGAAGAGTTTGAGAAAAGGATGAGCCAGGCAGAAAAGAGGAAGAAGAAGCTTGACGAACTAAGGGAGCTGCTGACAGAAAAGGAATCCTTTGAGCAGAAACTGAAACAGGTTCAGGAGGAAATTGCAAAGCTGCAAAGAGAGGCAGCTGCGAAAGAGGCCTGGGAAAAAACAGCTGCAGAGCTGAAAGAATCCATAGATGAGATTGACAAATGCCCCCTGTGCCACCAGCCAATATTCCTGGGCCAGAAAGAGCAAATAAGGGAAGATCAGGAAAAGAGGATTCTGGAGTTAAAAGAAGAAATAAGGAATTCCGATGTGAAAAGAAAGGCCCTTGAAGAGGACAGGGCAGAAACAGAGGCCAGGATAAAGAAGTTTGTGGAGATGGAGAAGGAGATAGAAAGGCTGAGCGGCGCATTGGCTGATTCAAGATTCCTGGAAGAGGGCCACAATGAAAGAAAGGAAAGGCTTGTGAAAATGGAGCAGGAGCTGGAAGGGGTAGTGAAAAGAATAAAGGATAATGATGCGGAAGAATTGCACAGGAAAGTCAAAAACAAGAGGGAGATACTGCAAAAGGCTAAAGAAGCAGAGGTTATGAGTAAGAACATCAGGGAAAAGGAAGAAAACAGGAAAAAGATGTTAAATTATCTCGATGAAATCAACAGGGAGATAAAGAGCATAAACTCCAAAAAGGCAGAACTGGCTGAACAGATGAAAGGGTTTGAGGGGATTGAGGAAAAACTCTCACTGGCCCAGAAAGAGATTGAAGAAATGGGTGAAAAGGTCAGACAGCTGGAGATGCAAAAGCTTTCATTTGAGAAAGACATTGAAAACAAGCAGAAAACACTGCAGGGCCTGAAGGAAGAGATAAGCAAAAAGAAAGAAACAAAGACAGCCATTCAAAAATTAACAGAAAAGCGGGCCTGGCTCAAGGACAAGTTCGCGCCTTTTGTCCAGCTGGTCGAAAGCCACATAATGCAGAAGGTTTATGAGGAATTTGACAGCCATTTCAAGCAGTGGGTATCAATTCTTCTTGAGGATGAAACTATAAATGCGCGCCTCGAGGAGGACTTCACCCCAAAAGTTGAGCAGGACGGCTATGAGATGAGTGTGGAGGACTTAAGCGGCGGGGAAAAAACATCATTTGCCCTGGCATACAGGCTGGCGCTGAACAAGGTGATAAATGACGTGCTGTCAGCCATCAAAACCAAGCAGCTGCTGATTCTTGACGAGCCCACGGACGGCTTTTCATCAGAGCAGCTTGACAAGATGAGGGACATTCTGGAACAGCTGAACGCAAATCAGGTAATAATAGTATCGCACGAGCCCAAGCTGGAATCGTTTGTGCAGAACATAATAAGGATAGACAAAAGCCACAGCGTGAGCAGGGCACTGGCATAAGGTTTAAATATTAGTGCCACTTTAAAATTGCGATGCTGAAAAAAGCGGTGTTGATATGGATAATGCTTCTTCTTTTGCCTGTGGCATTTGCAAGCACCCTGACAATAGAGCCTGTAAAGGACCAGATATCCCCTTATGACGCTGCGGAATTTCTTTTGGCAGTCCACAACACAGGCAGGGATGACAAGTTCGTGCTTTCTTACGATGACCTGGACTGGTCAATACACACAAGCCCCCTCACTGACTACACCACAGGAATTTTTGTGGGCGCAGGGGAGGATTACACCACAACATTACTGGTCAAGCCAACCAAGGACCCGGAGGAAATTTTCAAGAAGCACAGCATTGAGATAAAATTAAAATCAGAAAATACCGGAGAGGAATTGACTGAGATAATCAATGTCAATGTAAGGAAAGACCTGATAGAATATCCTTTAAGAGTAAAGGCAGAATTCCTGATGCCTGAGGAAATCTTCCCGGTCAGGACAAATTCCATCAAAGTGAGACTGGAAAACACAAACCCTCTTAACATAACTGAAATAAATATCACACTTAAAAGTAGCTTGTTCAGCAAGAGCACGTCTGTTGATCTGGAGCCCAAAAGCGAAAAGGTAATAGGCTTTTCCGTTAACCTCGACAGGCTGGTCTCCCCCCAGGAAGATGACGCAACTCTTGTGATCAGGGCAGCAAATGCAACTATAGCAAACATAACAAAGCATTATTCTGTTGTCCCCTACGGAAAGTTCAGCTCCAGGACCAGCACTGAAAAGATATTCCTCGGCGAAAGGAAAACAATAACATACACTAACACAGGGAATTCAGAGCAGACAGACGAAGTGCTGATAGATGCCGGCGGAGGGTTCAGAAGGCTTTTTACTTCCACAGAGCCGGATGCCAGGATAAAAAGGATAAACAATGCTGAATATTACGCGATAGAACTGACTCTTTCTCCAGATGAGTCAGCGGACGTAACAGTCAAGACAAGCTACGCTCCCATATTATACATAATAATAATACTCATCGTGGCAGGCATACTTTACTTTGCCTTCAGGACGCCGCTCATCGTGGGCAAGGAAGCAAAGGAAGTGGACATGGAAGAAGGAGGCATAGCAAGGGTCTCAATTCTCCTAAAACTGAAAAACAGGGGAACCAAAGAACTGAAAAACGTGAAAGTGATAGAAAAGGTGCCCAGCATAGCAAAAGTCCAGGTAAAGGAAAGCGAGACTTTGAAGCCGTCAAAGCACTACAATTACAAGGACGGCATGGTGATGGAATACAACATAGGCAAGATGGAGCCCGGCGAGATAAGGTTCATCAGTTATCATATGAAGACAAGGCTGGCAGTGATCGGCGGATTGAGGCTGAAGCCGGTGATAGCCCAATATGACGGCAGGAAAACATATTCAAACCCTGTTGAGGTTTACACTCCCTGAAAGTGGTTAAAAAAGGAAATATTTTAAAATAGTGCCTGTTTCTCTTTTTGCATGGATGCCAGGAGTTTTTATGAATCAAGAGAAAAGGTGTTGGGCAGGATATTCTCACAGTTGCAGGCAGATTCACAGTCACTTTCTCCTGAACTGGCTCCGCCTGAAGCAATTGAGGACAGTATCCTAAGGGACTTGCTCGCAATAAGCTATATATATGCAACAGGTTTTGCGGGAAAGAAAAGATTGATGGGGGAATTCGGAGGGGTTCTGCCACAAAACCCGGAAAACAACAAAAGGATACTTGCTATTTCAAAGCCCAGCCTGGAGAAAGTAATGTGCGGGATAATTGCAAAAACCACGAAAAGCAGGAACTCACACTTGCCAAATAATGCAGCAGAGCTTTTTTTTGGGCACGATGTGGACGCGCGAATGGACCCGATGCTTGAGGACGGCTCCGGGCTAACAATTGTGGATGGAAATCAGAATGTTGCGCATTACGACTTCACAACCTGCGCAGGGAAAAAAGATGTTCTTGACATCCTCAAAACAAATCTTTATCTCCTGCTTGGCGCGGAAGGGTTTTGTGTCTGTTCAAACAAGCACCTTCCTGGTCAGCAATATGTTTTCAATGTTCCTGCCAATCCAGAGCTTTTTGAAAAATTAAAACCGACCAGCATTGAAAAAATCGAAGAGAGAATAGAGATTGTCAAGAAAGCTAAAGAATGCATTTTGCCGCAAGATTATATTGCAGGATTTCACATAGCATATGAAAATAGGAGAGTTAATGTTGCGCCCCTCATCGCATCCAGTGACGCAGAGAAGCACAGCCAGTTCTTTTCAAAGCACGGCCTGGAATGTACGCCTTCTGCCATTTATGCAATTGGCGAAAGTGATGCTTTCGGAAGACCTGTAGGGATAGCAGTAAAGCCAATAGTTGATAACCAGGGTTAAGTCAACTTGCCTGTGTTAGCGCCAAGCGTAGTCCGCGGTTAACCTGTCAGATGCCAGGTAAATCGGACGCTGAAGCATTTAACACTATGCCAACGGAGCGCGCTAACACAGCTACACAACTAACTTGACTTAACCAATAACCAGTAATATTTATAAATCCCTGATTTTCTTCTTATTTTACCCCGCTTAGCTCAACGGCAGAGCGTTCGGCTGTAGAAGACGCAAGACAAAATCCCTTATGGGTTTAGGATGAGATGCGTCCAGCTGAAACCGAAAGGTTCCCAGTTCAAATCTGGGAGCGGGGATACTTAAAATCTTTTCAATACTGGAAATAAATAATTACGAAAGATTTATATACATTTTTGTACTAAATAAACATTAATAGGTGAACCACTAAAATGTCCCAAGCAGCTATACCTAATTTATTTGAACAGAAGGAAAGCAAATCAGCCTGTTGAGCGGAGACATCCACGAGTCTGCAAGAATAATAATACCCTCTGAAGAAATTATTCAGCAAGGGGAATGGCAGCCGGTCATTGAGTTCAATCCAGGAGCGGTTTATGACCATCTTGAAAGAAAAGATATAAAACCGTCTGCAGGGATTATGGGATTCAAAAACGATAAGGTAAGGGCCTATACTGTTGATTAATAAAAATGGAAAAGGAATATTCAAGGTTTTCAGCACAGTATGTGGGGCCCAGGGTGGGCACGGGAAAGGATGACATCCCATTCTCAGAGTTAGTCTCGGTCCTGGAATCATTTGGAGTGAAGGACCTTATTTACCAGCCTGTCCAGAAAAAGGTAGCGTTCTCTGTCAGCCCCGAGGAGCTTGAAAAATTAGGGGAACTGGACTGGCTTGAAAAGATAGAATTAATAGGGCAATTTGGCATATCTCCTGGGAAAAGGGCAGAGAATCCTGCGCCCAAAAGTGAAAGGTTATGGGAGGAATTGCAGTATGGCATTGGGGAGGAGGAAACAGATAAATAGAAATCTCACAAAATTCCAAAAGCTTTATAAATAATAAGCAAAATTTCTGCTGTATGCCAGCCGACCTTTCTTTTTAGGAATAAACGACAAATCGTAGCGTTAGCTGTCTAAAAAGAGAGAAATGGCTGTTATAGGCCAAAGGGACGCCCTGGTAGTCTAGTGGCCTAGGATAGAGCCCTGTCGAGGCTCTGACCCGGGTTCAAATTGAAAAGCATGAAAATCCCGGCCAGGGCGCTTAAATTCACGCTCCTCCAGTAAAATGAGCGCCAGGAGCATTTTACAGGAGATGGGCCGGTGGCGCAGTCCGGAAGCGGCAGAACAGCTGGGCAATAGCGCATCTGGCTTTTAACCAGGTGGTCGCGGGTTCGAAACAAAAAGTGAAAATCCCGTCCGGCCCATTTAAAATTCGAGAGGCGAAGAAGGTTTAGCATGGCAGAGAAGAAAAAACATTCCCTCGTTCCAGAACACAAGAAGCTTTCTGAGAAAGAAAAGACCGAACTTTTCAATAAGCACAAAATTACCCTGAACGAGCTGCCCAAGATTTTAACATCTGATCCGGCTATCGCTGACCTTGATGTGGAGGAGGGAGATGTTATTGAGATTAGGAGAAAAAGCGCCACGGCAGGGAATTCAATTTATTACAGGGGTGTGATACGTGGTTGATTCAAAAGTAATAATCCAGAAATATTTTGAGGAGCAAAGCATTGTAGATGCCAACCTGGAATCTTTCAATCATTTCATAGAGTCGGAGCTTAACAAGATAATACAGGAGAACAGGGAAATAGAGCCGACAATAATTCCCCACAATGTTGATGAGTTCAAGATAAAGCTGGACAAGATATGGGTAACCAAGCCGGAGATTACAGAGGCTGACGGCTCAAAAAGAAGATTGATGCCTTCAGAGGCAAGACTTAGAAAGATTACTTATTCTGCACCATGTTATATTGAGGTTTCTTCCCACATAAACGGCGTTCAGAGGGAAACATTCACCACTCAGATAGGCAGCATTCCAATTATGCTCAAGTCAAAGCACTGCAACCTTCACAAAATGTCCAGGGAAGAGCTGGTTCAGAACAATGAGGACCCTGACGACATCGGAGGATATTTCATAATTAACGGAACGGAGAAAGTGCTTATCAGCGTGGAGGACCTGGCGCCGAACAGGTTCATAGTTGAAAAGGCGTCAACAGGCGTTTCTGAATATGTTGGAAAAATATTCTGCGAAAAGGAAGCTTACAAAATACCCCACATGATTGAAAGGCTGAAGGACGGGATCTTTTACATTTCCTTCACCAGGGTGAAAAGGGTGCCGGTGATTGTTCTCCTGAAGGCGCTCGGAATGATAAAGGACGAGGAGATAATGAAGTCTGTCTCCTTTGAAAAGCATTATGACGAGATGATAATAAACCTGTTTGAGTTTTCAGACGTGAAATCAGAGGAGGAAGCCCAGGACATGATCGCGAAAAAGGCGGGCATTACGCAGTCAAAGGATATAAGGATAGAGAAGATAAAGGAGATACTGGATAAGTACCTTCTTCCCCAGGTAGGAATTTCGCATCTTGACAGGACATTCAAGGCAAGAAACCTGTGCAAGATGCTGAAAAAATTCATTGAGGTTTCCACAGGCTCAATGCCGATAGACGACAAGGACCATTACATGAACAAGAGGCTAAAGCTTTCAGGGGACTTGATGTCGGACTTGATAAGGACAAATCTCAGGGTGCTCATCGGGGATTTGCTGTACAATTTCCAGAGGATAGTGAAAAGGGGAAAGTTCCCCTCGATAAAGGTAATAATAAGGGACAAGCTGCTGACGCAAAGGGTTTACTCTGCTATGGCCACGGGCTCCTGGATAGGGGGGCGTGAGGGAATTTCCCAGAGAATCCAGAGGACTAATTTCCTTGAGATGGTGAGCCACGCGCAAAGGGTTGTTTCACCGCTGGCGGCAAGCCAGGAAAACTTTGCCGCAAGAGGGCTTCACCCCACGCACATAGGAAGGCTCTGCCCCATTGAAACACCTGAGGGAACAAACATAGGGCTGAGAAAGAACTTAAGCATGCTTGCAAACGTGACAAAGGACATGCCTGACGATGAGGTGCTTAAGCAGCTGAGGTCTTTAGGAATGGAGGCAATCAGATAATGACAGATGTATACCTAAACAATAAGTTCGTTGGGACCATTGAGAACCCGGCAGATTTTGCCCAGCGGATAGTGGATGAAAGAAGAAAAGGCGTTATGGAACCTAATGTAAATGTATTCTTCTCCAAAAAGGATGATGAGGTATATGTGGAAAACTCAAAGGGAAGGGTAAGAAGGCCTTTGATTGTTGTAAAAGACGGGAAATCCCTGCTGACAGACAGGCACATTCAGCAGCTGGAGCAGGGGGAGATAGGCTGGTCTGACCTGCTGAAGCAGGGGATAATAGAATACCTTGACCCTCTGGAAGAGGAAAATACATATGTTGCTTATTTTGAAAAGGATCTCACAAACGAACACACGCATCTTGAAATATCCCCTATCGTAATGTTCGGGCTGATAGCATCCCTGGTTCCATTTGCAAATCACACCCCTTCAGCAAGAATCAACGGAGGAACAAAAAACCAGAGACAGGGACTGGGGCTTTACGCTTCCAACTACCTGGTAAGGATGGATGTTGATTTAAGCATACTTCACAATCCGCAGGTTCCCATAGTCCAGACGATAATGCACGAGCTGATAGATTATGCAAAACATCCTTCAGGGCAGAACGTAACTGTTGCTGTTATGAGCTATAAGGGATACAATATGGAAGATGCCCTTATAATAAACAAGGGCTCAATTGAGAGAGGAATGGGAAGGTCGACATATTTCAAGCCCGTGGTGGCAGAAGAATTAAGATATGCAGGGGGGCTCACGGATGATATATCAATCCCTGAAAAGGATGTCAAGGGATACAGGAGCGAGCACGATTACAGGCTGCTTGAGGAGGACGGCATCATATATCCTGAAGCAGAGATAGGGGAGGGGGATGTTGTGATTGGCAAGACCAGCCCCCCAAGATTCCTGAGTGGCGCTGAGGAATACAGCCTTGCCGCAAATGTAAGGCGCGAAAGCTCCCTGGCCATACCCCACGGAGAGCAGGGAAAAATAGACTTTGTTGTGGTAACTGAAAGCGAGGAAGGAAACAAGTTAGTGCAGGCAAGGATAAGGGATGAAAGGATCCCTGAGATAGGGGACAAGTTCACTTCAAGGCACGGCCAGAAAGGAGTCATAGGAATGATAATAAAAGAGGCAGATATGCCTTTCACAGCTTCGGGAATCACACCCGACGTAATCTTCAGCCCTCACAGCATTCCCACAAGGCAGTCAATGTCACACCTTATAGAGCTTCTGGGAGGCAAGGTTGGAGCGCTTGGCTCAAGAAAGATTGACGGAACAACATTCAATGCAGAATCAAGCGC
Organism: uncultured Methanosarcinales archaeon; assembly: GCA_964485195.1. Lineage (GTDB taxonomy): Archaea > Nanobdellota > Nanobdellia > Woesearchaeales > CAIVOO01 > CAIVED01. Next base: position 50,989 of record CAZAIK010000007.1, read on the forward strand.
AGACCTGAGGAAGGAACTGCACACATACGGCTTCAGGGAAAACGGCGTTGAAGCAATGTATAACGGGGAGACCGGAGAGCAGATGAATGCAAGAATCTTTGTTGGAAACATGTATTACCTCAAGCTGAAGTACATGGTTGCCAACAAGATACAGTCAAGGGCGAGAGGGCCTATACAGCTGCTTACAAGACAGCCCACTGAAGGAAGGGCAAAAGAGGGAGGAATGCGCCTTGGAGAGATGGAGAAGGACACCTTTGTTGCGCACGGCGCTTCATTGCTCTTGAAGGAAAGGTTCGATGCAGACAGGACAGTGCTTCCAATATGCGAGTCCTGCGGAATGATAGCTGTTCATAACGAATTCAAGAAGAGATCATACTGCCCGGTATGCGGGGAAAGCGAGATTTCAAACATAGAGATAGCCTATGCCTTCAAGCTTCTGCTTGACGAGCTCAAGGCAATGGGGATTTATCCAAAGATGGTGCTAAAGACAAAATACTGAAAATGGAAGAGGAATACATATACAAGCAGGTAAAAAGCATTGTTTTCGGGCTTCTTAACCCGAAGCAGATAAAGAAGATGGCCACTGTTAAAGTGGTGACTCCCGAGCTTTATGACAAGGAGGGCTACCCTGTCGACGGGGGGCTTATGGACATAAGAATGGGAGTGATTGACCCCGGGTTGAGATGCAAGACCTGCGGTTCAAAACTGAAAGAGTGCCCGGGCCATTTCGGATATATCGAGCTTGCCCGTCCGGTGATTCACGTAAGTTTCATTTCATTAATATTCAGTTTATTGAAATCAACGTGCCGTGACTGCGGCAGGATACTCCTTCCCAATGCAAAGGCAGAGAAGCTAAAGGAAAAACTAGAGACAGTCGGCAGGACAGTTGGCCCTGAAGCAAGGAGGAAAGTAATCAAGAGCATGATTACCTCGCTGAAGACCACGAACAAGTGCCCTTACTGCAGGGCGAGACAGCAGAAGGTGACTCTTGAAAAGCCAACGACCTTTTTTGAAAACGAGAAAAGGCTGTCGCCCATAGAGATAAGGGCAAGGCTGGAGAAGATTTCCGATGAGGATGCAGAGCTCTTCGGAATCAATCCAAATTCAATGAGGCCGGAATGGGCAGTGCTCACGATTTTGCCCATACCGCCGCTGACTATGAGGCCAAGCATCACCCTTGAGTCAGGCGAGCGTTCAGAAGATGACCTCACCCACAAGCTGGGGGACATTGTGAGGATTAACCAGAGGCTTTTTGAGAACATAAACGCAGGCGCGCCTGAAATAATAATTGAGGACTTGTGGGACTTGCTGAAATATCACACCACAACCTATTTCAACAACGCGATAGCTCAGCTTCCCCCTGCAAGGCACAGGAGCGGGCAGCCTCTCAAAACCCTGACAGAGAGGATTAAAAGCAAGGAAGGAAGGATAAGGTACAACCTTGCGGGCAAGAGGACAAATTTCTCTGCAAGAACAGTAATAAGCCCTGACCCTATGATAGGAATGACAGATGTGGGGATACCTTTTGTTATGGCGGCAAAGCTGACAATTCCGGAAAGAGTAACCCAGTGGAACCTTGAATATCTCAAGGCTTTTGTTGAAAAAGGCCCAAAAGAATATCCAGGAGCCAATTACGTGGTAAGGCCCGACGGAAGGAAGAAAAGGATTACCGACGAGACAAAAGAGCAGTTGCTGGAGGAACTTCAGCCGGGCTACATTGTTGAAAGGCACTTGATGGAGGGGGACGTGGCAATTTACAACAGGCAGCCTTCCCTTCACAGGATGTCAATGATGTGCCACCGGGTCAAGGTCCTGCCGGGCAGGACGTTCAGGATGAACCCTTCTGTCTGCAACCCTTACAACGCCGACTTCGACGGGGACGAGATGAACCTGCACATACCCCAGACAGAGGAGGCCAGGGCAGAGGCAGAGATTATAATGGAAGTGCAGACCCAGCTCATTTCCCCAGGTTATGGATTGAGTGTTATGGGCTGCATCCACGACAGCATATCAGGAAACTTCCTCCTCACAAGGGATCTTGAATTTTCAAGAAAGGACGCGGCAAGGCTGCTGGTTTCAGCAGGCGTTGATGACATTTCAAAACTGCCCAGCAAGGAAAAAATAAGCGGAAAGGAAATATTCAGCGTTCTGATCCCTGACGACTTTTCATTCTCAGGCCATTCAAGAATGTGCAAGAAAAAAGGGGAAAAATGCGACGACCTCTCTCACGTCGTGATAGAGAAAGGAAAGATGAAGCAGGGAATCATTGACGGCGCGAACATCGGGAAGGGAGAAGGCCTTATGCTGAGAAACCTGCATCACAAGTACGGGGCAGACTTCACGGCTGACTTCATTTCAAAGGTTTCCAAGCTGGGGATAAACGTCCTCCTGCAGACAGGGTTTTCCGCAGCGCTCTCAGACACAGACCTCCCGGAGATTGCAAAGCAGAAGATAAAGCAGGTGCTGGACGAATCCTACCTCGTCGTGGACGACCTCATCAAGGCATATGAGGAAGGAACTCTTGAGGCATTTCCCGGGAAGACCATAAAGGAGACGCTGGAACTGAAAATACTGGAAACGCTGAACAAGGCGAGGAACAAGACAAGCAGCATAGTAAGCGAGTATTCCGCCAAGCAGGAAGACACTGACACCATCATTATGGCAAAATCAGGGGCCAGGGGAAGCCTGCTCCAAATGGCGCAGATTGCCGCAACAGTGGGACAGCAGGCCCTTCGCGGGAAGCGGGTTGACCTGGGATTCACTGAAAGAACCCTCTCCTATTTCAAGAAAAATGATTTGACTGCGCCCGCAAGAGGCTTTATCAGGGTAGGATACAAGGCAGGGCTGAGCCCTGCTGAGTTCTTCTTCCAGGCAATGACAGGAAGGGACTCCCTTATGGACACTGCATTAAGAACGCCCAAGTCAGGATATCTTTACAGGAGGCTTTCAAACGCAATGCAGGACTTGAAAGTTGATTATGACAACACAGTAAGGGACGCCAGCAACAAGATAATACAGTTCCAGTATGGAGAGGACAGCGTTGACGTCTCAAAATCAGTGGGTGGAAAGATTGACGTGAAGAAAATCATAAGAAGTGTATTAGAGGGAATGTAAAATGGAAGAGCTATTCAAGGAATATGAAAAGAAACTGAACCCGAAAATATTAGAGGAGATTAGGGAGAACATTCCTGAAAAGACGAGCAAGCAAAACCTCAAGAAAATACTGGACACCGCAGTGGAGGTTTATGAGAATTCAAGGATAGACTCAGGAGAGTGTACAGGATTGATTGCTGCCCAGTCCATAGGAGAGCCAAGCACCCAGATGATTATGAGGACATTCCATTTCGCAGGTGTTGCAGAAATGAACGTGACGATGGGCCTGCCCAGAATAATAGAAATCCTTGACGCCACCAAGTCCATAAGCACGCCCATGATGGAGATATACCTGAAAGAGCCTTACAACAAGGGCGAGCAGGTAAAAGAGATGGCAATGATGATAAAAGAGGTAAAGCTTGAGGACATCGCTTCAGAGTTCTCCATTAACATAGCAGATTTCACCATAACCATAACGCTGGAAGAGGAAAAGCTGAAGCCCCTCGACACAACGGTTTTCAAGGTTGCCAAGGCAGTAAGCAAGCTCTTAAAGTCGCTGGACGTAAAGTCAGAGGGAAACAAGCTGATAGCGAAATTGGGAAGCAAGGGAGAGAGCATAAACACATTGTACAAGTTAAAGGAAAAGATAAAGCAGGTAAACATAAGCGGAATAAAAGGCATAAAACAGGTGCTGCCTGTCAGGAGGGGGGATGAATACATCATACTGACTGCAGGCTCCAGCTTCAAGACAATACTGGGGCTGGAATACGTTGACGAGGAAAGGACAGTCACCAATGACATAAATGAGATTGCGAGCGTGCTGGGAGTAGAGGCTGCCCGCCAGGCAATAATAGATGAGGTAACTAAAGTCATAGACAGCCAGGGCCTCAAGGTTGACATAAGGCACATAATGCTCGTCGCTGACACTATGTGCGTAACAGGGCAGGTAAAGGGAATAACAAGGTATGGGGTTGTGAGCGAAAAGTCAAGCGTTCTCGCAAGGGCATCATTCGAGACGCCTATCAAGCACCTGATAAGGGCGGCTGTTGTGGGTGAAGAGGACAAATTGACCAGTGTTATAGAGAATGTTATGCTTAATCAGCCCATTCCCATAGGGACAGGAATAACCACCCTGAAAACAAAGCTTGGCAAGAAGGATTAAGTTTCATACTTTTTTAATGATTCTTTTGTAATTAAAGATAGTTCAATAGGAGAAACCTGATAGTTGCTGGTGCATTTTATACCAAAGCTTACTGCATCTTCCGGGTTAAAAATCCGTGAAATTCTGTTTTTTACCCTAAACTTAACATTCCCCCTGTCAAATAAACTTGCATTGTCGCCCGCAGGATGTATAAGTTTTTTCTCCACATCTGAAACAGGCCCTTCATCCCCTGCAGCGATCAGGGGTATTGAGTTGTAACGGCAATCTAAAACATTGCTGTCCCTGAAAATTACTTCCCTGCAAAAACTTCCAGAAACGTATAAATCATCCAATCCTTCCTCTTTAAGTTTGTTAAAAACCAATTCAACTTTAGGCCTGTCAACAAAACTGAAAGCATTTTGCCAATAGGCTCTGGTGCTGAGCCTGACGCAGAGTAGGTCGCCTGCCGGATCTGCAATCACCACCCTTCTCATAAGCAGATATCTTTTGCAGTCATATTTAAATTTTCCCATTAAATTTAAAAACAAGAATGCAAATATTACCCTGTTATGGCAAGGAAAAAGGATTCTGAAAAGGCGGGCAAAAGGAAAGCCAGGAAAAAAACATCCAAGAAAAAGGCTTCCAGGAACATTCTTGTCTCCAAGGTAATAGCGGGCAAGGATCTTAAAAGGGCGGTCAGCAGGGCAGTTGAGCTTATCGGGGGCTTCCTGAACTTCATAGGCGAGAACGAAACAATAGTTGTGAAGCCCAACTTCAACACCAATGATGAATATCCCGGCTCAAGCGACCCTGAGTTTGTAAAAGCAGTGATCGAATTACTATATCAGCACGGCGCAAGAAAAGTGATAGTTGCAGAGTCATCTTGCTTCCACGAGAATTCCAGGAAAATGATGGCGCACTTCTTGCCCGTGGCGGAGAAGGCAAAGGCAGAAGTGGTAATTCTTGACGAGAAAAACAACTGGAAACGGGTGGAGGTGAACGGAAAGAAAAGAAAGTTCTTTGATGTTTCAGAAACCTATCTCAAAGCCAGGAAGACAATCTGGTTGCCGTGCATGAAAACTCACAAGCAGGCAGGGTTCACCCTTTCCCTGAAGCTTCCCATGGGGATGATTAAGGGAGCCAACAGGATGAAGATGCACATCTGGGGCCTGCAGGAAAAGATAGCTGACATGAACCTGGCAGTGCCCGCTCCCGACCTGATAATAATGGACGCAAGAAAGTGCTTTATCACAGGCGGCCCTTCCAACGGTGAAGTGAGAGAGCCAGACCTCATAATGGCTGCTGATGACAGGATAGCACTTGATGTTGAGGCTGTGAAGGTGATACAGGAGTTCAGGGGAAACAAGCTCGGGCACAAGAACCCCTGGGATTTCAAGCAGGTAAGGACAGCTGTTGAAAACAGGATAGACAGGGCAAGGTCAGAAGAGGACTACAAGGTTCTTTATGCTGACACGCTTTCCAAGAAAAGAGAGGCTTTCTAAAGGTTCCTTGCAAATTCTCTTGCTCTTTCCAAATCCTTCCTGTTGGGCCTTTTCTTGTTTATCCCGCCAATAAGCCTGAAGGGGCCTATGGTGTCATAGCCGGGACAGCAGAATTCCCCGAGAATGTTGCAATCCTTTTTTTTCAGCCTGTTCCTTAACGCAGCATGCCATATCCTGTTAAGCAGGGGCATCCCTGCTGTTGAGAAAATGAAAACATCCTTGTTAAATTCACTGGCTTTCCCGATGAGATTCAGCAGTTTTTTGTGATGCCTGCCTGCATAAATCCCGGAGCCAAGCCCTATCAAGTCATATTTCTTCAGCTCCTTCAGTGAAATTTCATTTGCCTTTGCAATCCTTGCCTTCAAAGCCTTTGCCATTGCCCTGGCTATCTTTTCAGTATTGCCCTTGTGTATGGACATATAGATTATTATTGGTTTCATTTCAATAACCTTTGTATCTTTGTAACCTTTTATAAATATTTTTCCTATGGTTCGTCATTACAACTTGTAAAACTGCTTTGGTAGTATCTAACCTTATTATTAATCTGTAATTGCCGCAACGTAATTTGTACAATGTATGCCCAGATAGCCTTTCAAGAAAATGCTGGGGGTTTTTAGCTGTTTTAATGAGCTTTTTTAGTATTAATTCACAAGTTTTCTTGCTTGTATCATCCAAGTCTTTTTCCGCTGTTTTTGAAATCTGGACGGAAAATCTCATTCAAGGGAGATCCCTCTTTTTTTAGCATACTTTTCCAGGCTTGTAACCCTGCCATCCTTTAAGTCTTCCAACCCTTTTTTTATCTTTTCAATAGCCTTTTCTGTCAGCTCTTCTTCTTCAATTGTACTGATCAGTTTGTTTATGATTTCATCGTAGCTTTCTTTAGAAAACTCTTTGAAATATTTCAACCTTTCAAGGGTTTTTTCCTTAACCTGGATGGTCGTGTTCATTTTATATAGTTGTTATAGCTAATATATAAATTTTTCTAATATCTCCCTCCGAGATAAACGTTCCTTATTTTTTTATGCTTTATAATCTTTTTCCCCCCTTCCAGAGCAATCCTGCCGTCTTCGAGAAGGTAAGTCCTGTCCGCAATCTCTATGGCTTTTTTCGCATTCTGCTCAACAATGAGTACGGAAATGCCGTCCTTTTTTAGCTTTTTTATTGTGCTAAACAGCTCTTTCTGAAGCTTGGGGCTTAAACCCAGGGAAGGCTCGTCAAGCATAAGGAGGTGGGGGTTTTGCATCAGCGCCCTTCCCAGTGCGAGCATCTGCTGCTGACCTCCGCTCAGGGTGAAAGCTCTCTTGTCCTGTTTTTCTTTCAGGACAGGGAACTTGCTGAAAACATTTTTTATGTTTTTTTCAATAACTTCCCTGTCATTGGTAAGTTTCGCTCCCATCTCAAGATTCTCTTTTACAGTAAGATTGTCAAAATTAATCTTTCCCTGCGGCACGTAGCTAATGCCCAGTTCCAGCAATTCGTGGGTTTTCAGGTGGGTTATGTCTTTTCCCCTGAATCTTATCTTTCCCCTTGAAACATCGGCAATGCTGAAAACTGCCTTTATTATGGTGCTCTTCCCTGCTCCGTTCGGGCCGATAAGTGCCACTATTTCGTTCGGCCTGACTTCAAGGTCAATGCCTTTCAGCACCTTAAGCTCGCCGTATCCGGCTTCCAGATTGTTTAGTTTAAGCATTTTTTATTCCCCAAGATAGGCATCCAAAACCTTCCTGTTTTTCTGTATCTGCTTTGGGGTTCCCTCTGCGATTATCCTGCCCTCGTCTAAAACGAAAACCCTGTGGGCAAGGTTCATCACGAAGTTCATATCGTGCTCTATCAGCAGTATTGTCTCCCCTTTCTTGTTCAGCTTCCTTATTATCTTCTTAATTTCATTCCTTAATTTCGGATTGACACCAGCAACAGGCTCATCCAGCAGCAGGATTGAATGGGGCTTTGCCAGTGCAACGGCAAGGTCCAATAGTTTTCTCTGGCCGTAGCTCAAGTCGCTGGCCAGTGTGCGCAAGGGCTTTTTCAGCCCCACCATTTCCAGTATTTCTCTTGCTCTTCTTGTCTTGTTTTCCTGTTTTTTGAAAACGCTGTTTAGCATTTTCTCGTCTGTAATTGAAAGGGCGATCTCAATATGGTCATTTATTGTCAGGTTCTTGAACAGCCTTGTCTCCTGAAACGTCCTGCTAACCCCCATATTAGCTATCTGGTGCGTCTTCATGTTTGTCAAATCATTGTTTTTGATAATGACGCGCCCGTCGTCAGGAGTTATCATCTTGCATATAATGTTGAATAATGTTGTCTTGCCAGAGCCGTTGGGGCCTATCAGGGCCGTTATCTTCCCCTTTTCAATCTCAAAGCTGCAGTTATTCAAAGCTTTTAGCCCTCCGAATTTTTTGTTGATATTCTTTACCTTCAGCATTTTCACTCCAAATCTATCTTTCCGAACAGCCCCTTCGGCCTGTGCAATATTATCAGCAGCAGGATGGCTGCGTATATTATCTGCCTTGCGGGCCCGAGAATGGAGCTGGGCATTTCCAAAAACCTCAGGCCTTCAGGGATCAGTATTATGAGGAAGGTGGCTGCAATGCTTCCCCTCATTGAGGCAATTCCGCCAACAATGACTATGGTAAGTATCAGTATTATCTCGCTTATGTAAAAGGAGCTCGGGTCTATGTAGGTTATGTAGTGAGCGAACAACGAGCCGGCAATTCCTGCAAAAAAGGCAGAGACAATCATTGCCTTTGCCTTTAGCTTGAACGTGTCCTTCCCTAGAACTCTCAGCCCTGTCTCGTCGTCCCTTGTTGCTTCCAGTAATCTCCCGAAGGGCGACTTGACAATTCTGCGGATAATGCAGACTGTGGCTATGCACGCTATTGCGACAAATATAAGATAGCTGAAGTTTGAGCTTATGGCAAGCCCCAGAAATGAGGGCTTTTGTATGCCCGGAATTCCAAGGGGACCCCTTGTCAACGAGGTCCAGTTGAGGAACAGGGAGTAAATCACGAAGCTGAATCCCAATGTTGCCAGCGCAAGATAATCCCCCTTTATCTTCCTGGTTGCAAGTATGAGGGCAAAACCGAAAATTCCTGCTATCAATCCTGCGGCGATGAATGCAGCGATATAAGGGAACCCTGCTGTTTTTGTCAGGATTGCAGATGCATAAGCCCCTATTCCGAAAAAGGCCACGTGGCCCAGGTTCAGCAGCCCGGTGTTTCCAAGGGCAAGATTGAGGGAGACAGCGAGGATTATGTAAATCCCTATCAATATCAGCAAATGTATCAGATATGCCTCTATCATTTCTTAACCCCCTTGCTGATGCCGAAAAGCCCTGTGGGCCTGAAAAGCAAAAACACGAACAGCAGGACGAATGCAATGGCATCCTTGTATCCTGAAGGCAGGTACCATATTCCGAAATTCTCAGCAATACCCAGCAAGTAGCTTCCCAGTATGGATGCAGGAACGCTGGTAATGCCCCCCACAATTGAGCCTGTAAATCCCTTGATCATAAGATTGGTGCCCATAGTCGGCTCAAGGTTCTGCTCAAGCCCTATCAGAATGCCTGCAATTCCTGCAAGGATGGAGCCGATGATAAAGGAATAATAAGCAATCTTCACGTGGTTAATTCCCATGACACCGGCCAGTTCCTTGTTGTCAGAGACTGCCCTCATCTCCTTTCCCAGCCTTGTCTTTTTCATAAAAAGGTAGAGGAAAAGCAGGAGTATTGCTGATATTACAACAATAACAATCTGCAAGGGAGTGATTATCGCGCCAAGGAATTCCATTCCCTTTGTAACCTTGATATAGCCAATTGTTTTTACATCCGCCCCGAACAGTAAAAGCATAAGATTCTCAAACAATATCAGCAGGCCCACAGAAGCGAGCAAAAGAATGATGTTTGACGACTTCTTTCTCTGCAGGGGAAGGTAGACAAACCTGTACATTCCAACCCCCAGAAGCGCTGAGAGGATGAGGGTTAAAACAACCGCAAGGAAGAAGGGAATTCCCAGCAGGGCAAACAGCCAGTATATGATGTAGGCAGAGACAATGACGCTGGTGCCGTGGGCGAGGTGCATGAACCTGTTAGTTGAGTAGATGAGGGAAAACCCGCAGGCAACCAGGGCGTAGATGCTCCCTATAATGACAGAATTCACAAGCAATTGATTGAATATCATCGTAGTTCATTTTGTTATCTGGTATTTTTAAAGTTTGTTATGGATTTGGGATGTTTTATTATAATGTTTCTTTTTCAACGGTGCTCAGTAATCTCTCATAGACATCTTGCTGTTTTTCAGCAGTGACTGGCTTCTCAAACATCGTCCAAGACCCAAACTCAAGCTCTGATGCTTTTAAGGCAATTCCTGTCAGGCCATTATCTTGTGCAATTTCCCCTGTTGGAACGTATCCGGAGAATTTTTGACCCAAGAATAAATAAGAAAAAGGGCTTGGCTTTTCAACGCCCTTGTCAAAAGCATCATAAAAATGAATAGTTATTCTCCATTCATTTGTTTTTGTTTTGCATAAACCATAAAGGGTGCCTGAACACTTTTTTTGCACTTCTCCAAATTCCTTAACATATTTCGCAACAGTCTGGACTCTTTCTGAAAGCTCAAGCTTTCCGCTGTCAATCAAATAATCATAAATTCCGGAAAGAATGCTCTTTTTAGCAGAGAGAGGAAGCTGGCTGTTCAGATATCTCCAGATACTGATGGTTAATTTTGATGACATTTTTAAAAAAGAAGAAAGGCCGGGAGGTCAGCTGTTTTCACCCGGCCCTCCTCCTCCTGTTGAGATTAACCTATCTTAACAGGTTCCCCATTTTTAATCTGGACCACTGAATAATTCACCTCTTTCAGGTCGCCGTTTTCGTCGAAGGATATCTTTCCTGAAACCCCTTCATAATCCTGCACATTATAGAGTTCATCCTTGACTTTAACAGGGTCGTTGCCCACTTTTTCTATTGCATTTGCTATGAGCCTTACAGCGTCATAAGCTTCAAGCACGCAGATTGGTATCTCCTGCTCCCCGAATTTTTCTTCGTATTTCTGCCTGAAGGATTCAGGGGCTGCTTTTTCCATTTGCACATATATTGTTCCTTCAGCTTCATTGCCTGCCCTTTCAAGCATTACAGGGTCAGTCCATGTTTCAGAGCCGAGAAATTGCTTTCCAATTCCGAGCTCTTTTGCCTGCTTGAAGCCGTTAACTGTTGATTCTGTGTATGCCGGAAAAAAGATGAGCTCCGCGTCTGTGTTTTTTATCTTTGTCAGCTGGGCCCGCAGGTCTTTTGATTTCTGCTTAAATTCCTGTATCTCCACTATTTCTCCGCCTAATCCCGTGAATCTTTCATTGAAAACTTCCTTCAGCCCATAGCACCAGTCGCTCAGGCAGGACAATACTGCCGCTTTCCTTACACCCAAGTCATTATAAGCGTATTCAGCAGCGAATTTTCCCTGAAAAGAGTCAGAAGGGTAATCCCTGAATATGAAATCCCCTGCATTTGTTATGTCCGGGTTTGAAGAGCAGGGCGAAATCATTACAACCTGGTTTTCTTCTGCAATTGAGGTTGCAGCCATGGTTTCTGAAGAGCATAGCCCTCCTATGATGTAATCCACTCCATCAACGTTAATTAACTTGTGTGCAACATTGGAAGAATCCTTTCCGAGGCATTTGCCATCCTCATAATATGCAGAAATCCTTTTTCCGTTTATTCCCCCTGCTTCGTTTATCTCATCCACTGCCATTTGCACAGAATTCCTTGTGGCCTGCCCAATGCTTGATACATCTCCTGACAACGGGCCTATGAATCCCATCTTTATCGGCTCTTCAGTTTGCTTTTTCTCAACTATGACATTGCCTGTTGAGCATCCTGCCAAAACAAAAACTGAAATCAGTGCCAGAATTAATATTGTTTTCATTTCATTCCCTCCTCACAGGCATTCCGTTTTTTATAATCATAATAACGTGATTAGCTTCGGAAATGTCCCCGTTTTCGTCAAAAGAAATTGTGCCAGAAGCCCCTTCATATTCCCTGACTTTGTAAAGTTCTTCTTTCACTGCAACAGGGTCATCTCCTGCCTTCTCAATTGCGTTTTTAATAAGGTAAATAGCATCATATCCCTGTGTTGCGCAAAGTGTTATCTCTGCATCTTCACCAAACCTTTTATGAAATTTCTGTGCAAAATCTTCAGGCGTGTTTATGTTGGTTATGGCATACATAACGCCTTCTGAGTACTCTCCTGTGCTTTCCCATATGGTTTGGTCTGTCCAGGTTGTAGGGCCGATTATGGGAACATTTATCCCAACCTCTTTTGCTTGCTTTAATCCATTTATTGCTGATTCAGTGTAAGATACGAAATAAACCAAATCAGGATCTGATTGCTTTATTTTTGTCAAAGATGTCTTTAAATCGGTTGAACCCTGCTCAAATTCCTGAATTTCAACAATTTTGCCGCCAAGCTCCCCGAATCTTTTACTAAAAACATCTTTTAAACCAACGCAATAATCGCTCAGGCAGGAGATTACTGCAGTTTTCCTGGCGTTAAGCTCATTGTAAGCAAAGTCAGCAACGAATTTCCCCTCAAAAGTGTCTGAAGGATAATCCCTGAAAATAAAGTCTCCTGCATTTGTAATGTCAGGGCTTGAAGCCCCCGGAGAGATAACAATAGTATTGGAATTTTCTGCCAATGGCGCCATTGCAAGTGTTGAGGAAGAACATATGCTTCCAACAATATAATTAACTTTGTCTAAATTTATTAACTTGTTCGCTATACTTGCGGCTTCTTTTGCATTGCATTTGTCATCTTCATAGATTACTTTCAGTTTTTTCCCATTGATTCCCCCTCCATTATTTATCTCTTCAACTGCTAGCTGAACAGCTTTTTTTGTGCTTTGCCCTAAACTGGCAAGATCTTGCGTTAAAGGAACCATTAACCCAATCTTTATTTCTTTATCTTCCACAGCTTTTTTAGTAATATTGTTTGAGCATCCTGCTAATGCTATTAATGTTAACACTGCAAGTATCCCTATTAATGCGTGTGTTTTCATTTTCTCCACCCCTCATCCAAACGTTTTGTATCGTCGTAGTGGTAAGGATGAAAACCTGAGTATTATATATATGCTTTTATAATATATTATATATAATATTAATAATATTGATAAAATAGCAATATTTATATATGTGTGGGTCTCTCTACGCATATGAAGCGGAAGATAGTGAAACTGGGCCCTGCAACCCTTGTGGTAAGCCTTCCCAGCAGGTGGGCAAAGGAATTCAACCTTAAGCAGGGGGACGAGCTGGAGCTGGAACAGCAGAATTCTGACCTGCTGATAAGCACGGAAAAGGGCTACAAAATCAAGAAAGAAACAGTAGACCTGACTAACATTGATGCCCTTATGAAGAGGATTGTCGCTTCCAAATACCTGAAAGGGGCAGATGAGGTAGAAGTAAAGGTTGATTCTCCTGAAAAGTCAGGGACAATCCAGAAGCGGGTGGACGAGATGATTGGAATGGAAATTATTGAGCAGGGCAAGGACAGATTGCTGCTCAAGGACATGGGCTCAAGAGAAGACACCTTTGACTCAATCCTGAAAAGGGTTCTGTTTTTGCTAAACCAGGTTTCTGAAGAGTCCCTGAAAGCAATTAAGAACAGGGAAACAGGCCTGCAATACCTTGAGAACATGGAATTGAACATCAACAGGTTCACGGACTACTGCTTCAGGCTTCTGAACAAGAAAGGGCATTACAATATCAGGAAAACAGCTGTTTATTACTGCATCTTGTTTTTGCTTGAGGACCTGGGAGATCATTACAAGAAACTGATTCATAATATTAGCGAAAACAAGGTAAGGCTGAGCAATGATTTGATAAAATTGTATGAAAAAATAAGGAATTATCACAGGAATTTTGAGAAAATGTTTTTGAAATTCAGCTATGAAGAAGCCATTAACCTTGCGAGAGAAAGAGATAAATTAATCAAGGAAATAAACAAAATCAAGCAAAGAGACATAGCAAAACATTTTGAAAACATTGTTGAGACAATAATAAAGATTATGGGGCAATTGCTTAATATGAATTAGGGAATGTTTAACGGCCCTATGCCTGGAAGCTTTTCCATAATGTCCTTAATGCTTTTGCCTTCATCTCCTGAAACTATGTCCTGATAAGTGGGGAAACCTTCAGGGGGTTTCACGATGCCCGCCATCTTCATACCGTCAAAATACCTTACTCCAGTAAGTGCGTTGTAAGCGAGTTTTCTTGCTTCCTGGGTCACAAGGAACGCCTCTTCATTCAACGGCCCGTAGGTTGTGAATTCCATTTTGGGAGTATAGAAATCTATCAGGGCTTTTTCAACGCTTCCGTCGTGTTTGCCAAGCAGCTGTTTAAGCCTGGCAGTTCCTTTTCGCAGGTTTTCTTCTGCATCAATTTCCTCATATATCTTGGAAGAGACGGGGTCCAGTATGTTTACAGTCGGTGCATTGTCCTTGCTCAGTGTTGTGCGCAATCCTGCATAAACCTTGTTGACATTCATGATGCGGATTAACAATGAGGGTTCAAGGCCATTCTCTTCAGCGGTTTGAATGACTATTGGGTCTCCAGCCTCAAAAGAGCTTTTTGTCTTCCCTGTTATGATGTCTGCCATTGCCTTGGAATAGATGCTCTTAAAATGATTATTATAATTCGAAAGATGCCCCGCCTGCATATCCCTAAGGACCTCTTCACTTTCCCTCATCTTTTCTATTTCACTTTTAATTAACAGGCTCCCTCCCATCGCAGCAGCTGCTGCCAAAGGCACTGCCGCGTCCTTCCCCACCTGAAGGAACCTTCTCCTGCTGATTTCTTTTCCTATGCCTTTAAGGCTCTCTTCAGAATCCTCCTCAATCAAGTCAACAAGGGGGGTGGCGGGATGCATTGCTTCCTGGGACATCAGCGCGTTGGGGTTGTATTTTGATTTCAGTATCTTAAACCCTTCATCAGGAACTTCAGAAACTGCTTCCGGAGCTGTTTTTACAACTTCTTCCAAAAATGCTCCGCTCAGCATTCCCTCATCAACAGCCTTCCTTATCCTTCTTAGAGCGGAATTGTGCCAGACATTTGCCATTCCCTCCAATTTCTTCCTGACGTCTTCCTGCTTGCCGTCAGCCCTGCCAAGATACCTTTTCACAGCCAGCAATTCCTGCGTTATCTGGTTCTTTGCAAACCTCCTTGCACTTGCTTCCCGATCTTCAGGATTTTCAAACAGTTTTTGTGAGGCATATCTTGCCAGTTTTTCTTCCAAGGCTTCATTAATGTCTGATTTCGTCAGTAATTTTCCAATGTCAAATTCAGGAAATCCGTTTGATGCAGCATTTGCCCAGTCAAGGTACACACATCTGCTGTTTGTAAGAACATTCTTCGGATGCCAGTCCCCGTGGATGTTGTATTTTCCTGCTTCATTCAGCTCATCTGCAATATTTTCCCTGAATAGACTGAACAGGGGCGAAAGCGGGTCTATGTCCAGGTTGTTGTCGTGGAAAAAAAGGTAAAAGTCCTGCATATCCCCGGGAAAATTCAGTTTCTTGCTTACCTCTTCCCTGTTAATGTGGGAGAAAAAGGCAGCGTAGTCATCTATTGCTGATTTCAGCAGCTGCTCTTTCTGCTCTTGTGATGCAGTGTCGAGGGCTTCCTTTAGCGTGGTGCCCTCAATGTATGGAGTTACCATTATTCTCTGCCTTTTGTTCACGAACTGTGGGGACGGGACTATTCCTTCAAATTGGGTTCCCTGAAGATTCTTGTACAGCTTTTTCTGCACATTGACAGCTTTTTTGAAGTCCTCTTTTTTTGAGGATTTCTTGATTATGTTTCTGATTTCCGCGTTCTGCGTGATCGGAAGTG
Organism: uncultured Methanosarcinales archaeon; assembly: GCA_964485195.1. Taxonomy (GTDB): domain Archaea; phylum Nanobdellota; class Nanobdellia; order Woesearchaeales; family CAIVOO01; genus CAIVED01. Next base: position 66,596 of record CAZAIK010000007.1, read on the forward strand.
CTGCTTCAATAAGATAAGCGTCCTGTTCAACAGTATTAATTGTGATTTCATCAAGGCACCTGATTTGCGGCTCTAATACTTCAACACCTCTCTGCCTGACCAAGTCCCTTATCTTTCTAAGCTCAGGCCCGCTAATCTTGCCTGATTCAACCAGCTCTTCCAGTTTTGGATAAATAATCTTGTCTACATAATCCAGTGCCTTTCTCTTTCCAAGCAATCCTCTCAGCGACAGGTTAATCTCTCCCATTTTTTGCCTCAATGAATTTCTTTACAGAATACTCTATGATGTGGCTCTTGTTCCTGAAAAGCCCCTCTTCCAGCACTTCCTCCAGCTGTTTCAGGAGCTCTTCTTCCACTGTAATGCTTATTTTGGCCTTCATCAAAGGTAGGATTTTATCACACCCTTATAAAGGTTTCTGTTTTTAACCACTTTAAAGTAATTAACTCTTGAAAATGCGGCATATTCGCCTTAAAATCACAGCACTTAAATATTAGTATGATTTGTCATACTAAATATGAATAGGATAAAAGCATTGTTTTTTGAGGAAACAGTCAGAAGATGGCATTTTGAGGATATCTTAGAAGCCAGCGGAATGAGCAGGGAAAGAGTCAATCATTACCTCAAAGAATTGCTTAAAGAAAAACTCATAATAAGGGTCAAGCCAAGAGGCAAGATGCCTTATTACATTGCCAACAGGGAATCTGAAAAGTTCCGTTCTGAAAAGAGATTTTATGGTTTAGAATTTCTCAAGAAGACAGGATTGTTTGAGCATATAAGATCCTTAGGTGGAGTTAAGACAGCCATATTGTTCGGAAGTTTCAGCAGGGGCGATTTCGGAAAGTCAAGCGACATAGACATTTTCATCTATGGGGATTCAGAGGGATTTGATAAATCAAGATTTGAGTTGAAGACAAAAAGAGAAATACAATTATTCAGCTATAAGGATAAGAAAGAGATAAAAAAAGAGCTTGACCCAGGTCTGATTCCGAATATTTTAAAAGGATTCAACATAAAGGAGAATATAGAACCGTTCAGAGTTGAGATTAATGCCTAGAGAAAAGAAACCAGAAGAAGTCTACGACGAGCTCATGGCAGAAGGAGCCTATGAAGAAGCCAATCTTGACAGGGAAGAAGTCAGGAAAGTGGTTAAGTTAACAATTGAGGACTATGAGTTCGGAAAAAGCCTGAGAAAACTTAGCAACCCTAATTGGAGGGTAATATTCAACATAAATTATGATGTTCTCAGGGAATTATGTGACCAGCTAATGAGGTTCAAGAAGCAGAAGGCACGCAACCACCAGGGATTGTTCGCATTCATACTCCTTAAATTCCCGGAGTTAGAGCTTGACTGGATTTTCTTTGAGGCAATTAGGACAGCAAGGAACCAAAATAAATATAAGGGAGCTGACATAACAAAAGAGATGTGGAAGAAAGCAGAGATGCAGATGGACCTGTACATCTCAACTCTGAAGAAAGATATTGAAAAAAGATTGGAAGAGAACTGATTCTTAAAAGATTCTGCATATCTTAGTATTTTACGCATTTATAAACCTTTAGAATCCTAAAACACCCGAATCCTGGCCTTTCCAAGCCAGGCTCACAGGATGCAGAATCTATAAATATGAGATTATCCCAACAAGCAGGATGGGAAACAGGCTATTCAGGAAAGGGCCGGATTCAAGCAACCTTCTGGCACTGATAAGGGAGTCAAGGAGATATCAGGAGATGACAAATGAAGAACTACAGCAAAAAATGGAAAAATACGAACGCTCTTTCTGCTACCAGATGAGGAATATTCTTAGTCTTGAACAGCCGGTGAAATACAGGGCGATGAGATATGAAATAAGGGAAAGAACAAAAGAAAAAATAAAATAAAAAATCAGGAAATCACTTTTGTTTCTTCCAGTTCTCCATTAACAACTTCGTAAACAACGAATGGTTTCTCTGTGACTTCCCCGTATTGGTCAAACTTCACAATGCCTGAAGCTCCATAGTATTCCACATCATACAATGCTTCCTTCACTTCTTCGCTGTTAGTTGTTCCTGCTTCTTCAATCGCCTGCTCCAGGGCCATCAATGAGTCATATCCGTATTCGCTGTAGATTGCCGGCTCTTCACCGTATTTTTCCTTGTATTTCTCCTTGTATCCCACGTAATCTGTCGGCTCTGCAAAAAAAGGAACAAGAACACCTTCAGCAGCCTCTCCTGCAGATTCTATCAATGATTCCTCCCTTAGTGTTTCTGAGGCGATTATCTGCGATTCAATGCCCAGCTCCTTTGCTTGTTTGAGTATGGCGGGGAATTCTGCCCTTGCCACAATTACCAGGACCTCAGGGTTTTTTGCCTTTATCTTTGTAAGCTGTGTCCTGAAATCCTTGTCGCCTGATGTAAAAGTCTCTTCTGCAACTACGTTTCCAAAGCCTTCTTTGAACGCGTCCCTTATTCCGACGCCGTAAGCATCGTTCACATAGAGCACTCCCGCAGTTTCATATTGCCTCTCCTCTGCAATTTTAACCATTACTTCGGCTTGCGCAGAGTCTGAAGGAACCACCCTGAAAACATAGTCTCCTGCTGTTTTCAGCTCTGGTGTTGATGCTATGGGGACCATGTAAACAGTCCTTGTTTCATCTGCCAGGGGAGCAGCTGCCAATGTCGCTCCTGACCCCTCTGCAGCTATTACAATGGGATAGCCATTTACATTGACAAACTTGTTCATTGTGGAGACTGCTGCCTTTGAGTCAAGGTGCGTGTCTTCATAAACAAGTTTTACCTCTCTTCCGAGCACTCCACCTTCATTGTTAATTTCCCCTGCTGCAAGGTCAAGACCATTCTTTATGGCATTTCCGTAAACAGCTGCATCGCCTGAAAGCACGGTGAAAACACCTATTTCTATAGGCTCCTTTGTTTTCTGTTCCAGATAAACGACATTGCCGCTTGTGCAACCTGCTACCAAAAATACAGCAAGGATTGCGAACATTGCTATTAAGTATCCTGTTTTCATTTTCCACCTCCAAGTTGTAACTACTTGATGATGACTAGAAACATATACATATATTAAATACTTTTTTCACAAAAACCTTATGTTTGCGTAATATTTATATATAAGTAACACATATGCTAAAAAATGGCCTTAAAACTGGACGTAAAGGACAAGAAAATCCTTGCCCTGCTGGATGAAAATGCGAGATACAGCAACAGCCAGATAGCCAGGAAGGTGGGGCTGAGCAAGCCGGCAGTTGAGTACAGGATCAGGAGGCTGCAGAAAAACAATGCCATCCTTGAATTTTACACCCTGATAGATTTCAACAAGCTGGGCTATTCCCAGTACAAGATTTATCTCAAGCTTCAGGACGCCACACTTGATGATGAGAAAAAGATAATTGATTACTGGACCGGACAAAAAAACATAGTGTGGATTGCCCAAATAAGAGGTCCTTATGATTTAACAGTCTCTGTGCTTGCAGAGAACAACTTTGAGTTCGGGAGGATACTCTCAAACTTTATGAATAAATTCTCCCGGTTCATACTTGAAAAGGACGTGCTTATGACAGAGTACTCCCCCATCTATCCAAGGGAGTATCTAACAGAAACAAGCCCTTCAGAATTCGTATATGGAATCCCAACAGAAAAATATGAACTGGACGAGGCAGACAGAAAAATCTTGAGGGCCTTGTCAACTAATGCGAGAATTCCTGTTGTTGAGCTTGCGGAAAAAACAGGCCTGACCAGGGACATAGTCAATTACAGGCTCAGGAAACTGAAAAAGGATAAAATCATATTCCAGTTCAGGTGCTTCCCAAACTTTTCAAACATTGGCATGATGTTTTACAAGCTAGTCCTGAGAACAAAGAATTTCAATGAGGAATATGAGAGGAAGATAAAGCAATACATCGCCCAGCACAAGAAAGCCACGCAGCTTCTGAAACTGATAGGCTCCTGGGATCTTGAGATAGAGTTTGAAGTTGAGAATGAAGATGAGCTTTACAAGCATTTAACAGAGATAAGAAAGAAATTCTCAGATGTTATAAGGGATTTTGACATCATAAGGATAACAGAAACCCACAAATACAATTTTTTTCCTTTTTGAGAACAGTGTTGCTGTTAGCGCGCTCCGTATTCATTGTTAATTGTTGTTTATCTGAATTATTCTCTTTCGCTTCTGCAACGGAGAACTTCGCTCGGCGCTAACATCTTTATTACCTGAAAGCGTAACTCACTGATATCCTTGCTGTCACTGTAACTTCTCCTGGCTCCACTTGTATTAACGCTCCCTTTTCCGCAACATCTGCCATTGCAACCTCTGCCCTGTAGGGTATGAAATCATAGGAAGTGTCCCTCACTCTTGTTATCCCTGTAATCCTGACTCCGAGCCCTTCAGCAATTGAGTCTGCCTTTGCTTTTGCAAATGTCGTTGCCTTTTTGTAAGCTTCTGCCCTTGCCATCTCCCTTGTCTCCTCTTTTAGGCCGAAGTTTATTCCATATATATTATTGGCGCCGGCACCCACTGCGGCATCGAGGATGTCTGGCACCTTCTCGATCTTGTCAGTGTCTATGCTTATGCTGTGCCTAACAGTGTATCCTGTAATTTCCCCTGAGCTTCCCCGGTAATCCCTGTTGGGATAGATGTTGAATGATTCTGTTTTGTAGTCCTTGCTTGTAAGCCCCAGGTCTTCCAGGGCAGAGTAAAGTTGGTTTGTTATTTCAGTGTTTTCAGCCTCAGCTTCCTGGGCATCTTCTGCCTGGGTTTCAACACCTATGGAGAGGGTTGCCTTGTCAGCCGGCCTTGTTATTGAAGATGTTCCTGTAACATCTATTGCCCTGTCAGATTTTTCTGTCAGCGAGAATATTGTTAATCCTGCTGTGACTATTGCCAGCACTATTATTACCGCGACAAGAATCATTGTTGTGTTCTTCATAGTGCAGGAAAGCGCGCCCTTTTTTTAAATACTTTATTATTAGTTAAGCCCTTTGCCTTTATGTCATTACTATACGATAACAAAAGGGGAAAACTTTATAAAACAATGCTAAACAACAAAATTTATGAGAATCCCACAAAGAATATTTTATGACGAACTTCGGCATTTCTACTCCAACCCCCCTAAAGATAATACAGCATACTTGATGACAATACAGGATAAAGAAGGCAAACCATACACCTTTGACGTCATAAAAACACCCAGGGCAAACCTTGCCAGGGTTCTTGAGAAATCAAAGCTTTTCCTGATAGAGCATGAGGTAATAGACGACCTGGCAAGCATACCCCACGAGACAGACTACAGGGAGGTGATGTATCTTCCTTTTCCCAGGATGTTCTTCGAGTTCACAAGGCCCCTGGAGATAATGATAGATGAGGACAAGAGCAAGATGATAAAGGGAATGATGATTGGCCGCACAAAAGACGTGGAGTTCGAGCCCCCACTGATGTTCAAGGAAAAAACAGATGATGATTTCAATGTTTACTTCTTCAACCAGCAAATTCAGGACGGGGCAGCGCTTCCCGACGCTGTTTACCTCAACCTTCAGACACTCCCTGAAATTGAGTTTGTCTCTGAATTTTTCTCCTACAAGTATCATCCTGACACAGGAATCAGCAGGACCCATTCAGGCTCAACACCTGCAGGAAGAAAATATCTTGAGCAGTTCAGCCACAGGCATCCGGAAATAGCGAGGGAAAGCTTTCAAAAGCTGCTTGACCTTTGCGTCAACACAGTAACCTACATCAACGCGGACAATGCTGTATTAAAAACAGCTGACAGGAACCCCTCAAACCTTGACCAGATTAACAGGAAAAGGAAGAAAAAGAACAAGAAAATAATGAAGCCTTTTAAGCCGGTTAACTGGATTTACATAAAGCCAGTGGAGAACAACAATGCTGATAGCCCCTGCGGAAGAACCCTGAACTGCTCTCACGAGGTCAGGGGCCATTTCCAGAGCTACTGGTCGGGGTCAGGAGAGGGCAAGAAAAAGATAAGAAAATGGATAAAGGCTTATGAAAGGGGGCCGAGGGATTCTGAACACAGGAACAGCAGGTACAAGCTCAATCATTAATGCCTGGCTTCCCTGCTCACAAGGCAGAGTATGCCTCCCACCAAGGTGAAAATGTTCAGGGGCGGTATGACACTGGAAACTATTCCCAAAACACCGGCCTGATGATACTTTTTCTCAGATGTTGCCTTGAAGGCAAAAACTCCGACAATAGCGCCGATGACCTGCACCACGCCCAGGCCAAGAAATATTCCGCTCAGGAAAACAGGCATAAACTGGGCGAAGACAGCGCTCCAGATGATTATGAAAAACGCGCCCACAAACGCCAGGATAAAACCTATGAGGATAAATATCTTGCCGACCTTTGCCTCAGTGGACTCCATCCTGCCTGAAAGGCAACAGGGGTTTAATAATGTTCTGCCAAAAAACACCAATACCTTTATAAATGACCGGCTGAACCTAGCTTTCAGGAAGAGAAGAAAAGGCCTACAGGGGGATTCTGAAAAGCCTTTTCAGAGGTTCCGTATATGGCAGAAGCAGAAGAGATAACAAAATTGCTGAAGTCCAAGAACTTTATCATAGGCACAAACAGGACTATCAAATACCTTAAACTTGGCAAGTTATCAAGGGTCTATGTTTCATCCAACTGCCCCAAAAACGTGAGGGAAGACATTGATTATTATGGGGGATTGTCAAAAACCCCTATAATCGAGCTAAACCAGACAAACGAGGAGCTGGGCACCCTTTGCAAAAAGCCTTTTTTTGTTTCAGTCTTGAGCGTACTTAAATGAGCAGGGTAACATTTGATTCGGAAAAAATGAAGCTCATATCGCTTTTTCAGGCGATGACAAGGGCTTCAGTCAAGGACTGCGTGGAAAACGAGGAATTGATATTCATCGTGGGCGAAGGAGAAATAGGAAAGGCCCTGGGAAAAAAGGGAATGAATGCAAGAAGAATATCGCAAATGCTGAAAAGAAAGATTAAAATAGTTGAGTTTTCCAATAACCTCTCACAGTTCATAAAAAACCTTGTCCAGCCGCTAAGGGTGGAAAAGGTAGAGGAAAATGAGGGCGTAATCACATTGACAGCCTCGGACACCACCACAAGGGGCTATCTCATAGGAAGGGGCGGAAGCGCACTCAGGAAACTGGAAGAAAGAGTCAAGAGGCACTTCCCCATAAAGGAAATAAAGGTAGCGTAAAATGAGCAAAAAGCCATCAGGAATAAGGGCAGCAAAAAAGCTTGAGAGCAGAAGGAACAAGTTCAGGTGGTCCAACAAGTGGTATACCAAAAGGACTTTGGGGCTTGACAAGAAGTCAGACCCACTGAAAGGCTCTGCCCAGGCAAAAGGCATTGTGCTGGAAAAGGTGCAGCTGGAGGCAAAACAGCCGAACTCAGCTATGAGAAAGTGCGTGAGGGTCCAGCTGATAAAGAACGGAAAGCAGATAACAGCATTCGCTCCAGGAGACGGGGCAATCAAGCTCATAGACGAACACGACGAGGTCGTGGTGGAGTGCATCGGAGGAAAGATGGGGAGGTCTATGGGAGACATTCCCGGAGTGCGATGGCAAGTCATAAAAGTAAATGACCAGTCCCTGGAAGCATTAAGAAGAGGAAAAATAGAGAAGGCAAGAAAATAATGGCAGATATAAAGGCATTCAACAAGTGGGGAACAGAAGGGATAAAGGTTGAGGATCCCGGACTGAAAGATTACATCAACCTGGAACCCAAAATCGTGCCAAAAACAGGCGCAAGATACGCAGGAAACAGGTTCCACAAGTCAAGGATATTCATTGTTGAAAGGCTGATAAACAAGGTGATGCTCCCCGGGCACAAGGGAAAGAAGCACAACAAGAGCTCGGGCCACTGCACAGGAAAGGCAAACACAGCTTTTCAGGTTGTTGAGGAGACCTTCAGGATAATAGAGAAAAAGCTCAACAAGAACCCTGTTGAGGTCTTTGTGAAAGCAATTGAAAACGCAGCTCCCAGGGAGGAACTTGTCACCATAGAATACGGAGGCGCGCGGTATCCCAAGGCAGTTGAGTGCGCTCCCCAGAGAAGAATTGATTTAGTGCTGAGATATTTCGTGCAGGGGGCATACCAGAAATCCTTTGGAAAGAAGAAAAGCGCAGAAAGCGCGCTGGCAGACGAGATAATAGCCGCATACCAGCTAAGCCCGAACTCAAACGCAATAGCGAAAAAGAACGAGTTGGAAAGGCAGGCAGATGCTTCGCGCTAGTAGAGGAACCTGCCCTGAAAGTCAGGGGATATCTCTCTTTTCATAACTTCTCCATTCTTTGTTTTTACGAGGAGCTTGAAATCATCTTTCAACCCTCTCCCTGCATTGTGGGCGAGTATAGCGCAGGGGTTATTTCTTGGGTAAAATCCTGCGATATTAACTATATTGTCAATATGGAATTTATATTTCCTCTCAAGAAGCAGAAATACTGAATCTTGCGCATCCGGATTTATATTTCTTAAGCGGAGATATTCCATACTCTTGGGCCTGGTGGAAAAACTTCTGAATTCAAAACCAAAATCCTGAGTTTTATGTGCGTTTAAGGGCAAATCCCCATAGTATAAAAAGACATAATTACCGAGAAAATAAGCATTTATCTTTTGTCGCGCATAATCCTTGTTCACATATATGCGTTCTTCACTGTTGTCTGTTATTGGATGTCTGAATCTTAAATTTCCATAGCTGTCAAGGGTTCTGGGCCATTTTCCTTCTAAAATCAGGCCGGCTCCCTGCCCTTCAAAAACTTCAGGACGCTCTTGCCACTTTGAAATCAGATAATTTTCAGCTTGGGACAAAAAACTGCTTTTAGCAAAATTCCTTGATTCATCCAGTAATAAATCAAAATTGGAACTTTTTCTTTCAGCTTCCGAGGGTAGCAAGGCGATTTTTTCATTGAAAAAGTTATAAGCATAATGAGCGCCCCTATTGAATACCAATATCATAAATCTTCCCCTTCTTTTTTTAGCGTAGTAATTCTCTCCCAGTATTTTAATATTCTTTTTTACACCAAGCGGTCTTAATTCAATACCAGAGCATTTATTCAAAAAAGGTTCTTTCATAACCCTGTATGTGAAAAACTCTCCTGGCGCTCTTATCTTTTTTTCATGTATCTCACCGTATAATTCAAATCTCACAACAGCTTCATTAACCCCTCCTGCTGACAAGCGGGGATTAATCTCAACAACACTTTCAAGCGATTTCCCATAAGAAGGGGAACTAAGAATAAAATGTCTATTTCCGCAAAGATGAATCAACTTCCGTTGGTAAATCCTGCCTCCTTTCCCCTTAAAAACCGAGTGCCGGGTACCTATTTTGAATTTGCCTGAGACTAAAGCTCCCCTCTTTTTTGGATTTTCTGTATCAAAATCTATTATCAGGTGTTCCAATGCAGGCGCAAGAAAATTTGGAAAGTGTATTCCATCATCCCACAGCATTTGGTGGAAATCCACGCAGAATCTTTCTCTTTTTTTAGCATTTTCCTTCAGTTGCTTTAATAATGTTTGCTCTTTTTTTATTAATCTTTCCAGTTCTCCGGTACCTGTCCGCATTTTTTTGATTCACTCACCACTTCGCACTCCACATCACGTAACCATAACTTTCCCCCTTGCTTCCCTCTTCCTGCCTGTAAACTGCCCTGAAATTTCTGTAGTCATAGCCCACTCCTGCAGTGGTTGATGTTTCTGTTTCATTGCCTGTTCTTGTCCGGTTCCATTCAGCCCCGACAAAGAAATTCCTGAATGGTTCTGGGCTTTCTACATACGCAAGAGGGTAAAGTGCCGTGTCCGCATTTATGCTCTCGGTGTTTTGAGAGCTGTCAGCTGAATGCGTTATTTCAGCACCCCAACCCCTTGTGTAATGGGTAGGCAGGAACCATTCAGCAACTCCTGCATTTTCACAGGGGGCAATGGGATACTCAGGAACTACACCGGCGTTGGTAAGCCCTCCTTCCCTCGGGGCGATGGGGTAATAAGCATCCGATTCATACAGGAGGTCGCTTGAAAGGATTATTTGTTGCAACGTTTTCTCTGCAGTGGGCTCCCAGTAAAGTTTTACCCTGTAGCCAAAGCTTCCTGTTTCATTTAATGCGACAATTCCGTACCACTGGCTTTCCTCAGAAAGCTTGTAGCCAATTCCGAAATGATGCTCCTGCCCGGTGAAGTTGACTGCCCCGTTAACAATGGTTTCAATGTCATCCTCTATGACAGTATTGTAAAGTCCTCCCTCTATTCTCACTCCTTTCTTTTCAATGTGCCCCTGCAATCCATAATGTGTTGTGTTGGCATTGTTCTTTGTCAGGGATTCAACAATGGGGCCGAGGGAATGGTTGCAGTCAAAGAAGAATCTCAGCCTGGCTCCCAGGGCGCTTTGCTCTTTTTCCTCTGCCCCGGTCAATTCTGCCCTCAGCCACTTGTCTCCGTCAAAATAAACAGGAACCCTTGCCGCAGCCAGGTTTCTGTTATTTGTTTCTCCGCCAAGCTCTTCCTGCTGCTGCTCTCCCCCGAAGAAGAGGTTTTCATCATAAACCCCGAGCCTTGCCCCTCTCATCCTGAACTCACTGGCAGGCCTGTTGCTGAAGGCGAAAGCTGCGTCTGTTTTCGGCTCTGCCGTGGCGTTTCCGGCGGCAAACAAGGAAAGCATTGCCGCGCTGACTCCAGCAACAATAATCTTTTTCATTTTTATCTGGTTTTTAGATGGTCATAATACTCCTTTATGTCTAAGAAAAGCTGTTCAAGCCCTTTCGTATCGCAGATAGCTGTTTGTCCTGAATAAACCACCTCTTCAGGCGTGGTGGTTACATCAAAACCATTAGAATAAAACCTCCCTCTAAACCAGTCAACAAATTTTGGTTCAATAACTTCTGATAGCAAGGTTCTAATATTCCCGTATAACCCAAGTTGGCCACGATTAAGATGAAGATTCAATATTGGATGTGTAAATTTTGGTTGTCTTAAATAAGGTGAAACATTAGGAAGGTTCAGGGTTGTTCTAACACGCTCATCAACCCTGTTGATATTTACGAAAAGAGCATCCCAACTGCCGGGGCAGCTAGCAGGAAGCGCAGAAAGTGAAGTGGAAATTATCTCATCATAAACACTTCTCATCCTCTTTGTTACTTTAAACCTTTTTTCGCTGATTTCAGGATGAGTTTCAGAGAATACTGCGCGGTTATGAGAAACATCAGAGCTGGTTAATCCAGCTTCAACTGCGGCTTTTCTGAACACCTTCCATTCCTCACCGGCAATTGCCTGTATGAGAGGGGATTCATCCTCCCAGAATGTTTGCTCAGTCATTTCCTTCCTCCAGATTATCTTCAATTGAGCTTTTTGCAATCACTCGTTCTCTCGCACCCCTCCATTTTTCATAACCATAAGAAGCAAGGTTTGTCAGGGCAGGAATTGCCAGGGCTTCGCCATGCCCTCTCTGAATTGCATAACTATAAGCAGATATCTGAGCAACAACCAAAAGACAACCAGCTAAAACACCTAATCCTCCACATACTTTTTTATTCTCAGCGTCTAATAACAACCCTACGTTTATTAACGGCTCTATCCTTCTCTTATATGCTGGGATTGTATAAGGAATGGTAGCACATATTCCCGCAACTTTCAACGCAGTGCTAAAATCTGTCAGATGTTTCTTTTTACTCTGAAAGGAGTTCTTCAACTGCTCCTTGCTGCCCTGCAACAGCTCTTCCAGAACTTCCCTGTTTGTTGGTTTGTATTCAGTCATTGTTTACCTTCCAGCAGTTTGTCCAGATCTGATATGTCCTGTAATACTGCTTCCAGTTTTTCTACTGTATCAGCAGATGCTCTGCTGTTGTACCTAATCCAGCCGTTCATATTAACGAAAGCGCCCATACCCATGTTGTACCCCCTCTCTGCAAAAAAATCCCTTGCCTTGATAAGTTCAGAACATCTTTTAATAGCTTCTTCAGGAGTGCAAACTTTAACAAGGCTTGTTGAAATAATCAGCCTTAAATTTGAAACATAGTCAAGGTATGAATATGGAGCTGGCAAATAGCTGAACTGGTCAGGCGTAAAATTAACTTTCATAAGATGTTCTGTTTTTGTAGAATCAAAACAAAATTTGCCTAAATCAAAAAGAGTTTCATTTGGTCTCCCATCTGTATATGCTAATCCATATTTTACAGCCAAATTTTCATAAAATTTGTGTTGCGAAAATTTTTCTTCTGATTCGGGTTCCTTAAGCTTGTCGCGTATTTTCATTTTCCAATAACCTATCCAGGTCAGAAATGTCCTGCAGGACTTTTTCCAGTTGCTTGACTGTTTTTACTTTCAGATACTTGTCCCTGTATGTGCAGAAGCCGGAATCCGTTGGGCTCAGCTCCATATGGTAGCCTCTTCCTATGAGAAAGTCCCTCGCCCTGATCATCTCAAGGCTTATTTCCATTGCTTTTTCCGGAGCGCAGTTTTCACGAATTGCTGTAGCAATAAAAAGCGGCAGGTTACGAAACCTTATCCGAGGCGGGGAAAATTCTGCTCTGATGAGATGCTTGTCCTTGGGGTCAAAATAAAATCTTCCATAACCTGAAGAACTTTTAGCAAATTCATATGCAAGACCGTGCTTTGCAGCGGCAGCTTCATAAAAAACATCTTCTGAAACCCCTTTCTCTTCAAGTTCCTTAAGCTTGCTTAACAGCTGTGTCATTTTAACCATAAAAGGAGTGGCAGCCCTTAGAAAGGGCAGTCAGCTGGAATTTACCACTCCCCAGTTTTTACTGAATATTCACATAGAATATATTTATACTTTCTTATTAAAGTATATAAATTAGTATATTTAGTTTAAATAAAATAGCAAAGTTTATATAATAGCAAGATTTTTATATTTTCACTTAGAAACAGATTTCGCCAAATGCTTGAGCGAAAAGCCCCCAGCGAGCTTTTTGCTCATTTTTTTGTTTAACAAATGAAAAGAAGCATTGTCAAGCAGGGAGCGGCCACTTTAATGGTTTCTTTGCCGTCAAAATGGGCCAGGAAGTTCCATCTCACCAAAGGGGATGAGATTGACGTAGTTGAAAAGGGCAAGGAACTTCTGATAACGCCTGAACTCGTGCCTGAAACAAGAAAGGCAACAATCAATATTTCTGAACTGGAAACTTTGTGGAGAAGGGCAGTCCGCGCATTGTATTGTGCAGGATATGATGAGATTGAAATACAATTCAGCAAGTCCGGCGAGATAAAGAATGTTTATTCAATCCTGCAGGAATTCGTGGGATTCGAGATAATAAGCCAGAAGGAAAACAGCTGCACAATAAGGGAGATAGTGGAGACAAAGGAGACCAATTTCAGGACGATACTGAGCAGGACTTTCAATATGCTTTCCTCAATTGCAGAGGACTGCTCAAATGCCCTCAAGGAGAAAAACACGGAACTGCTCAGGACAATTTCCGAGAGGGATTTGATAATAAACAAGTACTCAAACTTCTGCATCAGGATAATTAACAAGGGGCTGGTGGAGCAGGAAAACGCGCCGATGCTTTACTACATCATACTGCAGATAGAGGCACTGGGGGACATGTACAAGGAACTGTCAAAATACCTGTCTGAGAAAAACAAGATACCATCCGTAAGCTCCATTAAAATATTTGATGAGATAACATCCTTAATAGGGGATTTCCATTCTGTCTTGAACAGGTTTGACAATAAAACAGTCCTCCTGTTTGAACAGAAATTAAGGAAAACAAGGAAATCAATAGAGTCGGTAAAGACAACTTCAATCCAGGAAGTCCAGATAATAAATTACCTTTCGCAGATGAGGGAAATCCTTTATGGGCTTGTGGAGCCGTTGCTCACTCAGAATCTCTAGGCTGCCATCTCTCTGCCCAGTTATGGTTCTCAGTCAAAAAATCATTTTGCACAAGCCACGGCACCATTACATATTCCCAGGAATAATCCTCCCCTGAGCTGATCCACCCTTTCTTGGTCTCCCTGAAAGGGGCGGCATCCTCTGCCATAAAAGGATGGAATGCAATTGCCCTTTCTGTAAGTTCCCTTGCAATCTCAGGGAGGTATTCGCTGTAATCTTCATAACTAACGCTTCCTGCCTTTCTCTGTGCCGTGTCAAGAGTTTCAGGTCCCGCAAACAATCTTGCGTAAATGTCTATGGGATATCCCGTGCCCGGAACTGTCATTGCCTGCATTCCGACGCTGATGATTTCAAAATCCCTCTGGGGCTTTTCAGCCCAGTATTCATTTTCTTCTTCCTCATCCCCTCTCACTTTATTGATATAATTAATGGTTTCAAGAGGCAGTGTCAGGACATTGCCAAAATAATCATTTTCCCTTGCCCTCCCCTTTAATTCAGGGCTTGAAAGAGAAGCACTGATTGCCGCTCTCAAATATTGCGGCGGCAGGCCCCAGTCTGAACTCATTCTCATTGCGTGGGAGTCCGCATTTCTTTTGTCGCCAATCACAGGAGGCCTTTTATAGTCGCAGCCGAACAGGTAGTTATATTCTGTGAGGCCTTTGCTGAGATTCATTGTTATGATGTATTCCTTCAGGTATTTTGCAACCTGCTCGTTTTTCTCTGCTTCATCACATCCCTTTGTCTGCCCGTGCAGCCTGCAGTAGTCAAAATCCGAGCCAGAGACAAGCTTCTGGATTTCAGCCCAGCTAGGCCTGGCATTAAGATATTCCATATAGCTGTGCTCTTCTGATTTGGGAGCAAATGATGCTATTAACGCAGCTCCTCCGATAAATGCTGCCAGGCCAAGCCCCACAGCCACAGGACTCTTGACATAGTCCCACGCTCTCTTAGTCCAGGGCTCTGGCTCAAAAATGAATTCAGGAATGTGCACTTTTGACCTCATTCTCTTGAGGTCCATCACAGTTGCATAGTCCTTTGAGTCAATGCCAAGCTCAGTTTCAAGTTTTGCGTAATCGCCATCATCCAGCCTGGGACGTTTTGACTTTTCTGATATTTCCCGCATTTCAGAGTCCATCCCCAAATTTCCAAGGTCGGCAAGGGCCCTGTTGAAATAAAGCAGGGCAATGTCTTCAAGCAGTTTTTTATTCTCCTTGAAATAAGGCCTTTTTGCCCTTTCCAAAAACCTATTGGCCCTTGTCAGGTTCTGCACAGGCCTCTCCAGCTCATACCTTGCAACAAAACCTTCAATAAATGTTTTCTCGCCGTGCTTTCTGTTCCCTTTCTGCTCAACAAAAATCTTTCTTGCAGCGTGCTCAACAAGCTTTCTTTCCTCGGGCTGGAAACTCCCCATTTTTTCAAGGTAGCCGTGTAGCAGGCTGAATATGGGTCCGCAGGTGAGCCCGTCCAGGTCGCACACCTTTGCCTTTCCTGTGCTTGAATCTATTATTGTGTTTGATGTCCTGGGGTCCTCTGGCATAATGAATTTCTGCTCCTTCCCTGTCCTGAACCTTTTCGCAATGTTTTTTGCATTCTCTTTGGGCATTTCAGGGCAGAGCTCCCTGACGGCATATAGCATCTGCTGCTCCAGCCCCGGCTGTCGGGAAAAAACATGCCTTTGCCTGTGATAAAGCGCCTCGTCAAAATCCCGTTTGAAGACATTTTTGTTTCTCGTCAGCAAAAATGCAAGGCTGAGGTTAACATTCAGTCCCTTAAGGACTGCGTCGTCTTTTTGTGTCTTGGCGTGCTGAAGAATGTTCTCTCCTGAATGCGAATAAGTCACTGTTGAATTCTTTTCATCTGCGCCTATTGGGGGAATGGTTAAATTGTCAATATCCTCTATCCTGCTCATTCTTCTCACAAGGTCAAGGTGCTTTTTCATCTCCTTTGGGTCAGAATATTTTTTAATGAAGTTCTGGACAGCGAGGCCGGGAAGAAATATTGTTTCAGTGAAATACCCTCCTCCGCCGTAATAAGCCTGCTTTCCCACAAACAATTCATCCTTTGAGAACGTGGGGAAACCTGTTCTGGAGGATAGTGCAGATTCAATCTCTTTCCTTTGCTCCTGGGTGAGTTTTTCAATGTTTTTCTCCACTGCCTGGATTATGGCCCTGTTGTTCCTGTCTGCTGTGAAAAAAGGAAGCAAATCCCTTGTTTTCAGGGCGTGCCTGGCAGCAACCTCTGCCGGAATATTTTCAGACCTGAGCAGTTCCATATCTTCCCTGTAAATCCTCTGTAGTTCTTCATAGCTCAAATCTGCCAGGTTTTCCAGGTTCTCAGTCATTTTCCGGCTCCCTGACCACGTCTATGGTCAATTTTACTACTGTTTTCGGCCTTAATTCCTCCTTCAGAAGTGTAGGTATGACTATGATGGCCTGTTTTCCGTGTTTTGCTATTCTTTTTGTTATTGTAAAGCTTTTAAGGCTTTTTATGGCTTTTTCTTCCATTTTCCAGCTGACTGCGTATAGAGGAAAGATACATAAGCCATATATAAATTTATTACTTTTTGGTGGTTAATTGCAGAAAGTTTTATAAAGCCAGTATGCATTTTTCAGGTGAAAAATGGCTGATAAAACAAAGAAGAGCCTGGCGGAATACAGGGACATAAATGTTCTTGCTGTTGAAGGAATCCTGGAGAAAGAATTAACAGAGTTTCACAGGGCATACAATGGAAGTATGGTTGAACTGGCGATATATTTAATAAAAAACGGATTTAACTTATTATTATGAGGGTTTTTGACATCCAAGAAGTGGGTTTTGAATCTGTAATGAGGCAATACAGAAAAGATAATGGTGCCAAAAATGACTGGTGGGAAGAGAGAAACCTTAAGAGGGCAAATGAGAAGTTCGGGAAGTGGATTAAGGCAAAAATACCGGTCCAGTACATTGGAGAGCTGATTATGCCGCATTACGATCACGGCGGCGCGCCAATCACGCCTGAAGAAGGAGCACCATTGTCTGTTGCATATGGGATTTTTGAGGACAATAGAAATAAATTTGAAAAAGAGAATCCTCAATTCTGCGAACGATTTGAATCACAGAAGGACGTAATCCTTAAACAGGGGGTTAAACCGGTTTATCTGAGCCAAGAACCATTGCTTGTGGGAACTTCTTACTCAAAACTGGTCCAGTACAAAAACCATTTAACTCATCTTGACGGATTTCACAGGCTTATGGCACTAATGGGGCTAAACCAAAAACCCCAATACATAGAATGCTTCATTGCAGTATATCCTGCATTCAAGCCAGCCCAATTTTTCTAGTGTGTTATGCTGATGCATAGCAAACAGATTTTAAAAGAAGCAAGGGTTGTGAGGCTTCTTGACTGCATCAGGACAACATCTACTGAAGACCTGCCAGAACATCATTTAATTCTCAGGACGCAAAGCTAGATTAAGACAGTGGCGATGGAGAAATAAATCACCACGCTCAGCATATCCTGAATGATTGTGGTGAAAGGCCCGCTTCCTATTGCAGGGTCCTTCCTGAACTTGACCAGCAGGAAGGGTATTCCCAGGGCGAAGATTGTTGCAACAATTATGGAGCAAAAGACAGCGAAGCCGACAACAATCCCCAGCAGGCTGTCCTGCCAGGCAATCAGGGATATTGCCCCAATCACTGCCCAGCACGCAATTCCTATGAAAAAGGACACCAGGAGCTGCTTAAGGCTGTACTTCAGCATAGCTATCTTTTGTGAAGTGGCCAGGTCGCGGATGTACAGGACCTGCGTCTGCGCCCCCACTGCATTGGCAATGTAGGCAACCAGCGGGATGAAGGCAGCCAGCATAACCTCCTTTTCAAGAACGCTCTCAAAGCTGCTTATGATTCTTGCGGCGAGAAGCCCCCCGAAAAGCCCCAGCACTATCCAGGGGCTGCGGTGAAGGAAGCTTTTCAGCACAGGCAGCCTTTCCTGTTGGATGGCATCACTTGGGATGATACCTGTCATCAGCATGAAGTCCTCGCGGGTCTCACTGTCAAGAATGTGGAGTATGGCATCGCTGGGCACCACTCCCAGGAAATTGTTATTCTTGTCAACAACAGGCACTGCCTTTATGCCGTGCCTCAAGGCCATATGGGCAATTTTCTCCCTGTCCATTCCAGGATGGGCCTTCACCACTTTAGTGACAGCGCTGTCCCTCACGAGAGAGTTTCCAGGCTTCCTGAAAAGCTCCTTGATTGAAATAACCCCTTTTAGCTTCCCCTTCTTGGTAACCGCATACACATAATTAATGGTGTCAAACCTGCCAGCGTTCTTTTGCAGGTAATCCCTGACCTCAGATATTTCCTGGCTGGAATGGCAGGTGGGAACATTCCTTGCTATTCTCTTAAAAGAACTTGGCAGCTGCATAACCCTTCCTAATCATTAGGGTATATAACTTTTTCTCTTGTAAACCGCATTATGGTATCATTGTTTGTGTCTTTTCAGAGTGATGAAATAGGAAGAACTATGAGGAAGCAAGAATTCACTGTTTGTCTTTATGATACAAGTCCGGGAGTATTATTTTATTTTCTTCTTTAAGGCGCATATATGAGAATCTGTATGGCGCAATGTAAATCTCTCTTGTCCCTTTCCTAGATTAACACCATATTAATATCCTATTAGGGCGATATTATGGTGCAAGCAATAATAAACATAGAGGAAGAGACTAATAGTGCCCTGAATATAGTCAAAGCTAAATTTGGGCTCAAAGATTAAAGAAGCAGAAAGGAATTCGCTTTAAAAGCGTCAAAGAGTCGAGGAAACATATAGAAAATGCGTGAATTCGAGATTAAGCCAGAACTAAACAAAAAGCTGGTTAAGTTATCTAAGAAAGATAAAAGAGTAAGGATGAGGCCTCAAAAAATATAAATATCCCTATTATATGACCTTCTTCACAGGTATAGATGATTGTTGTGAACATAGTGCATGTTGTGATGGAACCTGTTCTGGAATGTATCCTGCACCCGGAACCAAGTTTGTGTCTCCTGAAGAAGTTGAGAAAATGCCTGATGAAACCCTGAAACAGATTCTCGAGCTTGAACAAAGAGCACCGATGGGCATTAACTAACAGACTTCTCAAATGCTTCGGAGAAGGCTAAATTTCTGGGACGGAGAGTTGCACTCTTTCAAGAGGGATTTTTAGCAATTTATTTAAATACCAAAATCAACCTGAATGATATGAACAAGTTCATTTTCCCTGTTGTGCTTCTGCTACTGATACCATCTGCTCTGGCTATAGAAACGCACGACATTACTTACACTGTTAATGATATTGTAAAAGTGCAACACCTGCTGGCAGGCGCAGATGAGTCCTCTGTACAGTTGCTTGTTCCAGAGGACGCCTATAATTTTGATGTTGTAGTTGATAAGAAACCAGCGGAATTTACCTTGTCAAGAACAGACCAGCATAAACAAGTTGTTATCCCTCTTTCTTCTGGTTCTCATAAAGTTGGAGTTTCCTATTTGACTGCAGCATATTTAGAAAAAGGGAGGTATTCCTATTTTGTAGGTTCATTGCAAACAACGCAACATACGGACACGCTTTCGGTCTACCTGACACTGCCGGAGGGGGCCCTCTTAGCAAGACCGCTTACTGCTTTGAATCCGCCAGTAAACCCCCTTCCTGTCTCTGTTGGAACGACCGGGAGGCAGATAATGATCAAATGGCTTGAAGAGGAGGTAAAACCCAGCGATGCTCTTTCAATGTTTGTAATATACGAAGAAAAGAGTGGAGTTTTGTGGTACCTTGTTTTGGCTGGCTCTGTCATTGCAGCTTTTGCAGCGGTTTTCTACCTCTATGCAAGGCATAAGAAGGTTGTACCAATGAAAAAGGAAGCATTTTCTCATTTGCTTGAACCTGAACAACGCGTGGTAGATGCGCTATTCAAAGCAAAAGATCATACTATGTGGCAGAAGGAGTTGCAGATAGCAGTAGGGTTTACGAAGTCAAAACTGAGCAGGGCAATCAGGAATATGGAGCAGAGAGGTTTGGTAAAGAAGATACCCTACGGAGCAACGAACAAGATTGAGCTGATTACCAAGGGGGAACCAGAAGAGACAAAAGAGGAAGAATAGCCTTGTTCTATGGGAGTTGCATACCGTTGCAGGGTGTTTCAGCTATATTTAATATACTTATTATACCATTTAATTAGTGTAGGAGCGGAAAGCTCTGGAGGCAAAAAAATGAAGTATATAAAAAACATGGCAGCCATTTTGGCCGTATTGGTCTTAATGGCAGTGCCTGTAGCAGCCCAACCAGAGTTGCCTGATCCGGGAATGACACCTGACAGCCCATTTTACTTTATGGACAGGCTGTTTGATGTATTCCAATCTGCTGAATCACTGGCAGACGAGAGGGCATCTGAGATGGTAGCTATGGCACAAACAGCAAATGCAAAAGGCTTAGAAAAAGCCACAGAAGGCTATCAGAAGGCAATGGATAAGCGACAACAGGAAGCTGAAAAAGATGAAAACGTGGCTGAAGAAGTTGCAAGGCAAACCAGCAACCACCTGGCTGTTTTGGCTCGTGTCAGGGAGCAAGTTCCTGAGCAGGCAAAATTTGGTATTGACCTGGCGCTTGATGAAAGTGCAAAGGGACGTGAGAATGCATTGACTGCATTAGGACGGCAAAACCCTAATAGAGCTGGTGCAGTTGCAGAAGCAACATTGCAGGAAGTAAT
>CAZAIK010000008.1:0-55160 GCA_964485195.1 uncultured Methanosarcinales archaeon
CGCCTGGCGTATGGGTGACCATAATTTAATGTTTTTTCTTTTTTGTAGTCACCTGCTTTGTCATTTTCCTGTACTGTTTTATTAAGAATTTGACTGTCGGTTTCAGATTGTGATTCTTTGAGTATTCCTGTAAGGTGTGGTAATATCCTGTTCTGTCATCAAGAAGTATGTTTATTGGCGGGTAATTGTTTCTTAATAATATGAAAATCAGTAACAACCTGCCAACCCTGCCATTTCCGTCCTGGAATGGGTGTATGTGCTCAAACTGGTTGTGGATTATTGCTGCCAAAATCAGCGGCTTGAATTTTTTCTTGTTCTTTTTGTACCATGAAATCATTTCATCCAGCGCAGGTTTTACCTGTGCTGAAGGAATTCCAGTATGCACAATTTCCCCTCTCCTGTTCCTTATTGTAACTTCAACATTTCTTAATTGCCCTGCAAAGCTTTTTGTTCTGTTAAAGCATAGTCTATGCAATTTTTTAATAAGCTCAATAGACAAATCTTGCTTTGTTTTTCTTATAAAACCAACTGCTTTTGAAACATTTTTTGCTTCAACTTCTTCCTCATTCTCGGGGATTTTATTTTTTTCTATTATCTCCTTCACTTCTTCAAGGTTTACTGTGGAGCCCTCTATCGCATTAGTGTTGTAAACAAATTCCTCTGTAAATCTCTCCCACTCTTTTTTGTCTAAATGATGTATCTTTATCTCATCGTCAAGTGAATTAAGGAGTTTAACCTGTTTTTTTGTGAGTGAAAAATTAAATATTTCCGTGCTTAACTCTTCTAATTCTTCTGCAATTGCCTGTTTTGCTTCAATCTCTGCTTTTTTAAGCTCTTCAGGAGAAAGATTTAGCCCTAAATACCTTCTTATCTTTTTAACAACTCCTTTTTCCCTGTAAGAATAGACAAGGTAATACTTTATGCCTTTACCGTACCTTCTTTTTTCTATGAACATATGATATTAAAGGTGTCCACATTTATAAACATTTGTATTTTGTGGTCACCTAGAAGTTTCCCGCCAAAAGATGCCAAAGCTGTCCAGTCGCCGCCTGGAATATTGGAAGATTCAGGCTCGATACGCCAAAAGAAAGGGAAACATTGGTTTTGCTTATAAAGAAAATAGTTATTTAAGGGAGTCTCTTAAACATTTGGATTTCAAGAAATTATTATCTAAAATGAAGAAGGGATGTCTTTTACGAAGATCATAAGAGTAACCTTTTACTGGTGCAGAACTACAAACCTTTATCTTGTTCTTCTTTATAAGATCCATAGCTGGGATGAAATCAGCATCTCCTGATATTAAGGTACACACATCACATTTCTTATTGATTATTGTATGTGTAATCATATCAATAGCAATCATAACATCAATACCTTTTTCTTTGTTCTGAATTCTTCCCATATAATTAGTCAGTGATGTTTTTGCTAATGGCATACACGTTTCGCAAAGTTCAGAGCCATCAAACTTTGTATGAATTTTCTTAAGGATTTCTTTAGTGGACTGGCTCTGCAACTTTCTAGTTTTAACCTCAAAGAGAGGAGTTTTTTCAATTTTTTTCAAAAATTTTAAGTGGTTGAAATATTGCTCTTGCCCATCTCTTATGTTTGGGATTGAATTATAATAAACAACTTTTTTAGGGGTTGCTCCAAGGAATTCACAAACTTCCGTGACTAACTTTTTTAAATCAATATCTGAAGGGTTTAATCCATTGTCTTTTAGAAGATGATATAAGTTATTTCCATCTATAAATAGAATTGCATTTTCCTTTTGCATACACCCCAACTTACTTTTATTTGATCCTATGAGATTATGATAACCCAGCATTCCCCCGCTCGTGGCAGGTTCATACTGGGGACTTAATCTAGTATATATATACAGACATATTTATAAAGATTTTGGTAATAATGCTAAAAATACTTTATTAACCAAATTTGATGTTTACAAAGCCCTAGGTCAAACTGAGGGGCATATCAATACCTGAATCCTAACTCTTTTCTTGCGAAGATGTATGCTGCTGTTAATGAAACCATGTCGTGGGCGTTGTGCTCCAGCACGGAATCTATTGGGGTTTCCCCTTTCAGGTGGCTGTGGTAAATCCGCGGGACCTGCTTTCCCGGGAGGTCTTCCCTTTGGCATCCCAGCATCCTGTCTATCTGGCTGAGCTTTCCGTTTTTGAGCCCGAAACCCCTGGCTGCCTGCCTCATGCAGTCAGCATAGATATCAACGTGGTTTCTTATCTGAGGTCCTGGCATTATGTTTGCAATGCTTCTCCTGTTTAGCATGTGCGCGTCAAAGCTCCTGCCGTTGTAGGTTACCATCAGGCTGTTCTTTTTTACGAGTTCGTTTACGTGCAGCAGGAGCGCTGCTTCTTCCCAGGGGTTCCTTGCAAATCCTATTTCAACCTGAAAGATGTTTCCCTGCCTGTAGGCCACGCCTGCTGATATGATTGAGTCTTTCTTGCTTAGGCCAGTGGTTTCCAGGTCCAGGAACAGCATTGGTTTGGTGCCTATCCTTCTCGTGTTGTTCCTGACGTATTGTGCAGCTGCAGTGTCTATTTCATCAAGCCCCACTTTGAAAAGCTGGAATGCACCTTCCTCATTCTTTTTCTCCCCTCCATTTTTTCCAAACAACCGGGCGTGGTTGCTTTTCATCTGCTCCCCGTCCGCAAGTTTTTGGTTGATGTCTTGCAGTGTTTGTATTGCATAATCCATTTTTCCCTTCTGGCTCGGCTTTGATATGAGGTGGGGAGTGTAGGCAGCTGTCCTGAACATCTGCATTAACATCTCCTGGCTTACAGGAAGTTCCTGTCTTGCGTTTTCCAGCGCACTCTCCAGGCTTTCCTCAAATTCGCTGCTGAGGAATGTCTTGATTCTCTGGTTGCAGGATAATGCTTCTGCAACTTCCCTGTCTCTGGGG
The DNA here is from genome assembly GCA_964485195.1 of uncultured Methanosarcinales archaeon. GTDB lineage: Archaea > Nanobdellota > Nanobdellia > Woesearchaeales > CAIVOO01 > CAIVED01. The sequence continues at coordinate 2,918 of CAZAIK010000008.1, forward strand.
CCCAGAAGCACTGCCACCCTGGAATCTATTTTTTTCGGCCCGGTTCCGTTCTTCCTGAAGTAAAGGTTTTTGCTGCTGCCAATCTCCTGTTTGAGTTTTTCTATATCCTTTGCATTCAGGTTCTTGTAATTCTTGACCTCAACTGCGCAGGGCTCTGCAGAAAGAACCACAACGTCCGGAAGGAAAAACCCTTCCTCACCTTCCCTGTAAACCCTGCACCCTTTGGAGTTGTAAACCTCTGATATCGGCGCGGGGAAGGTTTCCCTGAACTTTCCTGTCTGGAATTCCGCGTTTGGGTCTGTGCTGCCTGTCAGCAGCAGGAGGAACTTGGTCATCTGCTCGCTGAGCTCCCCTATGTTCCAGACTTTTTTCGGCTTTTTGCTAGCAGCCTTTTTCTGGCCTTTTTCCTGGCGATGTCCGCTGCCAATTTCCTCTCTCGGAATTCCTGTTAACATTGATACGACCTCACTTATTGAAGAGCCTGTATGATAAGTGTCAGGGTGCCTTGCGATGAATTCCAGTCGGGTGTGCAGGGTTGGGTTGCTTGCCTTTATTCCTGATTTTGAGATGTCTCCTCTTTCAAAATAGACTGCCTGCAATTCCCCCCTAATGCTTTCAAGGCTTATGTCCTGATGGAAAGTCCTCCTGGCCATCCTTTCGTAAAGATCCGGAACTTCAGGATAAACAGAGTTTGCAATCTCCCTGAGTGTTTTGTGTCCGTTTTTTCTCTGCCTGCTCAGCTGCGCAGAGTATTGCTTGGGGAACTTTCTGGCGAATTCTGTTATGGTGGGCAGCTTTGTTTTCCCTTTTTTCGCCTCGATAACAAGCTCAAGGGGGTACGCCTGCCTGATGCATTCTTCAAGCTCCTCAACAGGCCTTGCGGCGCAGGCAGGCTGCCATCCTGCTGCTTCTGCAATGGCGGCCGCGCCTCCAAGCCCTTTCTCCTTGGCAATCCTGTACAATGAATTTTCAATGTCCCTGCTGCCCTTTTCCCTCAGGACGCGAAAATTTACCGGGAAGGCCTTGCAAAACCCTGCCTCTTTGAGAATTCTGTCTACTTCTTTCTTGCTTTCTTCATTTAACGCGCACTTTATATCCAAACACCCTCTTTATTTATGGAGCAGGAGAAGCTGGCTTTTCAGCTCAAGCACCTTGTCAGCGTCCCCCTGGCGCACAGCGCTTTTTATTTCCTTCTCTATAATCCTCTCCTGTATTTTAATCTTTTGTTTTCTGAGAATGTCTATGCATTCCCTGCTTCTGGCGCTTATGCTGCTTATTTGCGCGAAAAGTCCTGAGGCATTTCCACTGCTTATCGTAACTCCCATCCCGTTGCAGTAGTTTATAAATTCCTTTTTTAAATCTGTTTCAGACTGCTTTTTCCAGAGCGGGAGATCTGTTAAAGAATTTTCAGGCTTTAGCAACACATCATCAATGCTTTCAGAGTGAGTCAGGAAGTCAAAGAGCAGGCCCCTTTCAGTTGTGCTGAAATCCTCGGAACTGAGCTGGCTTGCGGCGAACCTCCTTTCTGTGGGGCTGTAGGCAAGATATGCAAGCGTGGCAAGCTCCCAGTCATTGCTGCCGGAAGCTCTTTTCCTGTTTTTTTGGGATTCCTTCCATAAATTATAATCCTTCCATAATGTTTCTTTCTTGACGCTGAATCTTTCAGATATGCTCTTTAGGTAAAGCGCTTCAAGAAGGGGAGAGTTTGTGGCATTGGCAATGATGTAAAGCTCGGGATTTATTGCCCTGATGATTTTGTCAGGATGCTCAGGAATTTCAATGTTGTCCATCTTGAAGTCTATGAGGTATTGGGGGCTTGAAATGACTCTCCTGAAAGTTTCCCTGTCACCAAGAATGACTTCGTCAGGGTCCTTGCCTTCAGGCAGCGGGGCCACAAGCGTTTCAAGCCCGTGCTCAAGCAGCTTCATCCCGATTTCTGTTGTCCTGTTGATTCCTGCCTCGTCAGCGTCGAGGCACAGCATAACCCTGTTGGTAAGCCTTGAGATAATGTCTGCGTGCCCGTCAGTGAATGATGTTCCTGCAAGGGCAACAACATTCCTGAATCCTCCCTGGTGGGATACTATGGCATCAAAATACCCTTCCTCCGCGACAACAGACTTTTGCTTCCTTATCTCCTCTGTTGCCTCGTAAAGCCCGAAAAGCGTGTTTTGCTTCTTGTAAAACCTGGTCTCGGGGCTGTTGATGAATTTGGGGACTTCCTTGTCTTTGTCAAGAGCGGGATTTTTCCTTCCGGCAAATGCTATTACCTGCCCTCGCCTGTCCCTGACGGGAATCATTATCCTGTCCCTGAAAACATCATAATTGCTTGTTCTTCTCTCGTTCCACCTTGCCAGCCCGCAGTCAATTATTTCCTGCGGCGAAATGCTGTGCCGGCTCATCAGGTATCCCATAAGCGCGTCCCATTCATTGAGAGCAAGCCCCAGCCCCCACTCTTCTATTGTGTTTTCATTTAGTCCTCTTTTTTCCCTTAGGTAATGCATCGCCTTGTCAGACAATGTGATTATTTTTGTATCGTGCACTCCTCTCTGATTTGTGAGATGCCTCATAACATTCTCCCCGTTATCTGTTTCCGGCTGGAGGATTCCCTGGTAAAACTCTGCTGCATAACTGTATATGTCGTAATAATCCTGCTTTTTTTCTGTTACGCCAGCCCATTGCTTTTCAAAGGGTATGCCGAACCAGTTGCAGATTTTTTCAACAGACTCCGGGAAGGTGAGGCCTTCCATCCTTTGCACCAGCTGGATGGCTGTTCCCCCGTCTCCGCAGCCGAAGCATTTGTAGATGTTCTTTCCTGGGTGTATCTTGAATGAGGGCGTCTTCTCATCGTGAAAGGGGCACAATCCCTTGTAGTTTACCCCGTCCTTTCTCATCTCAGCGTATTTGCTGGCAATTTCAAGAATTGGCGATTCGCCTGCCCTTTGCACTATGTGTTCAGGAATGCGTCCCCCCATAATTGGCAGTAATAACAGAACGTTTTAATAGTTTTTGCTTTTTTATAGTGGTTAAAAATGATGTGGAAATTTTTGGAGAGCGTTAAGTTTTACTATGGCCTCAGGGATTCGCCAGAGCACGCCGGGATAGTTGAGCTGACAAGGCGGATGATTGAGAACATTCCACTGGGGGAGAGGAAGCCCACTCTTGACAAGGTGCTTGTTATTTTGTCAGGCGAAAATGAAAATCCCTTGTTCAGGGAAGCGGCAGATGATTACAATGAATTCTATTCAGGAATGACTAATGAGCAGTTGTATGATTACGCCAGGTATCTTTCTGAATCATTCGGCTTCAGGCCCAGAAGGAAGTCAGTCAGTCTTGATGAAAATTCTTTTTGATTGACTCAGCAAGCCTTTTCATTGCAAGAATGTAAGCGCCTGTCCTGTTATCAGAATCATTTCCTCTTGCTGTCTCAAAAACCCTGAAGGCGCTTTGCCTCATTGTCTTTTCAAGCATTTTGTCAACCTTTTCAGCATCCCATTTTTCCTTTTTCAGGTTTTGTTGCCATTCATAATACGAGACCGTGACTCCGCCTGCGTTGGCAAGCACGTCGGGAATCACGAAAACGTTGTTTTTCCTGAGAATCTCGTCTGCCTCTGAAGTGACAGGCCCGTTGGCAAGCTCAACAATTATTTTTGCATTAACCTTGTCAGCGTTTGACTTCGTGATTACATTGTGGAGCGCGCTGGGAACCAGGACATCGCAGTCAAGCTCCAGCAGTTCCTCGTTGGTGATTGTTTTTGCGTCAGGAAAATTCTCCAGGCTCCTGTTTTCCTTCTTGTATTTCATAACTTTTTCCACGTCCAGGCCGTTTTCATCATAAATTCCTGTTCTTGAGTCAGAGACGGCAATAATTTTGCATTTGTCCTGTCCGACAAGCTGTGAAAAATTCATTCCCGCGTTTCCAAATCCCTGCACAGCAACCCTTGCGTTTGCTAATTGCTTTATTTTGGTGAATCCCTTTTCAACAGCCTCGCGAAGGGCGAACTGGCCTCCCCTTGCAGTGGCTGCGTCCCTTCCGAGGGAGCCTCCCTGCCCAACTGCCTTGCCTGTGACAACTCCGAGAATTTCCTGTTTCAGCTTTCCAGTGCATTTTGAGTATTCATCAACAATCCATCCCATAACCTCTGCGTTGGTGTAAACATCTGGGGCTGGAATGTCCTTTTCAGGGCCGATGACATCTGCAATTGCCCTTGTAAATGCTCTTGTCATCCTTTCCAGTTCGCCTTTTGACATCTCGCTCGGATTGCATATTACGCCTCCCTTTCCTCCCCCCAGCGGGAGGTTCGTCACTGCGCACTTGATGGTCATCCACATTGCCAGCCCTTTAACCTCGTCTAAAGAAACATCCCAGTGGTATCTTACGCCTCCCTTGTAAGGCCCTCTTGAATTGTTGTGCTGAACCCTGAAACCCTGAAAAATTTTAATGCTGTTGTCGTCCATTCTCACAGGGAATGAAACACTAACCTCCCTCTGCGGGTTTAATAAAATACCAGTTATCCAGCTTTCAAGGTTTGTAATGCCTGCAATCTCCCTGATTAATTCGTCCTTTTTTTCCATCTAAACCAGCTCCACTACCTTCCCCGCCCTTTCTGCGAATACTTGGGCCTGAAAAGTGTAAATGTTATTGGTCATTCCCTTCCAGGCGTCCATAGTCATTCCTGCTGAGATGCACAAGTGCCTTAAGACCCTTTCCACGTCCCAGCCGTAGCGCATTTCAGGATTGGGAAGCATCACTGCCCTGTAAATCCCTGCCTGCATCATCAGGCCGTCAGCCTCAGGGCTTATTAATTCAGAGTACTCTTCATAATTATTAACCCTCAGCAGTTTGGCATTGTAAAGCACCGCGACCTCTACCTGTATTTCCTGGATTTCATCCTCATTCACAGGGTCAAACCTTTTGTCGTGGAAAGCTGCGTCCCTCGCCGCCTTCAGCACGGCCTTGTAAAGGGGGTCCTTTGTCTCAACAGTTCCCATCTGCCCCCTCAGCTCCTTTTCCTTTTTCAGCGTGACAAAGATGCCCTGGCTCTGGTCAAACCTCTTGTATGGCTCAAGATTCAAGGGCTGGTTGAACAGCAAGGTTTCTATTGCGTGCCTGGCAAGCTCCACAATCTCAACACCTTCATCGTGGGTCAGCATTTGTTCATTCCTCCTTTTTAGGTTTATAAATGTATTCTAAAAATTTGATAAACTTTTTATATAAACAAGATTTCAGCAGCTCATGGGGGACACAAGATTATCAGACTATCAGGAATTCTGCAAGAAAACTGCAAAAGCTTTTGACTCAGGGGAAAAGGAAATCATGACCTGGGGCTTGGGCATTGCTGGCGAGGCAGGGGATGTTGCATCCTGCATAAAGAAGACAGTTATGCACAAGAATGACAAGAGGGATGGCATAAAGGAGAACCTGGGGGACACCTTGTGGTATCTTGCGATGATTTGCAATTTTTACGGCTGGGACTTGCAGGAGGTTCTGGAGCAGAATGTTGAAAAGCTGAAGAAAAGATATCCAAAAGGGTTCTCATTCAGGGACGCCCGGAGAAACGGCACGATGATAGACTGGAACGAGTCCTGACTTTGGTTTCTTTTACTTCTAAAAATAAGATAATGCATAAGATAATGCTTTACTTCCTGCATTAAGCTTTACCCCTTTGCAGCTTCTTCTGCTTGATTGCCATGCAGGAATTAAGAATATGTTCGTGGATGGCAGCCATTCTGCTGTCTGTCATAATTTACTCCTAAAGCAGTTCTGGCAATGAGGCAGAGGATCAGGCAAACAAAGCAAGATTAAGAACTGCCATATTCAACAGTTTAATTTTATAATGAAAATTAATTAAACCATAAAATTATCAGAGAATTCACTTGAAGGCTTTCTTGAACTTGTCCAGGTCCTTCTTTGCCCTCTTGATCGCTTCCTTGACAGCTGTCTTTGCCTCCTCTTTTGTTCCTGTCTCAACAACAAGGTTGGGCTTGCCTATCAGAGGGTGCTTAACCTTCAGCCCGGCAGTCTTCACATTGTCATCATTCCACAGCTCCCTTTCAATGAGGCTGGCTATGGTCTGGCTGTCCAGCTCTATGACAATCTTCCTTTTGTTGTCCTCCAGTATCTTGACTTCCATTCTGAAAGGATTTTAAGGCAGGGTTTATAAATGTTGTTGTGTTTTTGGTGCATATGCGTATTCATGAAAGGCTGAGCACAAACCTGTATGATGTGTATGGGGGAAGGAAAAAGCCCGGCTATATGAGCGTTGTTGTGAACCTTAAGGAAGGGTTAATATACCCTGTGCCCTTGAACCAGGAGCACGATGCTTTTGTGTCAAAGCGGATCCTTGATGTTCCGCTGGGGGAGCTCAGGGAAAATCCTGGGATGGCTGAGAAAATCATTCCTTCCATAATTGAGATAGATGAAATAAAGGGCGAGGTTCTGGGGGTTCTCACTGGTGTCAGCAGCCTTGAGATGGGCTCCGGGGTTAGGCATTTTAGGGATGACCTGGAAAAGGCTCACGCTATGGTCCTGGAGTTTGTGGAAAAGGGTGATTTCCCAAAATCCAGGGATTTTACCCAGAAAATACAGTATAAATATGCTCATAAATAGAAATCTTTAAAAATTAGTAACCACTTCTTGGAAGTAAAATGACCACATTAAACAAAAGATTCTTGCGCATTAGCAGAGCTCTTGAAGATGGCGATTTTGGCAGTATAGACTGCGCTTTGGAAGGGCTGGATGACCTGAAGCTTGAAGATTTCGTGGAGGGGATGCAAACACTTGCTCAGCAAACAGGAGAGAGGGCGGGCGAGGCCTTTTTGACTTTTTTGGAAAATTACATAGACAAAAATTATGGGAATCGTGCAGAGGGCATAGCTGCATTAAGGCCTTTGCTTCGCCAGGCATTTGAGTATGACGGGTTTCCAGAAGGGCTGAAGCCTTACCTGGTAAGCATTGATTAAAATGAAGGCAAGACCATATGACAGACTTCTTTACAATATCTTATCTGAGGGGGCAGGTTATTTTCCCAGGAAAAAGCCGGACCAGCTTTGCGTGGTGACAAACACAGAAGAAAACTTGATTTATCCTGTTCCCATTGAAATTGAGCACATTGATTTTGTTTCAAGACTTCTTGGTTTTAATATAAGAAACGTTCCTGAAAAGGCCTCAAAAATAGTCCCTTCCAATATTTTCATAAAACTAAGAGGGATTAATGATGTGATTGACAATGTTACCGGGATGGACACAGGGATAAGCGGAATGGAAATAGGCCATGGGTTGAGGCATCATGCAGAACAGCTGGAAAAGGCAGACAGCCTTGTTGAAGAGTTTGTCCGCAAGGGGGAACTGCCTGTGGATCCCCGCTTTGAATCAGAAATCAACAGGAAATACTCATTTTGATTTCTCAAACCTCCAGCAACCCACTCTTATCCTGTGAATCCTGCGCTTGTGGAACTTTTGCGTGGCCTTGAGGGGCATTTCAAACTCAAGGATGTTTGTGGTTTCAAAACCATTTCTGGAAGCGAGCTCGTTAATGAAACCCCTTGTCTCCATCTTGTGGATGGAATAGACAACATTGGCAATTTCAAACGCCTTCTCAAGGAATGATTTGTCAGCGTGCCTTGTTTTTGTTCCGAAAGGGGGGTTTTGAATTACGGTGTCAGCTTTTTTGCGAAAATCTTCCACATCCTTTAACAAAAACTCAGCTTTTCCTGTCCTGCCTACATTTTCCCTGCACAATTTCATTGCATTTTCATCATTGTCAACAAAGAAAATCTTTTTTGCCCCAAGAAGAAGCGCGCCCTTTCCAAGGATTCCTGTCCCGCAGCCAAGGTCAGCTATTGCCTTGCCTTCAATGTCTCCTTGCATATACGCAAACCACAATATTTCAGCAGCTGTTTCAGGGTCTGTGGGATACTGCTCTGCCTTGATCCTGGGATTATCAAATGTCTTGAGCCTGGAAAGCTCTATCGCCAGCCCTGATTTTGTAATCATTTTCAAGTTAATCCTGCTTTATTGTAAATATTTTTTGGTTTATATTACTCTGTGTATGCTTTTGAATATATATCTTTCCAAAACAGAAACTATTTAAATGACCGCCAATCCCTTTTCCTTGTTGTGGGGTGTAATAGATGGAATTTTTTAGCGGACTAAAAGTGAACTCTCTCGTCGAGATTGACAGCAAGATCAGGAATTCTTTTGAGGCTGTGAAGGACGAGCTTGAGGACCATCTGACAGCGATAAACGAGAACACTGACGAGCTGAAAAATCACGTTAACTTCATGAATGAGGTTGACAGCAGGGTGGAAATTCTTGCTGAAAAAGTGGAGGCGTTGCAGCTGATGGTCATGCAGATGATGAAGTCGTCATTGAATGAGAATGAGAAAAAGGTTCTGGAAGTTTTTGAAAAAAGCACGAGCTTTCTTTCCTGCAGGGACATAGCAATAACTGCAAATGTAAGCGACTTGTTTGTGAAGGCTCATTTGTTCAGCATGATATGCAAGGGCGTTCCATTAAAGGAAAAGGTCATTGACAGCCAGTCTTACTTTGCGCTTGAGAAAAAACCTGATGACAAGCAGACAATTATGCTTCCTGAACTATCAGTCGAATAAGTCAAACCTGTCCCTGCCCCTTTCGTACATCGCGCTTAAAATATTTGTTAATGCAGCTGCGCCCGGAACAGCGAGCTTCCACACTTCAGGATCCATTTGTTCTGCAAAATATTTTGCCATTGCAAAGTCACCTGCAAGGTCTGTTGCGCAATAGCCAAGTGTTAATGCTGACAAGGCCAGTCCTGAGGCATAAGCTGTCTTTGACACTTCCGAAATATTGTTTTCTTCAAACATTCTTACGCCTGTTGGCACGAAAAATGGCGCTGCAGCTCCCTTTACAAAGTCCAGGACTGTGCTTCCTGTTCCTATTGCAAGGTCACTCAAAAATCCCAGGTCTTTAGGCTCTTTTTCTTCCTTCTCAGAATAAATGGCCTCGTGGGCTTTCAGGATCTCATCAGGAGAAAGCTGCCCTTTCGCTTTTCTGTTTACAGAATCCTTTATCTTGTCCTTTAAACTGCCCAGTCCGCTCTTGATGCTGAAATACATATTTCCAAACCTTCCTGGCGCATCTTCCTGAACTTCTTCTGCTGGATTTTCAGGAGGCGTAGCAAATGCTGGAGCCATTTCCAATCCACCCACTCTTCCGGCTAATCTGTCATTCTCCTCATATAATTGGGGGATATGCCTTCCCACATAATGGCCTAAATGGGCGAATGCCTGGTTCAGTCCTGCAACTGTGTTTTTAAGCCCTTCCACTCCGTTGTTAGTCTCTTCCAGCTCTACCCTGATTTCGTTGGCTTCACTCACTTTTTCATCTATTCCCTGCACTATTTCCCCTAATTCGTGCATTTCGTCTTCTATTTTGTAAACTCCAGAAAACCGCCTTATCCAGTCCCTGAACAAGTTTTTTGTTATTTCAATTACGCCTGAGCTCATTTTATTGCTGATAATAACCTCCTCATATATAAATCTTACTATTCTTATTAACTCTATAGTGACAAAACTTTTGTTGTGTTGTTTTTCTCACTTTTTCCTTATTTTTAAGGTAAAATGCCGCCATTTATAAAATAAAATCCCTGAAAGGTATTTTTCCTACTAAATTCGTTAAAATGCTATAATACCTACAATTATCGCTATGATTATAGTAAGCGAAAATCCAGAGTTTATTAGGGGTTATCTCATCATACCGACAATTATCTTTAATTTATCGTTAGCTATCACATACTAAAGATTAAAATATTTAATCATCAGCATCAATATTCTGTTGCTTGTTTTCTGTCCCAGTTAAATTCTCCCTTTGCTTCTGGCTGATCTTCTCATTCTTGAGCAGCCTCTGAAGCTCCTGAACGTATTTTCTTGTAATCTCCAGGTTGTTCTGTATGTTCAGTGCAGCTTTCTCAAATGCAGACTCAACAGTGGCTCCGTTTAGCTTGTACCCAATTATCACTTTTCCGTCCTTGATATAGCTTGTCTTCACTATTATGTTGAGCGCCAGCCATCTCCTGAGATAGTCATACATTGTCTGCCTTGTGATTCCTGCAAAAACCCCCATCTCCTCCACGGTCATCACTGCTGATTCCGGCTTTTTCTCCCTGTTGGCCCTCTTCATCCTCTCATATAATTCAAGGAATATCCTGTGCATGTTCTCTGTGGAGCCTGTTTTTCTCGGCTCCAGGCCCATTCTTGCAAGCACAACCCTTGCCAGCTCCTCGCCAGTGGGGTTAAGCCCTGTTTCCTTGTTTGTAAGTATTATCTTGTTCATCTGTCACCTCCATTCCGTTTGCTGTAGGTATTATGTTGACAGTTGTTTATATATTTCACAAAAACGTGTCCAGTGGATGGTGAAAAATATTTGATTTTTGATTAATTCATTTAATCAAAACTAAAATCAGCTCCCAGAAAAGAGTTAAAATGCTTCAGGGTGCTGAATATTGGCGTCTAAGGGCCTTTTTAGGGGATTTTTCCTGAAAACCAAAAGCCCTGAAAATCAGTCGGGAAAATCCCTTTCTTGATGGTATTATCCCTTACTATGTGCTCCAATACCATATTCTATGTTGAAAGGCAAGCTTCTGCGTGCAGAGAGGGTAGAACTATTTTGTCGGGATTCTTCTTTACAGGTCGGGATTATCTCTACATATTAGGGTATCATTCGCTAATGAGCAATTTTTTCTCAAGAAAAGCAAAATCAAGTTCACCAATATTTGTAAGGCAAAATATCTGAAAGCTATACTGGAAGCTGTTTATTGGTCACTTAAGTACTTCTCAAAGATGCTGTTGAAAGTGTCGATATAAGAGGCAGGTTTTTTCTCTATAACCTTGACTCCCATTCTTTCTGCATCCTTAATAGCAGAATTGTCAGATGAATACAACACAAAATTGACACCAGAATTTCTTGCAGCTTCATAAATGTCTTTCCATTTTCCATAAAGCCCGTCGCAGATTAAAAGTTCTGTGTCAGGAGGGATTTCCTGATTTTCGCTGTTTTTATTGTAGAGACGGGTTTCCAATGGCCAGCCCAATCTTTGGGCAAACCTCTCTACAATATCAACCAACACCTTCTCATCATCTATGAATAATGCTCTTGCCATTTTTCTTTTGGGAAATTGCTGATATCTAAGCTAGCCATACCCCTTAATCATTTCATAAACTTCTTCAGCTATGGAGTCTTTTCTCGCCTTTAAACTGGCTGTAATGCCCATTTCTCTTGCTTTTTCCACAAGCGCAGGATGTTTTGAGTATAATATGAATTCCTGGCAGTTGCTGGCAGATTTTATTTCCCAGCACAACCCTCCCAAATCATCGCATATTATGACATCAGCTGAAAGTGAGGACAAGCCGCTATCTTCCGGGCTGGTGACATCTGCATTGGGAATCCTTTCCTTTTTTATAACCTGCTCTATGAGCTTGTAAAAAATGCTGTTTTCAGGCTCTATGAACAAGATTTTATTGCGATTCACTTACCTGTAAACCCTTATTTCCTGCTCTGATTCAAGCTGCCTGAGCCTTCGGTCCAACTCCCTGAGTTTGATCTTTATGTCATTCTGGTTGCTGTTAAGGAACAAAACCCATTCGTGAAGGCTTCTCCTTAACTCATTCACGTCCTGCTTGGCCTTTTTAAAAGAGTTCTTTGTTTTCTTAAACATTTTTAAACCTCCATTGGCTAAAAGTGAGGGTTGGGGATATTTAAAACTTTCTATTTTTATTACTTTGTGGTGGTTACTATTTAGGAATAGATTTAAATAAAACCTCTCAAAATTAAGCAATACCCAACAAAAGGAGGTTTTTAGTATGGACGAAGACCAAAATAACACTATGCCAGAAGGAGAAAAGCCTGAAGACACCCAGGACGAGGGCAACGAGGAGGAGATGCCTCAGCCATCAGACGAAACGTCTGACGAGGAAGAAACGCCTTCAGAGCCTGAAGAAGATGAATCTGAATCATCAGAAGAACCTTCAGACGAGGAGGAGCCTTCAGATAAGCCTTCTGAACCTTCAGGAGAGCCTGAAGGCGAGAGTGATTCTTCAGACGAAGAATAAGAAAATTCTGGAAATTTTTTATTTTATTTTTTTTAATGAGACAACAATCTCCTTCTGACGCCTTAAGTCATACTCCCTGTTATCAATGATTATTATGTTTTCATCATAAACATTATATGGCTCTGTCTCCTTCAGGCCCCTGTGAAAGGTCTTGACATAATACCCCTCAACCAGGATATTATTCCCCCAAAGGAGTTCGCTGTCCAGGTATATTGCCCCCTCGCTGTCTGTTTTTCCCTCAAACAACACTGGAGGATTGCATTCTGACCCCATCTCGCACAGGATCCCCTGCTGAACTGCAATTTCAGCGTTTCTTACCGGCTCTCCCTGCTCCACAAGATTGAGCTTTATCCTGCTTCCTGCAGAGCAGCTGCCGACTAAAGCCAGCAAGAAAAGCAGGAGCATTAATTTAATTCTCATAGAAAAAGAATGACTAATTTGTATTTAAAATGCCTTATTTGTTAAGGCAATCAGCTAATATAGCTCAGCTTTTTCTTCTTCTGCTGATCAGTAATGGAGTCCTTCTGGGACATTATCGTCTTCAGCTTCTTCTCAAAGGCCTCTGCCTGCTTCAGCAGGGGCTTGTAGTCAACAGACAATCCCAAATACTTGTCAAGAACCTCTATGACTTTTGCAGCTGCCTTGCTGTCAGGCATTGCAGAATGCGTCTCAACAAAAACAGATGAAACCGGCAGCTCCTTTTCCAGGAGCAAGGCCCCTGTAACACCAACAACAATCCCCTCCTTTAACTGGGTGATGTTGGCCTCATCAAACCTCTTGCTGCTGTCCTTCTTGTTAGTGTAATAAAAACTTCTCGTGGAGTCCTTTTCATTGCCAACAACTCCCTCCAGGCATATAATCTCTTTTGCCTGCAGTTCCTTTGCCAGCTTTTTTATCACGTCCGCCATCTGCCACTCAATCCCCTGGGCGCTGGTAATCACGTGCAGGATTATTATGTTGTTCTTCTTGTTGTAAAACACCCCAATGGGATGGACCACCTTCCCTTCGTGTATTGCAATCATCGGCGAGGTTTCCTCCACCCTTATGGAGCCGATTAGCTCAGCATTCAGGTGCTCTATAAGAAATTCAGTGCTGATGTTTCCTACCAGCCCGAATCCGGGAAAGCCCTCAATTATTATGGGATTCTTTGGTTTTTTCGCAAGCTGTATTTCCATATCATTGTGATTTGAGGATATGTTTAAATAATTTTTCATTCTTTAATATCTACTCCAAAATGGCTTCAGACCTTGACATAAAAGCTGACTACATCCTTGCCCAGGTAATAAACGGCATTAATCATATGGCTGCTAATGACACAGAAGGCTTTTTCGCAGCATTAAACCTCCTGACAGGCCAGAATGTCCCGCCTCCTGACGTCCTTGCGGAGGACATATTCAGCGCATACGCAGGCAGTTCAGGAATGAAGGCAAAGGAGCTCCTGATGGGCTTCCAGTTCTTCTACGACGGCAGGAAGGAAGAAGGCATTAGGATGATAATAGACGCGATGGAGCTGAACCTTGACAGCCTGGAAAATGTTCTTGAAATCCTGAACTCCTCCCCTAACAGCAAGGGCAATGTAAGGGCAGCGCTGCATTATTCAAAAAGCCTTGACAAGGGCAACCAGGCCAGAACCCTGAGTTGTGGGAATGTGCAACAATTCCTTGGGAGAGAAATCATCGCTCCCCTGCCCACCCGCCTGAGGATAAGGATGAAAAAACCCCCAGAGAGGGAGGCAATGCCCGGAAGGGTGGAACAGCCGGATTTTCCAGAACAGCATCGCCTCAAACTCCTTTTTGCAGCGTCAATAGATGACCTTGCGTACAAGTACGAATCCTCCTTCTTCATGTCAGGAAGCCAGAGGTTCCACGACTTTTTCATAGGGCTGGCTTCCTATGTCTCTCCCAGGGAAAGGCAGGATGTTGAGCTTGACCACAAGAAAAGCTTTGAAACCCTTCTTGAGGCATATGAATTTCCAGAAGAGGAAGCAAGGATGATGAGAGATTTTTATGATTCCTTTGCAACGTTTTCAGCATACAGGATGCCGTTCCTGGCGGCAGTTCCCGAAAGGGTCACGGCAGAAATGCTGAACCCGCTTGGGGCAGAGAGCGTTTTCACAGGAAAGAGGCAGCTTGACAACCTGGCGCTTTACGAATTCTTCCTGCACCACCGCGAACTGATAGAACTGGTGAGGCAGGCAGGAGAGGAGGGAAGCGAAAAAAGCAACAGGAGAGGGATGGAATTAATGAAAATGTTCGAGCCCGACATAAGGACGCCTTACATTATGGGAGTTGACCTCATAAACGCAAGAAACCACGTGGCTCAGATGAGCCAGCTCGCGTTCAACACCTGCCAGGGAGCAGAGGGAAAGCTTGATTACTGGACAGCCCTGCAGGCAATCACGAAATATTCAGGAAAAGGCACTCCTTTTGACAAGAAAAGGATGATGAAATGCCTTGAAGAATAATCACGCAGCCTGCAGCCTCACAATCTTGTCAAGCTCTTCAATAGTGGCTCCTAACTTGCCGCTCATTTCCTGGAACTGGAACAAGAGCTCAAGCTCCATAACCTTCTGGCCAACGAAAGTGTCTGTTGAGAACTCGCCCTTCTCAATCAGCTTTACAATGCCTTCCCGGTTTTGTGCAGGCAGGCTCCCGAACTTGGCCTTTATCCGGGGAAGGAAAGTTTTATCACCAAAGTCCTCTTCCATATCGTGCCGCTTGAACTTTGAAAGCAAAGCAATTATCTGTTTCTGAAGGGCTTCTGTCCTTTTCAGGTTCAGCCTCTTGGCAAGCATATCCAGCCTGTTAAGCTCATTCCTCAGGAATTTTGGGTATATCCAGCTGTAAACAGTCCTCCTTATGGGGCTGATTCTGCCTAACTTATTCTGGAACTTTAGCCTTTCCACAAGCTTCCTGTAATCAGATACATTATGCACAATGAGGGGAAGCTTTTGCTCTGTGTCCCTCTCAGGGCCAAGCCTGTTGATGGCAGCAAGAATCTCATCAGCAATGGGGGATAAATCTTTGTTTCTCTCCGAAATATCCTTCCCCTTCAGCCTCCTGTGCTGCTCTTCCAATTCCTGCAGTTTTTCGCTGCAAAATTTTAAGTCATTGAACCTGAGGTCAACATCCACCCGTATGTCGGCTATCAAGTAGGCAAGCTCTCTCATTATGCCTTCTGCCTCTGCGGCATCATTCTTCTTGTCTTCTGTAATGGTTTCCCCGTCGAGGGTCACTCCTTCTTCGCCACCTTCTCCAGGAGTCGGGGCTTGTGCAGGAGCCAGCCCTTCCCCTGATATTGTTCCCAGTTTCAGTTCAGCTGATTTCCCTTCCAGGGCGTGCAATTCCTTTGTGAGGGCATCCCTTAATTGCTGGCTTGTTGTAAGCTTGTAGTACCTGTTGCAGAAGTGCCTGAACTCTCCAATCCTGTCCAGTATTCCAGAGCCCCTTACTGCATCTTCCCTTAGTTTCTTTTTTTGCTCTTCATCCATTTTTATTGTGTTGCCAAGTTAATTGCATTTATCAGCTCTTCATTTGCCCTTCTGTAAGTCCTTACTATGTCTATGAGCTGGACAATGTGCTGGTCCTTGAGGTTCCTGAAAAGCTCTGTCTGGTCTGCCACTGCGTTGGCTGTTGAATCAACATCCGCGCCTGCCCCTCTCATTGAGCGCAGGTTCTTCAGGAATTCATTCCTGTTTTCCTCAATTTTTTCGTCAGGGGACATTCTCACAGTCTCTGCCTGGTTAAGTATCCTTCTGGCAGCAGTTTCATAATTGTCAACCTTTTCCCTCAACTCCCCGATTTTCCCGACTATGGGGCTCAGGTCAGGGCCTTTCCCTTCTTCCCCTGCACTTTCAGAGGGTATTTCTGGCTCCTTTTTCCCCTCGCTGGGCTTGAGAAGCTGCCCGAGGATTCCCTCCTCGCCTGTAGGTGTTTCCTTACCCCCGCCTGCGAATATGGCCATGATGATGTGGTAAAGGAAAAGTATCATCGCAGCTGCAACCACAAGATTGCCCATCTCAACCCAGTTGTTTGAAAAAACCGCCACATCCAGGGGAATCCTGTTGTCCCCGATTGCAACCTCAACAACGCTCATGTAATTCGTTACCAAAGTTGCGAGGAAGTAAAAGACAACTGCCTTGATTCCGTGATTGACCCTCCTGGTGCTGACATTTTCAGACGGGCCTGTGGGGAATAGCTTGGTCTTGTAAATGAGATACAATAATGCAACCACGGGGATTGCCATCAGCAGGAATGAGACGACCACGCTGTAGGAGAATGCTATGGAAAGCACGAAAGGGTCGGGCATGAATATGACAGATATCAAAGCAATTGAGAAGGCAACAGGCAGGGCGTATTTTTTCTTGCCAAGGGTTTTCACTCCCATAAGTATTGCGTAAAAAACAGTGAAAAGCACAAGCCAGATGAGCAGCTTGATGAAAAGTATGGCTCCCAAAGCCTCGGAAACATCAACGAACACAAAAGAGACAAAGGTGTCAAGGGCGTCAGTCAGGGGGGAGAGGACGTTTTCCTGCGCAAGGGCAGAGGGAACAATCACAATACCCAAAACCATTGCAATGATTGGTATTAGAGTTTTCTTGTTCATTTTTAAGCATCCTGCAAAGTCTTTTTCCAATTTTCCATTATCCCTGTTATCCTTATCATTAACTCTTGTATTTGGCTTGTCAATTTTTCACTGGTGTCTAAAATTTCTTTTTCTCTTTTCCTGACATCATCAATAAAAACAACAGCCACGCTGAACTTGTCCTGCATGCTTCCTATACTGTTACCGATTTTTCCCACCTCTTCTGCTGCCTTGTCAAAATTCTTCTGCTTAAAGTTGTCGTGTAATGTTTTGTCAAGATTATCATAATTATCCTTTAGTTTGTTTTTAAAATTTTCTATCTTTCCAACTGAATTGGTGATTTTTGCTTCAATCTGAAATAAACTATCAGTTTGTGTTTGTATAAGTTCATTCCCTTCTTTTAACTGTTCTCTTGAATTCATTATCTCTGCTTTTGCTTTTTCAAGATCGCGTTTTGCATCAGAGGAGTTTTCACCTTGGGGTAAATTTGCTAACTTTTGATCAATAATTTTTTCTATACTGTTAATTTCTTGAGTAATCTTTCTCATTTGTTCGGCAATTTCATCGTAACTAACCTTAACACTTTGCGAGTTGCTCAAAACATTCCGCAAAACTGTATCATAGTTTTCAAACGATTCAACAATTCCGTTGACAACTGATGAAATGTTGTCCAGCTTTTCCTGTATGTCCTGCTGTCTTGAGTTAACCCTGTCGTAATAGTCATTTATTGTGGCCTGGACTGCTCCGGGGGAAGTGCTGTATTCCTCATATGTCTTCCAAAGCTCACCGAAATTCTTGATGTTCTCAGACAGCTCTTCCATAGCATTCTGCAAGTCTGTGAGCTTGGTGGCGTCCTGGGCAAAGTCCCTCTCAGCATACATCATATTCGTGTCAAAATCCCTGTTGAAGTTTTCAAGTGCGTCTCTTAATTCATTCAGCTTATCTGTGGCTTGGCCTGCGCTCTGCTGGACATCGCTGGGGGTTGGGCCTGCTGGCGTTCCCCCTCCTGTAACAGAAGGGATTCCTCCGCCTCCTGCGCCCTTGAAAGGGCTGATTCTGCTAATAAATGAACTTCCCCTTCCGCTCCTGCTTATGATTTTATAGCCTGCATAGACGATGAAGAAGCCGAAGACGAACAAAAGATAGGTAATCCACTCCCCTCCAAGCACATCCTCAAATTCAGGGATTTTCTGGATAACATCCCTGAAGCTTACAGTGTAATAGAAGCCGAAAATCATCACAGCCATTTCAATGATGTAAGCCACGGTCTTGTACCTTTCCTCAACAGTGCTCTCTATGAACTTGTAGAGGAAAAAAACTGCCACGATGGGAAGTGCGTAAAATATGACTGTTGCAATCCCGCTGTATGTCGTGGCTATTGTAAGAACGGTCTCGTTGGGGATGAACATTATGGAGAGCATTCCCAGGGCGAAGGAGACGACTCCTGCAACTCCCCTGTGCCCCTTGAAAATCAGGGATAATATTGCGAAGAGAGGCAGTATTATCACCAGGGCCATAAGGACCTTGATGTAAAGAACTACGTTTGCGTCCTGCGGGTTCAGCAGGAATCCGAAGTTTTCAACAAAGACCTGAAGCAATGTTTCAACAGCACCGGGCCTTTCCTGCGCAAAAGCGTTGTTGGCAAGAAAGGGAGTTACCAAAAGAAGGGCGAGTAACAAGATGATTGCTGTTTTCCTTTTCATCCAAACACCTTTAAGGCTTTATAAATTTAGTTTTTTTTCTATATTTAAAGGTTTTGCTATTTTAATGTGATTTCAGTTTTCTTTAAAAAATTAAAAATCCAAAACTTAATCCCGCTCCTGTTTTTCATTTCGCTTCAATTGCCAGAGCTGCTTTAAACTGCTTTCAGCAATTAATATTTGTTTCCTGTATGGCGCTTGGGCAGAAGAAGCAGAACGCAGATAGATGTTAATGCAGGAAGCATTTTTTGTTTTACTATTATTAGCTAATCCCAAATCACTGTATTTTATCAAAAAATTTATATACTCTTATAAAAAATAAGGCCTTATGGCAGAGGCGACACTTGTTATTATGCCCGCGATTGTTAGCGGGCTTGTGATAGGAATTTATGAGGCAGTCCTTCTTCACCGTGACGTTACCATTCCAACGCACAGGTTCGGGCATATGATTCACGCAATGATAATTGCCTTAATCGCAGCTTTCGCGGTTTTCAACGTTCCCTTTGTTTTCAGCTTCATCTCCCAGCTTGAAGGAATCCCTTTCCTTGGGACAGTGCTGGGTTTCAGGATTCTGATAGGCTTCATTATGATGATCAAGATTCACGGGGTTTCAGCAGCTCTTAAGGGTGCTGGGATGGCCCAGCACGGGATGAGGGAAACCTGGCTTCACTCCCTGATAGTTGCCGCGCTTGTCATAGCAGCTCCTTATGCCTGGCCTGTTGTTTCGCCTTTCCTTCCGGCCTGGGCTGGCGGGGCAGCAGCGTCTGCCAACTCTTAAAGAACAATATTTATATAATCCATTCTTTTCATTATTAGGATGACAAGAGGGTATGATGCAAAAGAGGGTTTGATAATCATTAACAGGGAATTGACAGATTTAGACGTGTTCCTGAGGGACTTTCTTGAAATACTGAAAAAACACACAGATTATCTTGTGGTGAGCGGGTTTGTGAGCATCTCAACAGGCAGGGCAAGAGGAACTGAGGACATTGACATTCTAGTCCTGAAGCCTGGGAGGGAGAAGTTTGAGAGATTATTCAATGACTTGGTAAAGAAAGGCTTTTGGTGTTATCAGGGCGACACAGCCCAGGAAGCATACTCTTACTTTGAAAAGCTGAACAGCATCAGGTTTGCAAGGGAGAACGGGATTTTCCCCAATGCCGAGCTTGTTCCAATCATCCCGGCCAAGAAAGCGCAGTTTTTTGAGTTTAACCATCCGCAGAGGATGAAAGTAAAAAATTTTGAGTTTAAGATACCCCCGATTGAATTTGAAATATTATACAAGGAGTTGGTTCTGAAAGGGAAAAAGGACGTGGAGGACGCCAGGCACTTGAGGACATTCTTTTCCGGGATGCTTAAGGAAGAGAAATTTAAGGAATATAAGAAAATCATAGAGGATGAAGCCAAAGACTGATTTGGATTATGTGGAGCTGTATGCTGAAAGGCTCAAGAAGGACAACACCCTGTTTAAACAGCAGAAGAAGCTCATTGAATCGCAGCTGAAAAGCAGCTCTTCCCTGTTCAGGAATATGTTCGGCAGGGCTGATTTCAGGAAGAATGCAAGGAAGTATCTTGAAAATTTTTATTCATAATCACTCTATCATTATCTTTGCAGAAATGGACTGGCCCGGCATTCCCTTCTCAAACAGCACCCTGACAGCTCCCTTGTTTCCGTGCGCAGCGGTTATTTTTCCCTTTATCTCCTTTTTTGAGGGGCTTGTCCAGGTGGCTGTTTTTCCAACAAGCTTTTCAGCTTTTTCCTTGGTGTCAACGCCTTCAACCACAACAACCATCTGGTTGCCCTTCTGATGGTGCCTTGCGCTCCTGAAGTTTGCTATTGTCCCTTCCATACCCAGAAAAGAAAACAGGTTGTTTATAAAGGTTTATGTTTGGGAATATCTGATTTCCTGGGCATCGCCCCTTCCCACAATACCTTGAAATATTCCTTGTAGGACTCTGCCACCTGCCTGTTCTTTATCCTTATTATTATTGGAGTTTCATTCCACAGGACCAAGGCAACCTCATCCCCGCAGATGTTCGTTGAAACTGCGGACTCAAACTTCTGGGGCAGGGCTCGCGCCTTTGTCAATGGCAGGGTGTTCAGGTAGTCTATCCTCTCTCCTGCGTTGAAATTGTATATGTGCCTCATCCCAATACCCTTCTCTATCCTCACCTCGTGGAAGTGGGGTATGAAATTTTTCATCATTTCAGGGGCGTTTTTCGGGATGCCGTATGTCAGTATCGGCTCGTTGAATTCCAGCCAGGAAAGAAGCATTTTCTGGAATGCGTGGATTCCCTCCAAAACTGAAGCTTCGCTCGGCTCCCCTGCGAATCTCTTTGACATCAGCAGTTCAGGCAATACCTTGTCAAGCGCAAGCTCCTTTTCCTTCAGCACGTTTTTCAAAAGCAGAGGGTCCAGAATGTCATAGAATTTCTTGTCCTTTTTTGTGATGTATGAGACCAGCCCCTTTTTCACCAGCCTGTTAAGCGCGTCGTAAGTGTTGGTCCTGTGTATCCTGACTTTTTTTGAGATTTCCCACGAGGTTGAGGAGCCCAGCTCCAATAATGCGAGGTAAACCTTTACCTCATTCTTTGTGAGCCCAAGGCTTTCAAGGACTTCCTCTTTCAGGCCACTCCCCATAAAAGTGTTTTTACTCCGGAGTTTAAAAAATTTTGGGATTTTCCGGAAGATTTATCATATAAAGGATGCATCTAATAAGGTGCGAACCAAAAAGTTTAAATAACGAAACCAATTATTGGTCTACTGATGAAGGGTAAAGACATCACAATTGCGATTCTCATAGCAGTTATTGCTGTAATGGCAGCTGCCCTAATCACGGTTTTCTACCAGCCGGGAATCTTCTCGCCGACTGCAGGCCAGGCAATAACACTGCCTGACTCCCCTGTTGCAGAATGGAGTGGTCCCAAAACATTCACTGGAGACTCTTCTGAAAGGGTTGCGCTGGACCAGCCCGAGCTGAAATTCGGAGGGGAATTAACAGTTTCAGCACACGCAACTTATGTTTCTGGAAATGATGGTTATGTTGTCACAAGATGGGGAAGCTCAACAAGTGGAAGAGCTTTCATATTAAGAAGGTGGGAAAGGAACAAGACAGGTGTTGTTGAACAATGCGCAGGGTTCTGGCTTAAGCCCTCAGGCAGGCAGGACGCTGTTGTCACGTGCCAGCAAAACCTGTTTAACACAACCCCTGGAGTTTACACTCATTATGTTGCAACTCACAATGGAACTAAAATGAAATTATTCATTGACGGAGAGCTGGTGGGCTCAAAATCATTGCCATACCCAATGCAGGCAGGAGACTATCCCACAGTAATTGGAAGCGATGCCAATGGTGGCAGGCCTTTCGCAGGAGAGATTAAGGACGTGCAGATTTTTGACAAGTCATTGCCTCCTGAAGGAGCTGTTGAAGAGAGGCAGATTGAAGTTAAGAGCGTTCCAGGCTCGCAAGTGGAGTATGACGGCAACGTTGTTGACACACCAAGCAACATATCAACCAATGAAAGTGAAATTACCCTAACAGTGAAATTTCCGAACCAGCTTCCGACAGCAACCATCAGCGCGCCTTCTGACAGCTCATCATTTAATGAGGGCGAGTCAATAACCTTTTCAGGTTCAGGAGAGGACGAAGAAGACGGAAATCTCACAGGTTCCTCACTGCAGTGGTCGTCAGATATCGATGGAAACATAGGAACAGGGGAGTCAATCAGCACAACATTGTCAGCAGGAAACCATATCATTAATTTAACAGCAACAGACAGCAGGGGAGACACCGGAAGCGACAGCATAGCTGTTGAAATAGTTGCTGGAGAGAACCAGCCGCCGGTCATAATGATAAAAGGAGGCACTGTGAGAGGAACTAATTACTTTAACTTCCAGGCAAATGCTACTGACGCTGAGGACGGCCAGTTATCAGGAGACAGCATAAGATGGTATTTTAAGGATGGAGATGATTATGTGCATTTCGTGAATGGAAACCAAGGGAATTTGCCTTTGAACCCGTTAATAACGCACCAACTACTTGCAGAAGCTATTGATTCTCAGGGAGCAACAGCAAGAGATAACAAAACCTTCACTTTTGACGACCAAGTCTTTTTCAATGAAATCCTTCCTAGAGAGTCCATTGAAGGGCATGATGGCAGGCATTATGAAGTTTTGGGAGTGTTTGAAGAAGACGGCGGTTCGTGTGATGATGTTGATGCGGGTGCTTATGCTGGTACCGGAGCTAACATAAGATGCACTGTGAATGATACTGGTTATCATTATGAGGATGCCTGCGACAAATTTAAAACATCGGTTATTGAATTTGCCCTTGGAGAGTCTTTTATGGGAACTCCTGCTGACCCTGTATTGATGGATTACATTCACGAGGTTGTAAGCTCATACCATCCAGAATGGAGCCCTGACCTGAACAATAAAGCGTTTATATTGTCAACGGGTAATGTAAACTGTGTTATCGGATCAGGAGGAAGCTATGCCACATAGGTTTGGAACCATTTTTTAGTCCATTATCTTTCCCATTTTTTCTAAGAATTAAAACCAGAAAAAAAACAAAATAATTTAACGTCTGTCAGCGTCGTAGGCTGTTTTTAACGTGCCTGCGCTCCTCAGGTATTTTAGCACTCCTGGCTCCGGAGACCTTTCCAAGGGCTCATATTCACTACTCTGCCACGCATTGCTGAATGCGTAGGTGTAATTTTCGTAAACCTTCTCTCTTTTCTTGTCAGCCTCTGCAAGATTCATTGCCATTCTCTGGGCAACCCTCCTGCTCTGGGCAAGCGCCCTTCCAAGGTCCTCAAGCTCTCTAATCCCGCTTCCATCAAGGCCTGTGCTGTGAAGTCTCCTGCACGCCTTGTCCAGCGTGCTCAAAATTATTCTTCCTGCTGTCCATTTTGTTGCCTCGGCATTCATCCTTGCATAGCTTGAATTCATCCTGTCAAGGTCCTCAAGGCACATTTCAGAAAACCTGTCCCATTGTTCACTTGTCGGGCCTGGCCGTGCTGCAGCCACCATATTAGTCAGGCCCTGGTTTGCCTGCTCATTATTGCCATAGACCTTTTCAAGGTCGTTGTACCACTCCTTGTGCCTGTTGATAACGCTTGTTGCAATTTCCCTGGCATCCTTCCCGTCATTCAGGGATGAGCCGAACACTTCAACCCTGCATTCCAGGGACTTTACTGCGTCCACAACATTTCTGAGCTCGTCGGTGCCAACAGCATCAATTACACTGTCAAAGTCTTCCTTAGCACCAGCATACTTAAGAATCATTCCCTCTGTTGAGTTTAATATTTCTGTTTCATCTGACATTTTATTACCTTTAAAGAAACAGCTCATATATAAATCTTTCTATTTTTTACTACTTCATAATGGTTATAATCCTTTGTGGAGTCTTTCCATCTGGTCCTGAAGATGCCCAAGCTGGAAGGCGTAATGATGGAGTGTATCGCGCATTTCCCTGAGAAAAACCATTCTCCTGTAAGCAGAGGAATTATTGTTTTTCAAAAAGTCCTCAGGAACAAGCTCCAGAATCCTCAGGGCGGGCCTGAACTTGGTATCATACTCCTCTTTCAGCCTTGACTGGATTCTTGAAACACCCTCACCTTTTGCATTCAAGCCGGCAGAACCAGCAATTAGGCCTCTCTTCGTCAGCTCAGAAACCCTTGAAGCCAGGCCCTGTCGCAAGCCACCCCATTGCAGGCTGAAAAACCTGTCTTCAGCAGCACTTTCAATCTCACGATCATCCAGGTGGTCAAGCCATATGTTAAGGGGAAATGTTTTTTCAGAACCAATAAAATCAAGTATTTCTGCATATCTGCCTTCCTGCGCAAGCCCTTTCAGCCTTTCATACTCCTTTTGGAAATCATCCTGCATATGCCCTCTAAACAGCTATGCTATTTATCTTTTTTCAGAAACATTTAAATAGGGGTGTTATACAATTCAAAACAAAGGGGGATTTAAAAATGGAAGCATCAAGACCATTAGACACATTAAACAAATCAAAGGGAAAAAGAGTGATAGTGGAGCTGAAAGGCGGAAAGCAATATGTTGGAATACTGAACGCCTTTGACATTCACATAAACCTCGTGCTGGACGAGTGTGAGGAAAGAGAGGACAATGAGACCAAGAGAAAGCTGGGCACGGCTTTCATAAGAGGGGACACCATAATCATAATTTTCCCGGCCTAAAATGACCAAAGGAACGCCTTCTAAGGGAAAACAGTCAGGAAAGATATCGCATATCCACTGCAGGAGGTGCGGCAGCAAGTCCTATCACGCTTCCAGGAAGGTATGCGCTTCCTGCGGCTACGGGAGAACAAAAAAACTAAGGCAGTACAGCTGGCAGACATAAAATGGCAATCTCACACGGAAGACCGAAAAGGAGAAGCACGGGAAAAAGATACAAGAAAGTAGGCGCCAAGAAGGTCAAAGACCTTGGAAGAGCGCCCACCCACACCAGCGTCGGAGAAAAAAAGCTGAGGAACGTGAGAGGGAGGGGCGACAACAGGAAATACGCGCTTTTCTCAGTAGATGTTGCAAACGTTCTTGACAGGAAAACAAAAAAGGCGGTGAAGGCAAAAATCACAAGAGTGCTGGAGAACCCTGCCAACAGGAACTACGTGAGAAGAAACGTAATAACAAAGGGCGCTGTCCTGGAAACTGAAAAGGGCAAGGCAAAGGTCACTTCAAGGCCGGGCCAGGACGGCACTGTTAACGCGGTGCTTGTTGAGTAAATGCTTATAAATAATTATTTATTCTCTCTTTAGATGTTCAGGGTCATCGGCACAGACACTTACCTTAAGGGAATCGATAAGCTGCCAAAGGAGTACAAAGAGACAGCGCATAAAATCCCCAAAAGATTGGCTGAAAACCCTTTGACAGGAACACCATTGAGCTATCCTTTCTTGCGAGAAAGCAGGATAAAAGAAAAAAGGATTTATTATCTTGTCTATGAAGACCTTAAACTTGTATTATTAGTTGCAGTCAGCGGTAAAAAGAACCAACAGGCAACAATAGACCATGTAAAAGAACATCTAGCGAAGTTTAAAAAAATAGCAGCAGATATTGCTAAGAAAGTCTCTTGAAACGGCCTTTTTTTAGGTCCTCCAAACTGCCTGTGAACTGCCTAATCAAATCAAAATCGAGCTCTTCCAGCTTCTTAAGACGCTCATATTCAGCTTTAGGTATTGTTACTGTTTCCATAAATGCATAATAATGCCCAACTATATAAAATTTACGCCAGGACGGCACTGTTAACGCTGTTCTTGTCGAATGATTCTTTTTGAAACAGCAAAATATAAAAACGGCCCTGTAAAAAACATCCTTAATGCCTCACAATAACCTGCTTAACTTTCCCAAGATAGAGGACAGGAAGGAACTCAAAGAGGTTTATCTTTCAGTCACTATAAGGTCTTTCGCCTTCTCTATTGTTTCTGTGTTCGTCCCGCTTTATCTTTTGGGGCTGGGCTTTTCCTTTAACGAAGTGCTGGTTTTCCTTATGGTATTCTTCGGGTCGATGATTTTCATAGCGCCTTTCTCCGGCTATTTGAGCACGAAGATAGGGATAAAGCACGTCACCCTGCTGGGGCCCCTGCTGACAATAGCATATCTTATACTGCTTTTTTTATTGACTTATTCACAAATACCAATCTATTTTGTGGCTTTTGTTGGATCGTTAGGCTCTTCCCTGTTCTGGATACCCATTAATTCGCATTTTGCAAAGCACAGCCATTACGGAAGGAGGGGGAGGGAAACAAGCTATCTGGTGGTGGGAGCCAAGACAGTCTCCGTGGCCGGCCCGCTCGTGGGAGGGACCCTGATAACATTCTTCGGATTCAACTGGACATTCGCGCTTGCCTGCGTAATACTTGCAGGAGCTATCTTTCCCTTGTTTATGAGCTATGAATACAAGAGCAAGTTCAAGTACAAGTTCAGGGATATGTTTATGAAAAGGAATATGCCATTGCTTGATGATTTTATCTTCCAGGGAATCCTGGTTGCAGCAACAGTGGTGTTGTTTCCGATTTACATATTCCTGATAAGCGCAAGCTATGAGATTACAGGAGCAGTGGCGTCATTTGCAGGGATAGGGATAGCATTGTCAGCTTTTCTCATAGGAAAATACACAGACAAGGTAGGGAAGATAAAGATGATGAGAATAGGCGGAGCCCTTAACCTGGTTTTGTGGCTGTTCCTTATGTTCGCTAAAATACCAATCCTGATATACATTACATCATTTTTCATGGGCTTCTTCTTGTATGCGCTTTCAATACCCCTGCTTGCGTTCTTCTGCGACAAGCTGGGGGAGCACGAGCACACGGAATTCATGGCATTCAGGGAGATAGGCCTGTCAGCAGGCAGGGTGATTTTCTTCTTCCTTCTCCTTTTCTTCAGCCTTGAAGCCAAGTTCACGATGGTTTTTGCAATGGCGGCAATAGCGTCGCTTTACTTCATTTTCGCAGATCTGGGATGATTACAAGGACCAGGAAATGACAATCACCAGCGCATACAGGATTACTCCCATGATAAAATAAACCGGCTTGCCTTTCTCGTCATAAGGGATTACGTCCCTTACTATTATGAAGGTCCACATTCCCGCAACAATCCCTACGAATGCCGCAAGCACCCCCGCAGGAATTACAAGCATCATGGCCAAAGCAACCCCTGCCAGCGGCGCAACACTCTGAATGAAATTCAGGGAGAGCAATTCCTTGCTTCTTATTCCCCTTACTCCAACAGAATAAACATTGCTCACGATTGCGTAA
The DNA here is from genome assembly GCA_964485195.1 of uncultured Methanosarcinales archaeon. GTDB lineage: Archaea > Nanobdellota > Nanobdellia > Woesearchaeales > CAIVOO01 > CAIVED01. The sequence goes on from CAZAIK010000008.1 coordinate 30,069, forward strand.
AGCATTATTGGCACAAAGAAGAGCAATCCCTGCCTAAGGCTGATGTTGCTCAGCCCTGAAAGAACAAAGCCGATGACAAAATAATAAAAAACGATCCCGATTCCGTGGGCAATCCTTATGTCTTTTTTTACATAAGCCTTGTCAATCTTCTGGTATATGAACTTGTCAACAAGATGAAAAAGCGCGAATCCCAGAAGCACGAAGAAAAGTATGAGCTTGTTGGCGAGCAATGCTTCAGTGTAAAAGTCAGGCAGCAAAACCAGGAGAAGGTAGGTGAGGGAAATACCTGCAATGAGGGAAATCACGTTCTGCTGGTATTTGGACTGCAAGAACCTGAACCTGTTGCTAATGTAATGGGCAAATCCAAGGACCGCGGCGAAAATCAGGGCGTGAGGCATAAGCATCTTAAGTTAATGAGTATTTAAAAAGGTTATTATGGGAAAATTCATTTAAAAACCCTAAATAATCGTCCTTGTATGGTGGTGAAAAAAGAAAGGTTTAAATACTGGTTTGTTATTGTCCTGAAGGGTGATCTAAAATGAGCGCCAAAAAAGCAGAGATACTATTGTTTGAAGGTGTCAAGGGAAAAGACATTTACAACCCCACTGCGCCCTTTTCAGACAGGGGAAAAACCTACATAGCTGCGAGGGTTGAGCCAAGGGAAAACGAGATAGACAGCAGAGTAATGTTCTTTATGGAAAACAAAGGAACCTGGACGCTTGACAGGGAAGTGCCCTCTTTTGAGTTGCAGGATCCCTTCATTGCAAGAGTGGAAACTGAATTGATATTCGGAGGAGTGAAGATATTCCACGAAAACCAGCAGCTAAATTGGAAAACCCTGTTTTACAGGGGAAAAACACTGCCTGAACTTAGGCAATTTGCAGAAGGCCCCGTTGGGATGAAGGACATCCGCCTTGTCCAGCTGCCGACAGGAAAAATAGGAGTGTTTACAAGGCCGCAGGGAGGCGAGTTTGGAAAGGGAAAAATAGGGTATAAAACAATAAATTCTTTGGAAGAGCTAGCGGGGACAGACCTTTACTCTGCAGAGATAATTGAAGGACAGTTTGACGACGAGACCTGGGGAGGGGTGAACGAGGCCCACACACTAGACAGAAAAACCCTGGGAGTCCTGGGACACTTGGCAAAGTCTGAACAGGCAGAGGAAGGAGAGATAAAGCATTATTGCCCAATGGTATTCGCCTTCAATTATGAAACAGGAGAGGCCTCCCCCATAAAAGTAATTGCTGAAAGAAAGGACTTCCCGGAAGGAGAAGGGGGAAAAAGGTCCCCTGAACTTGACGACGTGGTATTTAGCGGAGGGCTGAGACCAAAAGGCGACGAGGCTGAACTTTACTGCGGGCTTTCAGACGTGCAGGCAGGAAAGATAACACTTCCAAACCCATTCAAGGGATAAGAATTTACAGCATTATTAACAACTTCATTTTTATTTTCTTCCTGAAACAACCATTCATCCCTAAACCATCCTTGTTAATTCTTTCAATTAGCTTCTGCTTTAACACTGTCCAGGACCAGTAAAGTCAAATGCCCTGTGTTAGCGCCAGCACTGCATAGCGAAGCCTTCCAATTGCCTTAGGATAGCAAAAAAATAGGAAAACAATGAAAAAGCAAAGAGAAGAACGGAGCGCAGTGCTGGCAAATTGGCTGTTAGCGCGCTACGTATCCATTGTTATTCGCTTTTTGTCCGTTTTATTTCTTTCCGCTTCTGTAATCGAGAACTTCGCTTGCGCTAAGTCTCGCACAATTAACTTGACTTTACCCCGCCCAGAACCAAACTTTTATAAGAGCAACACGGACATTTAAGAAGGAAGATGAAATCACTGGTAAAAGTTTCAAACAGGAACATTCGCGATGTTTTGGACAGGGTGAATACCAGGCCGAAATCAGTCAGGCTATTTGACAATGGATTTATCAACCCCATTTACTTCGTAAAGACCACAGATAACAGGGAGTTGGTCTTCAGGGTGACCAATCCCCTCAGGAGCTGGAGAAAGCTCAAAACCTTAAACGAAGTCACCTGCATCAATTTCCTGAAAGAGAACACAGGCATTCCCGTTCCAAACATTCTTGATTATTCGCTGGATACCAAACTAATAGGATATGAATACATGCTGTATGAGAAGATTCCAGGAAGACCCCTTTCTGAGATATACAGCAGATCATCCGGCCAGCAAAAGAGAGAGTACCTCAGTCAGGTTGCCGGGATGATTGTCCAGATGAAAAGGTTCAGGTTTGACAGGATAGGCAGTTTCCAGGAAAACATGAAAATCGGCCCTGACGTGGACACAGGGAAAGGGCCCTTTGATGACGTTAACAGTTACTTTAAGGCAGTGCTGAACAAGTACATAAGAGACATGAAATTTGTTCCTGAAACAAGGGATTACGCTCCAAGGTTCAGAAGGTTCAAAACAAAAGTCTTGTCAGGTTACAATCCCAGGCTGGAATATGTATTCACCCATAACGATTTGAGCTCCAAGAATTTCTTAGTCAAAGACGGGAAAATAACAGGGCTGATTGACTTTGAATGGGCCGGCTCCTTCCCTTACACCAATGACATAACCGGTCTGGACTTTGATTTCACCCCAAGAGCAAAAGAGGAGTTTTATGAAATACTCAAACGCGGAAAAGTCAGGACAAAGGTAAATGCAAGGCTGAGGGAGTTGCACGAGGTTATGGGAATTGCCTGCTGTTTGGCCTATTACAAGAGCTGGTTCGTGGACAATCCGAAAAAGGCAGGGCGGTTTATGAGGGAACAAAGCAGGAAAGCGGACAGGATTTTTGGGGAGTATGGGATTTAAGAAAACATTTGACATCCTGAACAAAGCTTACGGAAAGCAGGGCTGGTGGCCTTTGTCTAGAGGGGGCTTCGCAGCAGTCATCATAAAGGGCCTCCAAAAATGACAAAGACAGGTTTGAGATTGTTGTAGGTGCAATTCCGACACGATCTGTAATGATTTGTTTATTCTGCCCAGTAGCTTAAAATCAAAATGTTTAAATAAGACCAAGAGTTATTATTAGGTAAAAATGGGGATGGATTTTCCTTTCTTCGGAGCAAAAAGAGGCCTGCCAGCAGTTTTGGGAGTTATTGGCAGGATTATAGCGACTTACGAAGACATTGACAAAATCCTGCATCATTTTGTAGAACCACAAAGAAAAAAATTATGAAACCTCTCTTTAAGCACGGTTTCTCACCCATTCTTATCGAAGAGCACGTAGGAAATGATTCCTGAAACCAAAAGATTTATATAACAATAACAATATAATATTATATCTTTGGTGTTATATTTGATTTCCCAGACAGAATTAAAGATATTGAAAAGATTATTTGGAGACCTGACTAAAAGGCAAACAATCAGGGAGATAGCAATTGGCCTGAAGCTTCCATACCCTCAGATTCATAGGTCAGTAAAATCATTGGAAAATAAGGGTCTTGTCTCTATTGCCAAGAGCGGTAAAAGCTCCATTATTTATCCTAATCAAGACTTGTTTAGAGAAGAATTTGTCATTGTTGAAGCAGAAAGAAAAATAGACATATTAGATAAATACTCTATTCTAAAGATAATTAACAAAGACCTTGAAAGAATCATCTATACACAATTCATATGCATTCTGTTCGGCTCATACGCAGCTGGAACTGCAAAAAAAGAGTCAGACATCGATTTATTGTTTGTCATTCCAGAAGAATATGATTATGGAAAATTCGAGAAAAATATTAAAAATGCGGTTACAGTGCCAAAAACAGACATCCAGGTTACAACAGAAAAGGGGCTAATAGAGATGTGGAACACACCCTCAAAATTAAATGTGGGGAATGAACTATTAAAGAATCATATTATTTTAAGGGGGGCAGAAGCCTTTTTGCATTTAAGGCGAAAGTACTATGTTGGATGACAGGCAAAAGAGAGAAAGTGAATCAACAATCAAGCAGTTGATCAAGGCAAATAAAGTTGTAAAACCGCATTCAAAAGCAGAATCATTTTTTCTTGATAAGGCATTCAACGCCCTGCAGATATCAAAGAGGTTGCTTGAGATTTCAGAAGACAGGGAAGACCCTTTGGAGGGGTACACGTGGGTTATCAACGCATCTTATTACTGCATGTTTTATGCAGCGACCTCTCTACTGGCTCATTTTGAACATAAAATAAGCACTGAAACAGGCATCCATAAGCTTACCTTTCACGCCTTGGTTTACTATTTCTTGATTGATGACAACAAACTCCAAAAGCATTTTATTGAGCAGTACAAAGAATCTTATGAAAGCGCCGAGCAATTATTGCAGATTAGTGAGGAGAAAGCGGCAGAAATGATAAAGCATTTTCAGTTTGAGCATTCTAAAAGAACAAGATTTACATATGAAATGGGAAAAATCGCTGAAAGAAACAAGGCAAAGACTTCTTTGGAAAGGGCAGAAGGGTTTCTTGTTGAGGTAAGAAAATTGATTGGAATCTGAAAGATGAAACAACTAACTCAAATCTACGAAACCTTGAACAAAGCTTACGGAAAGCAGGGATGGTGGCCTTTGTCTAAAGGTAAATTACATTCTAAGCATCATAATGGTGCCCCGAAGAATAATATTGATAGAGTTGAGATTTGTGTTGGAGCTATTTTGACGCAAAATACCGCTTGGAAAAATGTTGAAAAAGCCCTTTATAACCTGAACAAGGAAAAGCTTTTGCATCCTGAAAAAATAAACAAAATAAATGTAAATAAACTGGCAAGATTGATTCAGCCGGCTGGCTATTACAACCAGAAGGCTGAGAAGCTGAAAACAATTGCTGATTTTTTTGTCAAAAATCCTGGGATACTTAAAACAAGAAACATTGAAGAATTGAGGAAAACACTCCTGCAGATAAAAGGCATAGGCCCTGAGACAGCAGATTCAATAATACTCTATGCTGCAGAATTCCCTGTTTTTGTCATTGACGCTTACACAAAAAGAATTTTCTCAAGATTGGGGCATTGCAACGAGAACATAAAATATGAGGAATTGCAGGAATTGTTCCACAGGAATTTGCCCAAAAACACGGAAATGTTCAAGAACTATCACGCACTGCTTGTGGCGCACGCCAAGAATAATTGCAGGAAAAAGCCAGTCTGCAAGGGCTGTGTCCTAAGGAAAAAATGCAAATACCCACTTTTTAGTGACAAATAATGGAAAGTTTTTTAAACAGTTGCCATATTCTCAGGGTATGAATGCAGAAACCAATACTGAAGAGATTTCAAGGGAAACATTAGAGGCAATACTCAACGACAATTTTGAACATATTGTGGCCCCTGCAGACTGCAGGTTCCTGAGAAGTATGATTGACAAGCTTGAAAAGAGGGCATTGTGCGGGCCCCTGAGAGAGGCAGAAGCTGCAGTTGTGAAGAGGATTGCGGACCACGCAGAATATCACAGGGAAAGCGGCGAAGTAAGGTACAGGCTAAACAATGCCTATGTTACGGGGGAAGATATGCTCAGGGTTATCTCAGGAACATTAAGCGCAGCTAAAGAGCTGAAATTCCTGAGCGACAGCCAAATGGCAAAACTCAGTTCCATCGGCCTCTGGCTGAAGGAGGACAGGGGATATCTCTCAGCCAAACAGGTAGGTGTTGTTGAAATTTATTCCCAACTGCATCGCAACAGGCAGGAAGAGCTGGGAAAGGGCACGAAATTCCTAATCAGCAATTCCGGCGAGAGGGGCAGGTGCAAGGATTTTGCAATGAGAATAATTAATTACTCTCTCACCGGGAAAAAAACACTCATACTTCCCAGTGAAGGAAAAATGACAGCATTCTGGCGAAAGTATTCTGACGGCAATTCTGTGGACCTCACCCCACTCAGAAAAGAGACAGAATCCTTCAACTGCAAAGGGCATTACCTTGATGCCATAAGCCTGCTGGAAAAATATCTCAACAAGGTCAGTCCTGACACGCACAGGATAGGCTTTGGAAAGGCAGTTCCAAAAGGGCCTGAATAAACCCAGATTCTTGTTATGCAGAAGCTTTAAAAACAGAGGCAGCAAAACTCAATAAATGGAAGGCAAAACACCCAAGCACATTGGAATAATTTTGGACGGGAACAGGAGGTTCGCCCGCAAAATCCTCAATCATCCGTTTAAGGGGCACGACAAGGGAGCCCAAAAGATTGAAATGCTCATAGACTGGGCAAAGGAACTCAATGTCAAAGAACTTACTTTGTACGTCTTCTCCCTGCAGAACTTCAAGAGACCAAAGGAAGAAGTTGATTATTTGTTTAACCTGTTTGTCAGGAAATTCAACGAGCTCTCAGAAAAAGAAGCAAAACTGAGGGAGAAGGGAATAAGGATAAACTTCGTGGGCAGGCTTTTCATGTTCCCGAAAAATGTCCAGCAAAGCGCAAAAAAACTGATGGAAAAAACAGGAAATAACAACGAATTAATTGTCAACTTTGCAATGGGATATGGCGGAAGGGAGGAGATAATAGATGCAGCAAAGAGGATAGCTGAGAAAGTGAAGGAAAACAAGCTGAAAATTGACGATATTGACGAGGAGACCTTTGAAGAGCACCTGTACAATGCCTCCGCGCCGGACATTATCATACGAACCAGCGGGGAAAATAGGATTTCCAATTTCCTGAGCTACCAGAGCGCATATTCTGAATTCTTCTTCATAAACAAGCTGTGGCCTGAGTTTGAAAAGGAAGACTTTGTTGAAGTAATAAACAATTTCAGGACAAGGGAGAGAAGGTTTGGGAGATGACAAAAATCAGGAAGGCTGAGAAAGGCGATGTTCCGGATATTGACAAAATATATGTTGAATGCTCCATTGACGAGTTAAAGCTGCAATTCCCCAAAAATTGGAAGAGGCACCTGAAGGATTTTGAAAGGCTTGAAAAGAGCAGGAAAAGTGGATTCAGGAGGAACATTCAAAACAAGAACCACCTTTACATAGTTGTTGAGGACAAAAGCAGGATTGTAGGATTTGGAGCTGCGCACATAAAAAACAGGAAGGGATTCCTGGATTTCCTGTATGTTAAAAAAGAATACAGAAAGCAGGGTGTTGGAATCAAAATAGCCAAACGATTGCTCTCCTGGCTGAAATCCAGGAAAATCAGGGAGGTAACCTCTCATACGTATGTCAGGAACATTCCCTCTGTCAAACTGCACGAAAGGATGGGTTTTGACAAAATCTCTTATGGCCTGGTCAAGAAGCTCAGATAGACTCTCTTTGATATAACCCGAGCCAAAACCATATTTTTAAATATCTTTCTGGCAAAGCACTGCTATGAAGCCAAGGTTTGAAACAATAATAAAACACCCATTGTTTTACATCATCCTGGCAGCGTTTCTCGCAAGATTGTACTTTCTGATAAATCAGGGAATGGTGTGGTGGGACTCTGCTGTTTACATAGGGATGGGCAAGCATATCTTTTCCTGGGGCGCAATTGGGATGGAAGAATTCTTCAGGCCGGTACTCTGGCCGCTAATCCTGGGATTTGCCTGGAAAATAGGCATAAACCCTTATTACTTCGGAATGCTGTTTGACTTGTTCCTGAACCTTGCGGCGATATGCCTCACTTACGTAATCGCGAAAAAAGTTGCAAACAGGAAGGCAGCCATAATAGCTGCAGTTCTTATGGCGATAAGCCCCGCCCTGATATTTTACAGCTCAGAAATACTGACTGAAAATTTAACAATTGTATTAACACTCCTGTCTGTTTATTTCCTGCTGGAAAAGAGGTATTCATATGCAGGCCTGTTGGCAGGCATTTCTGTGCTGGCAAGGTATCCCCAGGGCTTGCTGCTGCCCGCATTTCTGATTTTCATTCTGGTTTTTGAAAAGGCCGGGATGAAGGAAAAAACATTAAACTCTGCGAAAACAGCATTGTTTTTTATCATCCCGCTGATTGGATTGTTTTTGTACAATTTCCTGGCTTTCGGAGACGTTTTTTACCAGCTGGCAAGAGCGCGGGAAATAGTGGCAAAGGTGGGAGGTTTTTTCCCTGAACCCTGGCATTTCTATTTCCTTGCCGTCGTGATTGAAAGCTTTCTCGCTGTTTTTTTCATCTATGCAGTTTATCTGTCCTGGAAGGAGAAAAACAAAGGCATCTCTCTCTTCATCATAATCTTCCTGCTTTTCTTTGCCTATTACTCAAGTGTATTGAGAAAAGAGATAAGATATCTGGTTGTCGTTCTCCCCGCTTTGTACATCCCTGTGGCCTACGCTCTTGAGAATGTATGGCATCAGCGGCTTTTCGGGAAAAGGAATATTAAAAAATATATTGTTGTGACATTAATAATAATATTTGCAGTGACCTCTTACTTCAATATCGCAGACAAGCAGGAAAGCTTTAACCGCCCCCAAATCCCTGAAGTCATGGAAAAATTTTACGATGAGCAGCTTCTGAGCGGAAAATTCATTATTTCATCATCTCCCCATCCTGCGGCTTACCTGGATTCAAAGGTTTTTGTGATAGACCCTGCCAACTATTACAAGTACCTCAATTTATCTGCGGACTACTGCCTGATTTACACCTGCGACCTGTACTGTCCTGATGAGGACTGCAGGAACAACAGGAAAACATTCCTGACCATACTCAACAACACAAAAAGATTAGTCTATAAAAAGGAGTTGCAATACTGCTCTTACCTGCTTTATGAAAATGCTTAAAGAACTTTTGACATTATGCCGGCCGCACCAGTGGTACAAGAACCTCCTGGTATTCCTGGCCCTTTTCTTCTCGGGAAACCTGTTCAATGCAGAACCCTTGCTGGCATCTGCCTATGCTTTTTTGATTTTGATAGTGGTCTCTTCTGCCAACTATTCCCTGAATGATGTTATTGACGCAAAAAAGGACAGGCACAACACAGAGAAGAGGAAAAGGCCGGTTGCAAGCGGCAAAATCAAGGTATGGCAGGCCTTCCTTTTCGCTGCTGTTCTCCTCGCCATTTCTTTCGTCCTTTCTGCAGTGCTCAGCATCCATTTTTTCTACGCCGTGCTTTCATTATTCGTGCTGACCTCTCTCTACTCTGTTGCTCTCAAGAAACTATTCCTGGCGGATGTCATAGCAATCTCAATAAATTTTGTGATAAGGGCGGTTGCAGGCGCTCTGGTCATCTCTGTTTTTGTGAGCCCCTGGCTGGTCATAGGCGTTTTCATATTCGCGTTTTTCCTGGTAACAGGCAAGCGCTACGGTGAGAAAGCACTGCTTGGAAAGAAGGCAGGCATTCACAGGAAGGTGCTGAAGCATTACACAAAGGAATTTTCGGAAAAAATGGTTTTTATTTCCGGGATTCTGCTCCTGGCAAGCTTTTTGCTGTTCGCGATTTTTGAGCACATCCTCCTCTTGTGGTCTTTCCCCCTGTTCGCCTACCTGCTGGCAAGGTACTTTCAGGTGATTAAAAAGAGGCCCCAAATTGCGGCAAGTCCTGAAAAGGCGTTTGCAGACCCTTACCTGCTCATAACAAGCATAATCTTTATAATGGCTTCAGTATTGCTGCTTTACATAAAATGAAGAAGGGTTTCATATCAGAAAAGATAATGTGGCACATTTCCGGCCTTGGCACAGCCCTCTTTATGCTGGTGCTGGCAATAACAGTTTTCCTGGCCGGCTACGAACTGCTCGCCCTGCAACTGCTTGCAGCCCTGGCAGTTTCCTTTGCAGTGGCTTTCCCCGCCAAAATCCTGTTCTTCAAGGACAGGCCCAACAAGAAAAAGCACAAGAACTGGATCGAGAAGTTTGACGCTGCCTCATTCCCCAGCCTGCACTCCAACAGGGCAGCCCTGCTTTTCATAATATTGTCTGTCTTTTTCGGCAGATTGCCGCTTGCAATATTCCTGGCTGTTGTCAGCGTATTGGTGGCTTATTCGAGAATCAGCCTGAAAAGGCATTTTATCTCAGACATCGCTGTGGGCTACTGCCTGGGGCTATTGGAAGGGGCCCTGATAGCCCTGTTTATACAATAAAAATATTTATAAAGATTCTTCATTCCTTTTTTGCATGACCAATGAAAAAGAAACAAGGGAAAGGATGGACGAAGTCAGGAGAAAAATTGAGGTTATGGAATGGGACAGAGGGAGAAACCAGTTCAATCCCGGGAAGATAGGGATGTACAACGAACTAAAGGAAGAGCTGGAAAAGCTGCAGGCAGAGCTCAATTCCGCGGTTTCTGTTACAGCTGCGCAAAACCCTGCTGAGAACACAGATGTAAAAGAAGGCGAGGAACAAACAGGAGATGATTTAAATGTTAAATAAGGACAAAAAAGCAAGCATTTCAGATTTTTTCAGTTCAGGAGGGAAAACCTTCACGCCTGAAGAAAAACAATTCGTTTCAGAGCTGAAAAAAAGGTACTTCAGGCCAGTGTTGCAGAAGGCAGATGAAACGCTGTGCCTCCAGCATATGTCAGGCAATGGCAACTGCGAAATCAGGAAAGAAGAGGAAGGCATTTATGTGCGGTTTTCAGGAGTGCCTAAGCCTGTGAGGGTGGGACTTGAAAACTTTCTCAGCCCGGAGTCGATGGAAGCGATTTTTGGGGAAGACCAGTCCAGGCATCCTCAAGTTCTGTATAAATAACCAATCTTTTTAAATTTTTAATTTTGCTTAATTATCATGAAGTCATATTTGTGCCTTGGGATTGAGCCAACAGCCCATACTTTCGGAGTTTCAGTAGTGTCAAGCGACGGCAGCATTTTATCTAATGAAAAGAAGGTTTTCACCACAGAATCCGGGGGGATTGTCCCCAACCAGGCAGCTGAGCATCACGCCCAGAACTGCGACAAGATCATAAGGAAGGCGCTGGAAAATGCAGGCAAAACAATAAAAGACATCAAATTAATTTCATTTTCCCAGTCCCCCGGGCTGGGCCATTGCTTGAGGGTTGGAGCGATGGCTGCAAGAAGCCTGGCTTCAATGCACAAAAAGGAGCTGATAGGAGTGAATCACTGCATCGCGCACCTGGAAATAGGAAGGCTGGCAACCAGGGCAAAGGACCCGGTGCTTCTTTATGTTTCCGGCGCAAACACGCAGGTAATTGCATATGAAAGCGGAAAGTACAGGATTTTCGGCGAGACCCTTGATATGGGCGCAGGCAATTTCATAGACACATTTGCCCGGACTGTCGGGCTGGGATTCCCTGGAGGCCCCGGGATTTATGAGCTTTCAAAAAAAGCAAAGAAGTTTGTTCCCATACCTTATGTGGTAAAAGGAATGGATGTTTCTTTTTCAGGAATACTCACAAACCTGCAGCAGAAGTACATTTCAGGAAAATTCTCAAAGGATGACCTTGCTTATTCGCTGCAGGAAACCATTTTCGCAATGCTGTTGGAGGTTGCAGAAAGGGCAATGGCGCACACAGGCAAGGAGGAACTGCTTCTCGGAGGGGGGGTTGCGTGCAACAAGAGATTTCAGGAAATGGCAAGAATAATGTGCAGGGAGAGGAATGCAAAATGCTTCATCCCTCCCAATGACTTGCTGGTGGACAATGCTGCAATGATAGCCTGGCAGGGAATACTCCAGCATAATGCAGGCGAAAGATTAAGAATAAAAGAGGCAAAGGTCAGTCCTTACCTGAGAACTGATGATGTAAAGGTCACCTGGAGATAATCATTCCTTTTCAGGAACATCCTCTTCTGCCACCGCTTCAAGCTCTTCCTCTTCCTCGGGTGTAAGCTCTTCAAATATCGCTCCGCAATCCTGGCAGATTGTCTGGTCGTCTTCCCTGTTGTACACAATATTCGAGCTTCCGCATTCAACGCACGTCTTCCGCAGTTTCTTTTTCATAATGAAAACAGTGGAGAATGCTCTTTTTAAAGGTTTTGTTGTAACCAGCAAAAAGTGTTACCTGCCGTTGACAGCCAGGATGGCCCTTAGAATGGCCTGTTTTCCTTTCCAGTCAAGAACATCCTTCAGCACTTCTGAAATCTTGGTGACAGGCTTTATCCTTATCTTCCTTAGTTTCTCTTTTTCAACCACTATGTCCTGAAGATTGGCTTTTGGCACGATTATGTTTTTTATCCCTGCCTCAATCGCAGCTTCCACTTTTGCGCTGACCCCTCCTATTGGAAGAACTTCCCCCCTGACTGAAAGGCTGCCTGTCATTGCATAGTCCTGCTTTATTGGTATCTTTTTCAGGGCACTGATAATGGATGTTGCCACAGCTATGGATGCGCTGTCCCCCTCAACTCCCTCGTAAGTCTGCAAGAACTGCACGTAAATGTCATACTTGCCCTGAATGTCTTCTCCGAACAGTTTTTTTATTATTGCTGTCACGTTCTTGATAGCCTCTTTTGCGATTGTGCCCAGCTTGCCTGTTGCCGTAACCCTTGTCTCCTTTCCCCCAAGGGTAACTTCTGACTCAATTGGAAGTATGATTCCTGAAAATGCGCCTTCTGTTCCCAGGACAGCCATTCCATTAACCCTTCCAACCTGCTTGCCCTTTACCTTGATAATGTCATACTGTTTTTTCATGCTAATGTACCTGTCAGCTATCTGCTGTTCCAGGGTTCTTGCAACTTTCAGGGCGTCTTCAATATGCGCCGACTCCACTAATTTGGCATTGCCCTCTTTTGCTATGTCTCCTGCCGCCCTTATCAGGCCTCCAAGCTCCCTTAACCTGAGGGTAAGGTGGCCTTTCCTGTTCGCCCTCTTCCTGGCTTCCTGTATCATTCTCAGCACGGCATTTCTTGAAAAATTAGGGATTCTCTCGTCCTTGACAATTTCCTGGGCAACAAACACAGCAAGCTTTTCCCTGTTGGCAGCACTGTCCTTCATTGTGTCCTTCATGTAAACTTCATAACCATACCCTCTAATTCTTGACCTGAGGGCGGGATGCATATGCTTGACTGTTTCCATGTTTCCCGCTGCTACCAGGACAAACTTGCACGGAACAGGGTCAGTGCGGACCATTGCCCCGGCGCTTCTCTCGCTCTGCCCTGTGATGGAATACTTGCCTTCCTGCAGCGCTGTCAAGAGCTCCTGCTGGGTTGCAGGCGCTAGTGTCGCAATCTCGTCTATGAAGAGAACGCCCATATGCGACTTGTGAATCATTCCAGCCACGACCCTCTCGTGGGCAGGTGTTCCAAGCCCTCCCGACTGGAAAGGGTCGTGCAGGACATCTCCCAGAAGGGCTCCTGCGTGGGCTCCTGTGGCGTCCAGGAAAGGAGCTGTTCCCTTCTTGTAATTGTCAACAATCAAATGCGGTGTCTTGATTTTTTCAATTGTTTTCCTTCCGAAATTCACGAACAGGATGGCTCCTATGAAAAAGACAATTCCTCCGAGGAAGAATGCCGCGAACATTATGTCCGACTGGTAAACCTTTCGTATCCACCAGGGGATAACCATTGCAACTATTGCGAGTATGAGGATTAATATGTTCTGGCTTCTCAGGCTTGAGACAGTGTTCATCTTTGCAGAAGCAACTATTTCCCTGCCCTTGCTCGCAGGCACAGTCTGTACCAGCGGCTGGTTTTCATCATTTGGATTGGGAACTGAAAGAATGTCCATTAGTTTTTCCTTTGGGAGCAGCTCTGCAAGCGCCAAGCCGAGCATTGACTTGCCGGTGCCCGGTTCCCCAATAAGAAGAACGTGCCTTCTCTGGGACGCGGCCTTTTTTATGACCTCCACAGCATCTTCCTGACCCACTACCTGCTCAGAAATTCTCTTGGAAACAGGAATCTCGCTTGTGTCCCTGAAATCAAGCTCTATCTTGCTCTGTTTGGCAGTTTTTCTGGCTGCTTTTTTCTTTTCTGCAGATTTTCTCTTAACTTTCTTCGCCATCCCCTGATTTATAAAGGGCTTATTTAAAAATGTTATGAAAAAATTTATTAGTCACTATTCGGTGGTTAAATTAGAAAAGTTTATAAACCAGGCAAAACAGCTTAAGGAAGATGAACAACTTGAATAAGCAAGAACTGGAAACCATAGCAGAGGGAATCATTGGAAAAGAATGCCAAGTGAAGAAACCCCGGTTTAAGAGGTTATACATCGCCAAGGAAAAGGGCAAGTTTATGCGTAAGATCAGGGGAAGCAAATTGTCCAGGCCCATTAAAACAGGAACTGCAGCATTGATTATTGCAGCATCTTCCATTCCTGTGCAATCCACCCTTGATATCATCTTGCAAAACCTCTTGCCAAAATATAGCCTTGTTTCAACAGCAGAGGCTGCCAAACCTGAAGTTGAATTCCAATTCAACGAGAAAGATGCAATTGCATTGAGCTCGAGCGTGGTAATCAACGGATTGCTGGGCGGCTTAGGCGCGCATTTTAAGCTAAGCCCAAATTCAAAAATACGCACTGACTCTAATTTCTGGAAAGGTTTTCAGCAGGGAATGGTGGGAGGCGCTTTCACCTATGCTGGTATGAAAACTATGACATTTCAGAATGAATGGGACTATTCTATCTTGACAGGAAAACAGATAAGTGACCTTGGAACGTCAATAACTCATTCAGCTGCAATGGGCGAGGACTGGTTGAAGAATCCGAGATATATGACAGACTTTGGGCCTTTTGTTTTAAACTGGGAAAAGGAGAAGGGGTTAAAACCTGAAATGCTAATATTGCCTGGGTCAGCCATATGCACAGGGTACGCGCTTGCACGTCACAAACTGAATATTAAACAGACCACGAAGACCGGATTGCTCATATTTGATGGCTATATGGGAGATTCCGAAGAATATTCTGAGGACCATAGGCAAGGGGTGCATATGGCAAACATAGCAGTGATACCTGCAGAAGAAACAGACCTTGACCATAAGCCATCGCATAACTACAATATCACTCTAGCTCATGAAGCTATTCATTCAAGGCAGTATATTGGGTGGATGCCGCTTGATATCCTGATAGATAGCAAACTTAATGAAATGAGCGGGAGAAATCCAAAAGTCGGTTTGTTAAAGTATTCAAGCCATAATTTCAGGTTCGGTCCGGATGTTGGGGGAATGGCATGGACTGGCATAGGAGACCTTTCTCAGATTATGGGGGTGCCCTATCATTACAAAAATAATGAATTTGCCAGTTTTAACCTGTTTAATTTTGAAAATTATTGAAGGTAGAAGATGAAACCAGGCATTTACTCGCTATTTGAGGCAGAGCCGTGGGCAAAGCTTTTCAGGACCCCGCAAAAGGCAGATGAAAATGCTTGATGAATCAAGGAGAATCTCAAAACAGGGATTGCTGGTATCGCTTCCCCTGAAAGACACTGAATGGGCGATGGCAATGTCAAGATACCTGAACACGTCTATAACCAGCGCTTCCATAGGAACCGCTGGATTTACATCCCTGAAAATGCTGAAAAACTCGTTGAAGCAATGTGCTTTGAATTCAAAAGGTCAGGGGATGACAATGAATTTTACGTTCTTAAGTGAATTTTTATATGACTGAATTGCTTTTAAGATACTCATACTGCCTCATCGCAATCCTGTAAAAGTCCCTTTTTGTTTCCTCTGCCTGCTCGGCAAACCATCTCACCCCGGGATTTGCATCCCCGCCGGCAATGAAACCCGCTTTCAGGTCATTAAACCCTGTTCTCATAGCCATATAAACAGGCTTGTCCGGCTTCTCAAACCTGAAAAAGTCGGGGTCTGCCCTGAAGAACTTGCTGTTGAAGTCGCAAAGCACTCCTGCAGAGACATAATCCTTCTCTGTCATAACTGCCCTTAACGTGTCAATAACAGCTTTGGCAGTGAGCTCGCTTGTCGTGTTCCTCGCCATTACCTGCATATGGGCGAAAAGGGATGCGAATTCCTGAACATTGAGGAACTGTCCTGCAAGGGATTTAAGCTCTCTCAGCCTTATATTGTTTACTGTTGCATTATTGTACGCAAGCACCATTTCGTTGTCGTCGTGGCTTCCTATGACAAATATGTTGTCTTTGTCAATCTTTCCTGTTAAAGAGTCGGTAAGGTATTCCTCAACAGCTATGCCCGCCCTTATTGAGTCAACGTGGGCGCAGCCTATTGTTAATTCAGGATTCCGCCCGCACCAATTCACAGCGTCCTGCGAAAGCGTTAATATGTGGTTTGTCACTATTATCTCCAGGGCATCATCAGGTATTTGGGAGGAAATTTCCCTGTTAAGCTCAAGATTAGCCTTTCCCATCTCTCTCCTGTCCTTGTACTGCCTTGCTTCAGGCTTGCTTGCGCAGTTGATGACTATGTGAGGCATAAAGTCTGAAAGAGTATCAGTATGGCAGGACCTGATGTCAAGTCCTTTCATATAACCTGACCTTAGGCCTTGCAATGCCTGGCCGCTGATTTTTGCGTTCTCCCTGTTCCGCGAGAAAATCAGCAGCTTGCCTATGGAATGTTTTGCTTCAGGGACAGGATTCATCATCGCTATGAACTTTGCGACCTCCCATCCAACATTTCCCATTCCGACAACAGCCACTTCAAGATTCCTGTTTTCCATAATACTTAATTGTCAGAAAAAATTAAAAAACTATCCCCTCTTTCCTAAACGAGATTACTTCTTGAAGAAGAGCCAGTTCTTCGGATTTCCTCTCATCCTGGTGTGGACAAGCACGTACTCCCCCTTCAGCTTTTCTCCCTTGATGTCAATAATCCAGTCGTCCTTGCCTTCCTTCAAAGTCTGGTAAGTTCCTTTGTCCCACACTTCCACCTTGCCCGCGCCGTACTCATCCTCGGGAATCTTGCCCTCAAAAAAGGCGTAGTCAACAGGGTGGTCCTCTGTCTGCACAGCAAGCCTTTTCACTCCCTTTTTCTTGGGAGGCTGCTTGGGGATTGCCCAGCTTTTCAGAACCCCTTCCCTTTCCAGCCTCAGGTCATAGTGCAGGTGGCTGGCGTCGTGCTTTTGTATTGAATAGACAAGCCCTTTCTTTCTTGACTTCTTTTTCTTGGCCTTCGGCTCAGGCGTCTTTGAGAAGTCCCTCTTTTTCTTGTATTCTTCAAGACCCATAAACAATATCATTATTCAGGGGTATTTAAAGCTGACGCTGCGTTAAGAAGATATTCCCTTACTTTGTCAATGTCAAGATATTCAGCCCTTCCCCTTTTCGTTCTTAATCCGCCTTCTGCATCGATGCAAAAACTGGTGTTTCCCAATTCTCTCTTTACTCCTTTTATCTTGTCTTCAACATTTTTCCCGTCAAGCCCTCCGGCAAATCCAAGTGTTATGCTGGGAAAAACCTCTTTTATTCTCTTGTACATCATCACTGAAATCATTGTGTTAAATTCCTGTTTTGTGCCTCCGGAAGGGTCTATCAGAAGATAGTCTATGTGGTCTTTATGGTTTTGCAGGTTTTCAATTATTTCATTTGTGCTACAGTTGTTCATCATCTGGCCTGATAGCTGCATTACAATCTGCATTTCAGGAAATGACTCGAGAATCTCCTCAAGATGCGCAGGTTCAGGCCAGGGAATGTTCAGCTGCACAGCCCTGCACAGCCCTTTTTCATACAACCCCCTGAAAAGCTTTTTTATCTGATGAGGCAAGTCCTCAGTTTCCGGGGTTGCATAGTGAACCATGTTCAACGCCCTGTCCTTTGATTTTTCCATTAGGGGCTCAAGCATGCTCTGGTTGGGATATCTCAGGTTAGGCACCTTGCCTTTTTTTGGAGGAATTCCGTGCAATGTTTTGTAATGCGCAAGATATCCCATCATCGGGATATGCTTTGTTTTCATTGAGAATCCTGCTTTCTTGAAGGCATTGGCAACAGCGTCAGCTTCTGTGGGATTGACTATTCCTGTGACCCCCACATAAGGTTTTGCATCCATAAAAAATCAGTGTCAAGAAAAACTTAAATAACTTTCTCAATAGATTTCAGGCAGGTTTTCCCTGTCTTCCTCGTCCAGTGTCACGATTACGTCACAGTTCTTGCAGTAGAATATTTCCTTTCCTACCTGCATAGCTGCCTGCCCGCAATAGCTGCATTTAACTGCCATGGTTTCCCCAACTAGATAAAATAGCCTCTGTAAGTAATGGTTCGTAACAGGTTATTAAATTGTGTGTATATGTTGTATATGTTTTTAAATATCATTCATCAGGAAGAAATAACTGTCCAGGGTATGATAATCATCTGGAAATGAGGTCAATTTCCTTATCCTGCTTTCTTTTGGCTCCTTCCAGCCAACCCTGTCAAAAAAGGCCTTGACGTACAATGCCTTGCTGTCAAAGTCGGGTGTTAAAGATTCCCTGTAAGAAAATATCGCGTCTTTAAGCATTTTTTCAAATATTCCTCCCTGCACTCTTCTGAATTCCCTGAGCGGTCTCCTGTTGGAAGAATCCAGCAAAACTTCTCTGAACTCGGGAGAATCATATCCTGTTGCAAAATACAAATCCCGCAATTCGTCCACGTCAATCAAGCACAGGTCAGTCCCGTCAAATATCTTGTCTTCAGGGTCAGCAAAACCCGCTTTCCTGCACCCCAGCAAACAGAGCGTTGCAAGCATTTGCGCATCCTGCTCTATTATTGTTTCCCTGTGCGAGTCAAAGTATTCGGAAGGGTTGCTTCCTTCAACTTTCTTCAGGAACAGGAATTCCTCGAAAGGTGTTTCATAATAGCCAATTATCTTGGGTGTTTTGATGCCTCTCTCAGAAAGCTTGATGTGCCTCTGCATTTCCTCTTCTGATGTTGTTTTCTGTATCCCGCTTATTGAAGTAAGCCTGTACCCCGGCTTGCTGTAAGAATAATAAAGCGATATTCGCAAATCAGCGCCCTTTGCAAACACCTGCATTTCCTTCCCTTCATTATTGATTCCGAAGGTCATTACAGGTCTTTTCGTATTTTCAAGCATTATGCTTTTAGGTTCAAAATTCTCAGGCAGGAATGTTTCGCAGGGAACGTCGCTGAATTCCTGATTAATCTTGAGGATTCCGTAATCAGACAGCCTGTAATGGGTCCATTGCGTGTGGGGAATGTTATCTATCTTTCCACACTTAAAATCCGGCCTTGTTGTTTCCTCTGAAATCCACAATCCTGCAAGCTTTCTTTCCTTTCCCCTGTAAAGAAAAACATTTGGTCCTATCTGCCTGAATTCAGGGTCTTCTTTAGGAGGCTGATGAATGCCAATTCCTGCGCTTAAGCTTTCCCTGTTCAGCAGGTTGTTTATTATGTTTAGCTCATCAACCCATTTTTCAGGCTCTTCCCCAATCAATTCAGGAAGGTCTTTTATTTTATTTCCTTCAACAAACTGGATATTTTCTTCTATGAACTGGATAAGGTCTTTTCTTGCTCTTACTGGATATGTTTCAAAATCCATGATGAGAGTTTTCCCCGGCCTTATTTAAATATTGTTATTATCTGGTGGTAACGCAGGAAAAGTTTATAAATTATTTGAAAACAATCAAGCTATGCCGGAAAAATACTTCAAGTGCGACCCAGAGGAATATGAATGCAGGGGCAAGGAGGGTCTGGCGAGGCTTGAGGAGATTATCAATAAAGGGGAAAGGTTCCTGAACATAGGCCTTCTGAAAGACGCCATTGAGCCAATGCTTACATTCATATCCTCAGGCGCAATTGCTGAACAGGTCAGGGATGCTTTCAAGGCAGGCGAGAATGATTACAACAAGACATCAAGAAGGTACAAGGAGATAAGAGAAAGATTCAGTAGCTTTTAGCAATGTAAACAACTTCCTTTGCTTCCTTTCCGCAGACTGCGCACTTGCCCTCTGGCTTCTCTTCCTTGCCGAAACGTGTTCCTCTCACAGTGCCTCCTATGACCTTCTCAATCTTTTCAGCGCATTCTTCCCCGTCCTTGCCTGTTGAGCAGAAGCCGCACTTCACTATCTTGTTCTGGCCAAGGGCTTTTTTAATTTCATCGACTGTTTTTGCATCAGCAATGCTCTTCTCAAAATCCGACTCTGTCTTTTTCAGCAGATTATTTGTGAATTCTTTTTCTATCTTCTGCACTTCCTTTAACAGGTCATTTTGTTTTATTTGCGTTTTCCTGCCCAAGTCCCTCCTGAAAATAGTGGCTGTGTTTTTCTCTAAATCCTTTGGCCCGATTTCTATCCTTATTGGAACGCCTTTCAGCTCCCACTCGTTGAACTTGTGCCCTGCAGAATAGTCATCCCTGTCATCAAGCTTTACAGAGTATCCCTTCAGCTTGCTCTCAATTTCCTTTCCCTTCTTCAAAACTTCCTTTTTTGATTCTTCAAAGATTATGGGGACTATCACGATGTGAAGAGGGGCGACATCCCACGGGAGGACAAGCCCCTTGTTGTCGCTGTGCAGCGCAATCATTGCCCCGTAAATCCTGCTGTGGGCCGGGCCGTAGCAGGTGATGTGGGCGTGTTTCTCCTCGCCGTCCTCGTCGGTGAATGTAACATTGAAGGGCTTTGAGAACTTTTGCCCAAGCAAGTGAGTGGAAGGCAGTTGCAGGACCTTTCCGCTTCCCATCAATGCATCAGCTGCAAATGTCTTGTCCGCGCCTGGAAACTTGTCCCATTCAGGCCTCTGGAAAAAGATGTGCGGGATCGCGAATTTCCCGTGCAGAACCTCATGGGTTGTTTCCATGTCCTCCCTGACCTGCGCCTTTGCATCCTCTTCAGCTGCAAAAACATTGTGGGCCTCTATCCAGTAAATCTCCCTGGTCCTGAAAAAGGGCCTGGTCATCTTTGTCTCGTGCCTGTAAACAGTGCAGGACTGGTATCTTTTCATCGGCAGGTCCTTGTAGCTCCTTACCCACAATGAATACATTGAATAAAATGCAGTTTCTGAAGTGGGCCTCAATGCCATCTTTTCATCAAGCTTTTCGCCCTTCCCGTGCTCTGTAATCCAGAAAACCTCAGGGGTAAAGCCCTCAATATGCTCTGACTCTGTCTTCAGGAGAGCTTCTGGAATGACCACAGGGAATGTCAGCGGGAGATGCCCTTTTTTCTCAAGAGTTTCCTCCATAATCCGGTTCATCTTTTTGAGTGAGATGGTGGACCATTCCCTGTAAACCGGAAAGCCCTTGAGCTTGTACCTCACATCTGCCAGCTCTGCCTTCTGAAGAAGCTGGGTGAACCACTCTGAGAAATCCTCCTCTTTTTTGGCTGTTATTCCCAAGTCACTCTCTTTTTCTGCCATCAGAACAGTTATTAAAAAGGGGTATTTAAAGGTTTTTAAAGAAGATAAGAATTTTGAGTTCAGAATTCGGGCATATCTAATATTAACTTCAGAGTGGTAAAAGAAACGAAAGATTTATAAAGGAAATGTATTTACATTAATTAACAAAATATATGGGAGAAAATAAAAATGCCAGAATATGAATGTATACATACATGGGGTCCAGGTGCAGGTTGCGATAATAAACCAATAGGCTTACTTTGTTATGCTCCAAGAGGCGAAGCAATTCCAAGAGTAGACTTATCTTGTGAAAGATTCGCGAATTATCATGGTCATCATGGCGGAATTGCGGTTTTACTTGCGTGGGAATTAAAAGGAACAAATTATGAGCAAGTAAAAGCTGAATTGAAAGAGAATAGAGATTTGTTTAAAGAACAAATAGGCCGAAAATTTGATGGAAATACACTTCCAAATTTTGTTTCTCAAAGGGAAACTATCGAAGAAGGTGTTATGAAAGCTTACGATGCACTTGTTCGAATAGCTGATTCAAAATCAAAATTAAGTAGTATGGAACAGGTACAGGAAAGAAAACTTGAGGGATTAGACCCTTAGAAGAGAGATTATTTAGAGATAATTATGCCTCTCTTCAGCGTGTGGACCCAAATCATCCGGCTATTCAAGCAGTGAGTGTTGGAGAAAAGGGTATTTTGCTTCAGCAAGCTTTTTTTTGATAAATATGGGGATGATCCAAAAGAATTCAAAGCGAATGTATGTGAATATTTTGTTGCTTTGAAAATTGCTAATGGTTCTTGGTAATCTTTGCCACCTGGATTGTGAACAACATCGCGCTGTTATGTGAGGTTGACCGATAGGTTTTTAAAGTAGCCATTATTACTATAATTATACTTCTTCTGGATTGAAATTGGGTTTAAGAGGCTTAAAATGCAAAATATTAAAGCAATAATTTTTGATTTTGATGGTGTAATAAATAATGGA
The DNA here is from genome assembly GCA_964485195.1 of uncultured Methanosarcinales archaeon. Classification (GTDB taxonomy): domain Archaea; phylum Nanobdellota; class Nanobdellia; order Woesearchaeales; family CAIVOO01; genus CAIVED01. Next base: position 52,047 of record CAZAIK010000008.1, read on the forward strand.
GTTGAAGTCCATTATGATTTTTATAGAGAACTCTGTAAATCGCATAATATAAAACCGCCATTTTCAGATAAAAAAGAATTTAGAGATTGGTTTGACCCAAGGGATTATAAACCAAACTATCGAAATTTAGGAATTTCTTTGAAAGATCCGAAAAATATTCAATACAAGGATTATATTAAACAAGTTGGTATTCCGCTTATAGGAGGAATAAAAGAAGTAATAGAAAAATTAAGCAAAAAATACATCCTTGCAATTGTCTCCACAAACCATAAAGAGATTATAGAACACCAACTTGAAGATTATGGAATATTGAAATTCTTTAAACCAATAATAGGAAATGGCGACATTTTCAAAATTAAACCTCACCCTGAAGCATTGCTGAAATGTTTGGAAGAACTGAAATTAAGCAATAAAGAAGTGATTTACATAGGCGACATGGTTAGCGATACAGAAACATCAAGAAATGCAAACATCAAAATCATTTCAGTAACTTGGGGGTGGTCTTCAAAAGAAGAATTGAAGAAAGCTAAACCAGATTGGATAGTAGACAATCCAAAAGAATTACATAAAGTCATTGAAAGGAGCTCGGAGGCAAATTGAATATAACATGGCGCTGTTGTATGTTTTTTCCGCAGGAAAAAATCGCGGAGTGAAACGGAGCGACAGTATGACGCAGGGCTTGCGTTAAGTTTATCAATGCGCAAAAATACCAATATGATAACTATGAAAAAAAAGATAATATTTTTTGATGGTGATGGAACGCTTTGGCATCCAAAGAAAACAAAATATGCAAAGCATCCAGTTTGGCTATACAAAGACAAACGATTCAAAAATCATACAAATCATCTTACTATGACGCCATCAGCGCTAGCAACTATCAAGAAATTGGAAAAAGAGGGCATAATCACTGTGGTTCTTTCGACCCATCCTCATCCCCCAAAAGAAGCAGATGCAATCATCAAACACAAAATAAAGCACTTTAAGTTAGAAGAACTGTTTGATGAAATTCACGCAACAAGAGAATATCACGGGTCGAAAGGAGAATTTGTGTTGAAGGTTCTCAAGAGAAGAAAAATACCCAAATCAAAAGCGCTGATGGTTGGAGACAGCTACAAGTGGTACTACCAATCAGCAAAAGGTGTAGGGGTGGATGCTTTGCTCATTGAATCAGAATATGAACCGATGAAACATAAGGTAAGGAAAACCATCAAAAAATTAAGTGATATTCTTGCGCACATCTCTTAGCAAGCCCGAGTAATATTGCACATAACATCGGAAGTTCCTGTTATGTCTCCCGAACGAAACGAAGTGGGGTTCTGGCGACCTGCGTCCGCAAAGTTGAGAAAAAGACCAATCAATACAGTTCGGAGAGCATTAAAGGAAAATAAGCTAAGGCGGGCCTAAAAATCGAAAGATTTATATAGAAGTTAATACATATTAGTTATTAATTAATAAAAATTATTGATTAAAATGTCAGAAACAATACAAGAACAAAAGTTAGAACATTCTCCTACTTTGAATACCGTGCTAATGGTAGAAGAAACCCTTAAAAATATGGATGAGAGTGTCATAACTATTGCTGAACTTAAAAGAAGGCTTCCAAAGCAAGTTAACCATAATACATTGAGAGTAATACTTGAATATTTAGAAGAAAGCAATAAAATAGCAGTAAGTATGAAGGGTATTACTTGGATACATAATCCTAATTCGAATTTAAGAAAAGCTATTGCAAATGGGCTTGAATTATGAAAACTGTAAGGGCAATCTTATCTCCAGAAGCAGAAGAGATATACAAATATTTGAATGAACAAGCGCCTACTTCAAAGAATGAGCGTATGATATTAAATTCAGTGAATAAGAAAGTTGAATTGATCAAAGCAAATCCTCATTATGGCAAACCAATAGCAAAGAAATTAATACCTGATGAATACAAGAAGAAGTATGGTGCGACAAATTTATTTTGGGTTGAACTTCCCAGTTTTTGGAGAATGTTATATACACTTACAGATGGAAATACCGAGATAGAGATAATTGCTTTTGTTCTTGATGTGATTGATCACGACACTTATAATAAAAAGTTTGGTTACAAGAAGAAATAATTTTTAGTCCCGCCTCTTCTATTTTTTAGGTCTTTTTCTCAATTAAAACTAACATCGGAAGTTCCTGTTATGTCTCCCGAGCCGATAGGCGAGAGCGCAGCGTGGTCGACCGAAGGGAGAGTTTTTGAGAATGCCGTCTATCAAAAGAGCGATGCGATATCCTCAAAAAGTGAAACTTTTTGGGACACCAGAAATCTTTGATTTCTTAGTGCATCAAGAACAAGGATAGAAGGGCTGGCTTTTATTCAATTATTTTATTTTGTATTAAGAACTTTTTAATAATCTCATACATGATTTTATATCCTTCAGCATTAGGATGGACACCATCAACTAATAATTTAGGATAATTTTCTTGCTTTGTAAATTCTGAGTAGATATCACAAAACAGTAAACTATTTTCTTCAGCAATTTTTTGTAGTATGTCATTGAATTGCTCAATAGTTTTATTACTAAAATAAGTGTTTTCAAAAGGCATTAAAGATTCATCAACAGGAGGCAATCCAATAAGAATAACCTCTTTAGTTTGATTCTTAGCAATATCAACCATTTCACAAACGTTATTTTCATAATCTTTTGGGTTTATTTGTATATTATCTGGGCTTCCTAAGCCACGAGAATCATTGGTTCCAATAGCAATAAGAATTACAAATTTATTATCCGGAAAATAATATTTAATTCTTGATTCCGCTTCTATTTCGAATCTCTTCAATAAATCTGTTGATGAGTCTCCAGGTATTCCTAAATTATACAGAACATTGTAAAAATCTTTTGATTCAAAGTATTCTTTCAATCTATTTGCCCATCCTGTGCTTGGCACAACACCTCTGCCAAATGTGATGCTATCTCCAAATGCCAGTATTCCATACATGATATAAAAGAGAAAGAAATATGTATTTAAAAGTTCTTCTAAAAGTCCAGCCCTCTTCTACTATCTAGGCATTTTCAAAAGTTGAAACTAACATCTGCAGCCTGTTAGTTTCCCTCGATAGAGGTTGGATTTTAGTGCAACGTTCCC
>CAZAIK010000009.1:0-21457 GCA_964485195.1 uncultured Methanosarcinales archaeon
ACAATGAGCCTGATTAATGCTGCGATGTTTGGACTGACAGGAGGGGTTGTGAGAGGTGTTGTCGGGATTGTCAAGTCAGTGAGGAAAAGGAAGAAGCTCCGCACCTGGTACTTCCTCTTCACCATAGCATCTTCCGGCCTGATAGGAATGTTTGCTGGGATGCTGCTGCCCTTTGACTACAGGATTTCCCTGCTGGCAGGCTATGCGGGGATTGACCTGATAGAGAGCCTTTACAAGATTGGGAAAAGAAAGTTATGAGACATACTTCCCCTTTCTCTTGTTTTCAATGAGCTTCTCTGCTGCTGATACCAGGTCTGTGTTGGAGGCTGAATGCTTTCTTTTCAGGTCAGAGTAAACACCCTCCCTCTGGCGGGGAGTTATCCGCATTCCCGCAATCTGCTCCGTGATCTCGCCAACCCACAATGTCATGGCGTCAGCAAGCCTTCCGGTGTCCTCAGCTATCTTCTGGTCTTCAACAATAAGCCCTATTGTTTCAACCGGCTTCTTTCCCACCCCTATCAGTGGAGCGAGCCTCATCCTTTCCACCCTTGACCTTAGATAGTTGTTGTGCAGTGCAGAGCTGTAAACCTGTGTTGAGACAAGAACGTTTTCTGCCTCCTGTATGAATGACTCTGTCTCTATTATCTTTGCTGCCAGCTCGTTCTTCTCCCTCTCATACTTCCTCAGCCGCTGGTTTGAGTCTATGATGGAGTTGTCCAGCTCTGCTATCCTGTCAGACAGCTCTCTCTCATCAGGATTTCTCCTGTTTTGCTGCTCCTGCTTTTCCTCCTCAAGCCTTTCTATCATCATCACTGCCTCCTCTATGTCGTTTTTCCTTTTCTCAAAATAGAGGGTGCTGTCCCCCAACTCCCTTTCCTTGTCTGTAATGAGCTGTTCCTGCTGGCTTATCCTTTTCTCATACTGCGTGATAAGGACTTTCTGTTTTATGCAGGAGGCGTCTGCCTTCCTGATTTTCCTCTCAATCCTCTGGTCAGGGTTGGTAATTCCCAGGTAGTCTGTGAGGATGTAGAAGTATTTTATGTGCTCTGGCATTCCTTCCAGGGACTCTTCCTGTATTTTTTTCTTGTAAACCCTGGAGCTTTCGGCAACTGCCTCTGAGGAAGTTCCCAGGTCCAGGATTTCCCTTTCCCGCTCGTCTGAGATGAAGTCACTCATTTTTACTTGTCTCCTTTTTTATTCCCTCCAGCCTGTACTCCAGGGAGCCCAGCTGGAAGTCCCCTGTTATTGCCTCGCACTGCTCTGTTTTCCTGCTGCACAGGTAGGCCTTGTCAGCCTCCCGCTTTATCCTGTACTGGGAGTCATACATTGTCAGCATTCCCGCCCCGAATCCCAGGCCTGCTGCAACCACAAAAGGGATTATTTTTTTCATCATACCACCTCTTTTCTTTGTGGGATAAACAGGCCATAGGTTGTATTTTAATTTTGGAAGTGGCGTTCGCAACGACGTTATATTTATAAATGAAAATTGTTTATGGAATGTTATGATGCGAAAAAGGGGCTTTTTGCTTTCTCTTATGATAATAATAGGGGTTGTGGTGCTGATAACATTCTTTCTTGCCTTTACTTTGAGAAACGAGATAGCTGATGTTTTCAAGCCAAGGATTTCTGATGTTAGCGCTGTTCAGGTGTATGTGGAGAACTGCGTGGACGCTGTTTCCAAGTACGGCATTTACAGGCTGGGAAAGCAGGGAGGAATCCTTTACCTGGAACCAGGGCATTTTTCCCACGCATTTCTCAGGGTCAATTACGCATTTGATGAGGCAAAAGCATTTCCCGGCATTGAAGGCGTTGAGAACGAGCTGGAATTTTTCATAGGCGAGAACATTAAGAACTGCACCCGCGGTTTCAGGGGTTTCCAGTCAAGGGGGATGAGAATAGAGGAAGGCAACGCCACTGCAGATGTCATTCCGGGGAGGGAGTCTGTGATTGTAAAACTGCACTACCCTCTCAGGATAATGTATGAGGACAGGACTTTCGTGCTTGAAAAATTCCAGAAAGCAATCCCTGTGAAGCTCAGGAAGGTTCATTCAGAAACTGACAGTTTCCTGGACCTGGAAAGGTATGACCTGCTTTATCTCAATGAGATGGATGCCAATGTTTACATTACTCCTTTTGACGAGGCTGACTTGTTCGTGGAGGAAAGGCTGGGCTCAAGAATAAACGCAGAGGATTACCTCTTTATCTTCGCAGTGAAGTGACTCCCGGCTTTTTGAGAATGTTTCTTCCCACATACAGCACTGCCCAGCTGATGAACATTCCTGAAATTATGAGGTTCAGGAACTTAAGGCTGATGAGTTTCATTAACAGCGACAAGACAGCGGAAACTGCCAGGAAGATTATGTAAGGGAAAACAAGATGCTTTATCCTTTTTGTCCCGAAAGAAAAACCCTTTCTTATCCCCCTGAATGTTCTTTCAGTCAATGCGATGAAAAGGAAGACAAGGTTGGAGAAGTGAAGCAGCACCAAAAGGAGTATGATGAAAACAGCGGGGCCTGCCGTGCTTCCTTCTCCAGAGAGCCTCATTGCAAACATAAAAGGGATTAAAAAGATGAGCGCCAGCATTATTGACGCGAAAGCATACTTGGGCCACAGCCTCCCCTTAAAGCCTTTTTTGGCAGCGACTGAGTAGACAAACGCTGTGAGGAGGGTGAGCAGCAGGAACATTGCCAGTGCAAAGCCCATCATCAGGAAGAGAAGCGAGTAGGCGTATTTCGCAGCCTCTGCCTCATATGCCGGCGACAGCGGCAGTGAGGAAACATAGGAGGGGAACAGGTAGGCCAAAAGATAGAGTATTGCGAAAAAGATAATGTAGCTGCTGAAAACCTTGAGGTATTCCTGCAGGGAAAAAGGGAAAAAATCTTTCAGTCTCATACTTCAATCTCTCCTGATGGTGCAGGGGATGTTGTGCCGCCATCTCCTCCTTCTTCTTCGCCCTCCTCAGAAGGGACTGTGAGCGTGGGCACGTTTATCGGGGGCGGAGTGGCAATCTCAACATCGTTGCATACCTTCTTGTTATTCTCGCTGAGATATTGCTTGACATATGAGTCCATGTCGTCAGTGTCGTGAAACTTTATGCACGCCCTTTTGAACATTTTCTTTGACTTTACCACAAGGGCGTGGCCTATGGTGGAAGTCCCGAAAGAGGAGTATTCATCATCATCGCAGTCCTTCCCCGCGCAAAGCTTTATCCTTCCGGTGATGTTTATGTCCTGCCCGTCCATCAGGAACACTGTTGCCTCTGACTTTCTTGTCTCTTTAGGATTTCCCTGCGCATCCTGGCGGACGGTCTTGAACAGGTTGTTGCCGTTGATGTTAAAGAAGACCTTGTACCTGTAGAATGTCTCGTTTTCCTCTCCTGTGGTGAGGTTCAGGGTGGTGAATGTCAGCCTTTCCGCCTGGATGTCAGCTCCCGTAGTGCCTGATGAAGTCGGCAGAAAGCCCTCGTCAAGGAAGTCTGCATAGTCTGTTTCCAGCTCGCAGATATACCTTGCAGGGTCGGAGATTACCTGCAAGAGCACGCTGTCCTCAAACCAGTTCTCATACCACAGGAAGTCGCTGGAATAATCCCACCAGCCGTAGGTGTATCCAAGCTCCATAAAATTTCCCACTGCAGCTGCAAATGTCCTTCCGCTCCTTATGCCGACCGCTGCCCATTCCTTTGATGCCTCGTAAGCGACCTGGTTTTTCTCAGCATTTGTTAAATCATCAGCGTCTTCACCTTTCACTTCCTCGCCGTCAAAAGCCACCTGTTTGACATTCCCTTCTTTGTCAACTATTGTTACCATAGTAGGACCTTCTGTTGTGAAATCTCCCACGCCGTAACAGTTTCCTGTGTCAGCGTCGTAGCTCAGGCTACTCCCCCGGTAAATGCACCTGTCAGCAAGGAAGAAGCCTTCAACTCTCTCTCCGAGACTGACATCCACCCCCTCTTCCTCCGTCCCTGTTATTATTATTGGATTTTTAGGGTCAGTGGGTATGCAGTTCTCTTTCTGACTATCGCTGCAGGTGTCCAGCACGTCGCAAGTGCCCAACTGGATTATGGGGTTGCAATAGTACAGCTCCTCTCCTGTCGGGGAATAAATGCTCTGGGTTTGCGTTTTTTTGCCGGGTCTTCTGTCCATAACATAATTCCCCCCGCCTGCAAAGGTTACTGAAAATCGCGGGCTTCCTGAAGCATCCCCCCTGTAAATGTTAAAGGAATCGTCTTCTGCTGGCACAACTGTCCACTCTCCCCTGCCAAACCTTGTAAGCTCAGCCCCCTTCTTGTTGACTTCAAAAGTCATTCCGTTATCAGTGGGCTTTATGGAGTCAAAAAATTTCCCTAAATTGTCCTTATTCAAAACAGCCTTGCCTTCATCATTAACGCCTCCCAGCATGTATAAGGGAATTTTGATTTCAGTATCACCTTCACTAAAAGTGCACAGGCCATTTTCACATTCAAAGGCACCAACATTTATATTGGCCTCTCCAGCTTCCTGCACTGCTCCCCCTTCTGCTGGCGAAAACCCTGCTGATGCAGTTAGGATAATGAAAAAGACTGCAATTCCGAATATTATTTTCCTTTTCATTTTAGTCTATCTCTTCATACGCCTCTTCAAATGCCGCGCACATGTCCGCGCCGTACATCGTGTCTATTCCTTCCTCCATCAACACGGACACCTTTTGCCAGGTGTTCATCATCTGGGTAAACCAGTTCAGCACATTTGTTATCGTGTTGGTCACCTTACAGATAGCTGCCGCAACATTAAGCTCTGATTTCCCCCTCCCCATAAGTGCGCAGGAGACTGTTCCCGTAAAAAATGTTGCAAATGAAACAGGATCGTGAAAGACTGATTTCAAAAATGCTTCTATGTTGTCCAGCGTTGCCATGTAAGGGATTATATTGAATATCTCCCCCTTCACTGCAAGGCAGGTTTGCAGCCCGTGCATTTCCTCGCAGGCCTTGAGCGGCCCTTCAAGCGCTGATGTCTGGATAAGGCAAAGCCCGTAGGCGCACTCTATCTGCCTGTATTTCTCAATGTTGTAAACAACGCCCGGAAGGCACAGGAACACCGTGCTGAGTATGAGGCTTTCCCTCATGTCAGCTGGCCAGAACTGGACAAAGTTCGCAAGAATTGCTCCCATAGCTCCCAACGCCTTTCTGGCTCCAAGGTTAAGCTCTTCACCTGCATTTTCAGCAGCTTCTTTAGTTTTTTCACTGGCTTCACCAGGGCTTATGTCTAAATCAGCCCATTTTTCTGTAAGCCTTTCAACAATCTCATTTATGTTTCCTGTCATAGCCCCACCTTCTTTATTCTCACCAGAAGATTCCAAAGCTTGACTTAATCTGCTGCCAATATTAGATGTTGTGTCTCTTGCCTCCTGTGACACGCTTTCATATGTGTTTCTTAAATTTCCTAAACTAACCATCCCACCACCTCCTCCTCCATCTTCTGTTGTAGAGCCTGTTATGAAACGCGTTGCTGCACTTGCAGTTTCTCCTTCTGTGGGACCTCCCCCTGCCTGTAGATCACCGCCCCCTCCCCCAGCTTCAGCCTGGCCACTATTTCCTCCAGGAACTTCCACACCTTCACCAAGATTCTGGAACAAACCGGCAGCCTGGGGAGTCATTGTTTCTATAATCTCATGATATTTGCTCTGCCACCCTTTTAACCTGCAATAGGCGAATTCACATAACGGGCGCATAAACTTGTCTATCCCTCCCACCCCTATGGAAACACCGTCGCTCGCTGATCTCACACCTTCTGATATTGGAGTGCAGATAGGAGCGAGAATCAGTAAGCTTGCGTCTTCGCAAATTGCTGTCTGAATATGCGCATTTAATTCACTCATATGGAATAAAGCCAGTGTATTTGCAATAAGGTAATATATCTGGCAGAGGAAGTTTATCCAATCCAGCGTCTTTTTCAGGAAGTCCAGCACCTTGAAGAAGTCGCTGGTCACTGCTTCATAAACCTCGTCAACCTTGTCCTTGACGTTCTTGTCAAACCTACCAAGGGGCATGTTGTAAAGCCCCACTCCCACTGTGACATTGTCTATTTCCTTCTGGGTTATCCTCCCGCCAACAAGGGAAACAATGCCTACCTGGCAGTTGTACCTTAGCAAGTCAGTGTCCTTGTAAATCCCTCTTGCTATCCTCAGCTCTATGTTTGAGGCTTCGGGAATGTCAGGGAAGATGCTTATCTCTGAAGCTGTGCCGTCATTCTCGCACCATTCCAGGGAAACCTGGAGAAGCTCAGGGCTTCCCTGTATTGAAGTGAATTCAAGTGGGACATAGACAAAGGGCGAGACTATGGGGAGTATCTGCTTGTCTATTGATGCAGGGGAAGGTGTTCCCATCTCGACCTTCCAGTAGTTGGAAACATTCTCCTCTGTGGGAAGAACATCAATATGGGTTTTAGGGATGTAACTCATCTCGCCGGTGTTGGGGTCTGGGTAGGCGATGTAAAGGGGCGTGTCATAGTATTCCTTCTGGTTTCCTGTGATGTCTGAAGCGTTTATCACCGGCCTCCAGTAGTGGGATTCCCTCACTCCTCTTATTATCCAGCTGCACTTCCAGTGCGAGCCGTTGTATATTGTTCCCTGAATGTAAGAAACATTTATCAGCTCGCAGCTGTCCGCCTTTCTCATCCCTTCCCCGCCTTCCAGCATTGAAAGGTCCAGATAAATGTTGAAGTCGCCGTTCTGGTTTACCATTGCGGAGTCTTCTGTGATGTTTGCCCTTATGACTATGTTCTCTCCTGCTCCTATGGCAGGGTAGGTGTTTTGGGTGTGCACTTCAACCCCCGCAATGTCGGGGGGTGTTGTGTCTATGGCAACTCTTTTGGAGAAGGTTGCCTTGTTGCTCACGTCGTCAAATGCCTGGAAGCCCAGCACTGCCTCCTCCCCAGCTGCCTGTTTCAGGTCAATTCCGGGCCAGTGGCAGGTCCATATTCCCGCTTTCTTGTCGCACCCTGCCTGGTAAAGGTCGCTGGCGGGGACGTCAAAGTATTCATTGAAGTTTTCTGCATAAGTGAAGTTCTTTGAAAAGCCTGACTGGGTTTCAGCCAGGTCAAGGAATATTTTGTTATTTTCAGGGCCGAGGAAAGGCGTGTTATTGAACATGTAATTTGTCCTAAGCATCTGCAGCTCTGGCTCTTGCTCGTCTGCCTGCAGCCCGAAGACAAATTGCTCGCTTATCTCGTTGCCGGCATCGTCATATGCGAATATTGATATTTGCTGTGTTGTGGATTCTGAAGGCAACAAGGCGAGGAATCTTGCAGAGCAGTTCCACTTCCTGCTCTCCTCTTCCTTTCCGCAGGCCATGGTCTGGTTTTCCAGCTGGAATCCTGAAAGGTCAACCACTGCCCTTTCAAGGTCTGCATAAGGAACCTCTACCTGCGCCTGTACTTTCGCGTTTATGCCAGTGCCTGGGAGGAATGTCAGGAGGCTTCCGGATTCATCAACTATCTTGGGAGTTTCTATTGCAGGAGGCTCCCTTGCAATCACAAGGTTGGTGCAGGTGTTGGGAGTGATGTTGATGTTTCCTGCATTGTCCAGCCCTGCTATGCAGATGGAATAGTTGCCTGATGGAAGGTTTCCCACAGGCATTTTGAATGTCCTGGTGTCTGCACATCCTGAAGGCGCGTTTGATGACTGGTTTACCTCTATGGTTTTGAGAATGTTTGAATAATCATTGGAAGGGTAAATTAAAACAGCCTTGATTCCTGCGCAAAGGTCCTGGCAGTTCAGGCAGGCCTCGTCATTTGCAGAGTAGTCAACAGTGACATTGTCCTCATTTGTTTTTGAGGGGGCTATCGTGAAGCTGGAAAATGAGGGGGGAAGCCTGTCCACGCTTATCCTCACAGGCTTTGTGCACGCCCCTGCGCAGTCCTGCGCGTTCAGGATGACATTTCCGGTGTAGGTGCCACCGGGCATGTTCAAGAGCTCCCTTTGATACAGGCACCTGTACCAGTCAGAGCCCAATGCCTCGCAGTTTTGGAAGCTTTCAGGTGTTGTCCCGAAATCAACAGTGAGGCTGTTGGCAACCTCTGCTTCAGGAACTCCCAACACCAATGCCCTTGCTGTTATTGACAAGGTGTCCGAGCCTCTCATAAACCCCGTGGTGTTGGTGCTTCCGTAAGGCCTGACAGTATCTATTATTGAGTTGACTGCGTAAGCGTCCGCGACATAGAATGGAAATGTGATTATCAGGAAAATCATTGCAAGTGCTATGCTCCACAAGGTTGTTTTTCTCATTTTAGCAATGGCTTGTAATATGGGAAGTTCATATTGTTCTTGAATGGCGCGAACTTGTCCTCAATCCTCTCAAGGTCCTTGTGGTCCTCTGGAAGGTCTGCGTATATGACAAAAAACTCTGCCTCTGTGGCTCCTGAAAGCTCCTCCTGAGTCACTTCCCATTCATACTCCGTGGTGGGGAATATGTAATTCTCAAACTCAAGTTCAGGCAGCTCCACGCACTCCTCCCCTACGCCTGCGAATCCCCCTTCGCACACCTCGTCTTCAGGAATTATAACTGTTTCGTTATGTATCAATGTTATGATAACCTCATACCTGCCGGGAACTAAAGTAATGTTCTGCCAGGTCTCGTTTATTCCTTTCATGAAAGTCACTGCTGATGTCACGGGCTCTTCATCAGTTTCTTCCTGCACCTTGTTGACATTAAGTATCACTATGTCGCTTTCTGACAACTCAACAGGGCTGCCCAGCATTCCTGTGTTCACTGTGGGCAGGTCTATGGGCAATGAAACCCCTAATGACTCTGCCTTCTTCTTTTTCATAACTGCCTTCACCCTCTTCATTGGATGCAGCTCAAATGTTCCCTCCTGCGACTTGTTAAGGGCTGTGGCAAACCTCACATATTTTGTCTTGTACTCTGGCTTGGAAAGTATGAGTGTTCCTATCCCCACTGGGAACCTTTCCTCAAGGACTGCTGTTTCAAAATTCTCGCTAAAGACATCATCATCCAATTCTGTGCGCCCTATGCTGCACCTCTGGCTTGACCTGAAAATCACGTTCACGCCCTCCAACGGCTCTCCTGTCTCGGCATCAACTGCCTTTATTGTTATGGGCCCTGAATTCCTCTGTTTCTCCTCGCAGAAGGTGCTCTGCTGGGAGAGGTCTGCTGAAACTGCAGGTATGGTGACAAAGTTGTTGCTCACAGCGTCGTTGTTCCTGATGTTTGTCTCCATTGCAAAGACAAAGGTGTAGCCCCTCCCGCTGTAAGCCTCAGGGTCTGATACCCTCACAATAACAGGGTAGGAGATGTCATAGACAAACTTGTAGTCCTTGAAGGGGATGAGGTTGAGGAAGGGAGGGATTTCCATCTTCGTTGGCTTTAGCGTGTCGCTTTCAGAGCCCACGAAGTTGAGGTACAAGGGCCATCCCAGATACATGAAGCCAACAGACAGGTCGGTGACTTCCTCTCCGGGCACCACCATCCCCCTGTAAAGCCCCTGCATCAGAGGGTCTTCAAAGCGGGCTGGTGAGTTGAAATTGCTCGTTCCTTCCACCTGCAATGCAGGCACGTAAGCCTGGAGCATCTGCTTGAGCAGGTTCTTGACATTCTTCTTGCTCCAGCTGACTGAATCATAAGAAAACCGCAACTGGTAAAATGGCGGGAGTGCGTCCTCATCAACCCTTGAAAATCCTGATATCAGGTTGAGAGTGTTAAGCCCCAGAAACCTTGACCTTGCTGATGTTTCAATGATGTGCTCTGCCATCCTGTACACCTTGCTCATCCTCACCGGCAGCGTGATCTGGTATTCTGACATTCTTATGCTTTCGCTTCCCTCTACTGAAACCATTATTGGATATCTCATGTAAATCAAAACGTCATTTTCCCTCACATATGTTGTTACATTAATTCCGCCTGCCTCCTCTATTGAATAGCCGCTGTCCCTGAACTCCTTGAAATTGTCAAGGTATTGCCTAATGCTCTTTTCCAAGTGCTTGTCAATCTGGGATTCAATAGAGTTACCTCCCTCTGCCCTGTAAAGCGGAGGCCTCCACGAGCCCAGCTGGCACACTTCGCAGTCGTCCGGCGGCCTCATGTACTCCCAGTAGGGAACGTAATTGTCAGCTCCGGGAGGGAAATCAACCATATCCGCCTCTGTGGGATGCTCGTCATCCTTCTGGAAATCAAAACCGCTGTATTCCCTGCTGTCCACCGAGACATATCCCCCGTGCAGGCCGATGTTGTTCAAAGCGTCCTCCCCTGCCTCTCTCAGTGCCTCTATGATAAATGCCTGCACAGGCTGCGCCTCAGTGGGAACCCTTTCCACAGCAACCCTTACCTCTTTCTCGGGCACAGCCACCTGGCTCTTTATGTAAAGCACAAGAGCTGTGGAGAACAGCAGTATTATGCCTATTATGATGAATACAGTTATTTGTGATTTCTTGTTTTTCATTTTATGCCTGCAGGCAGCTGAACTTGTAAAAGTCAGAGTCTATCTGGCTGCACAAGCCCTTTACGCTGTTTTTTATTGAAACTATAAGCACGCACAAGTCCCTTTGCTGCGCATCTATTGAATTGCAGTATTCCATCTGCTCCTCGTAGGCTTTGCCTTCCAGCTCCAGTATGATTGAGTCTGCCTGCTCAAGGTTTGTCTGGTAAAAGTCATAGCCCAGGGCAGAACCTATTGTTATGGTGATTATTAGGAAAACTATCAAGGCAGTGACAAATATCTTGTCCACCAGCATTGCCTTTTTCTGGGTGAAGTGGTGGGCAAAAAAATACCTTTTTTCAGAGACAATGTAGAGTATTGCGAGAATGTCTATCACAAGGACAGTTATGGAAGACAAGATCAAGAAATTTCTTGTGAATGATGCCACTTCCGGCCTCAGCAGAATCAGGGATATTATTGAGTTTATGATTCCAAGGCCAAACCATACTAGCGCAAGGTAATAGGACCAGCTTTTTCTTTTGAGAAGCCCCCCTATCAGCACCATTGTTATTAATACAAGGAACATTATCAGGAAAAGTGCCGGCAGCCCCCCTATTATCTGTCCGAAAACAACTGCTATGGGAGACTTAAGCCCCATAAAAAGATAAAAAAAGTAGAACAGCAAAAGCACGGAAAGGTAAGCTATCAGCACCTTGATTCCCAGCGGGTGCCTGAATTTTCCCTTCTCAAAGCTGAACAGTTTTGACCTTTTCTTGTAGTCATAAGAGATTTTCTTGACGTGCTCTTTCGGGCTGATTTTCCCCTTCTTGCCCTTTTTGGAAGATTTTTTGGATTTAGAACCTCTCTTCTGCCTCTTTTTAGCCATATTGTCGGTTTTGAAGGAAATCTTGTTTATAAATGTTGTGGTAACCTTTTTATATTTCATTTAAAAATTATTTGCTATGGGAAAGTTTTATGTCACCACAGCAATTGATTACACTAATTCAAAACCTCATCTGGGCCACGCCTATGAAAAGGTGCTTGCAGATGTCATAGCAAGGTGGCACAGGTTGAGGGGTGATGAAACCTTCTTATTGACAGGCACGGACGAGCACGGCCAGAAGGTGGAAAAGGCGGCAAGGCAGGCAAACAAAAAAACTGAAAATTTTGTTGAAGAGCTGGTGAAGGAGTTCAAAAAGCTGTGTGAAAGACTGAACATTTCAAATGATGATTTCATCAGGACAACAGACGAAAAGCACATAAAGGTTTCAAAAGAGGTTTTCAAGAAGGTTTTTGGCAATGGCGATATTTACAAGGGGGAATACGAAGGGCTTTACTGCGAGGGCTGCGAAGCATTTTATCTTGAAAGGGAGCTAATGGATGGGTTGTGCCCTGTGCATAAAAAGCCTCCTGAAAAAATCAGGGAAGAGTCATATTTTTTCAGGATGAGCAGGTATGAAAAACAGCTCATACAGCACATAAAGAACAATCCTGAATTCATCCTGCCAAGGTTCAGGCAGGCAGAAATACTGAACAGGCTGAAAGAGGGATTGAGGGACTTGAGCGTTTCCAGGGCAACATTCAAGTGGGGCATTCCAGTGCCTGGCGACAAGAAGCACACCATATATGTCTGGTTTGACGCCCTGCTCAATTACATCTCCGCCCTTGATTATCCTGAAGGTGAAAAGTTCAGGAAATTCTGGCCTGCAGACTGCCACATTATCGGAAAGGACATCCTGTGGTTTCACACAGTGATATGGCCCACTATTCTTATGTCAGCAGGAGTGGAGCTTCCCAAGACAATTTTCAGCCACGGCTTCATCAACCTGAAGGGTGAAAAGCTTTCAAAAACAGCAGGAATCACTATTGACCCAATAATGCTTGCAGAGAAATACGGGGCAGACCCTTTGAGGTTCTTCCTGACAAAGGAGGTTGTTGCTGGGCAGGACGGCGATTTTTCAGAGGAAATGCTGGTTGAGAAGATAAATTCGGAACTGGCAGATGACCTGGGTAACTTGCTTATGAGGGTCATTGTCCTGACAGGGAAGAATTTTGAAGGGAAAATTCCCGAGCAGGGAAAGCTGGAAGCTGCCGACAAAAAGCTGATTGAAAATTCAAGAATTGCAAAAAAGGTTGATGAATTGATGCTTAATTACGAATGCCACAAGGCCCTTGAGAAAATATGGAATTTTGTGAGGGAATGCAACAAGTATTTGAATGAGACAGAGCCCTGGAAAATTAAGGGAAAGGAAAGGATTGGAACAGTGCTTTACAATTTGATTGAATCTTTGAGAATAGTCGGAGTACTGCTTTCACCGTTTATCCCTGAAACATCTAAAAAATTATTGGGACAGATCGGGCAGAAAAACGGAAAGTTAAAAGATGCGGAATTCTCAAAAACAACAAAAGGAAATGTAAAAAAAGGAAAAATTTTATTTCCAAAAATTGAACAGGAAGAGAAGGACATCATACAAAGGTTTGATTTCAGGGTTGCCAAGGTTGAAAAGGTGGAAGACCATCCCGAGGCTGACAAGCTTTACATAATAAAAATTGATGTCGGCGGCGAGAAAAGGCAATTAGTTGCCGGGCTGAAGCCTTACCTGAAAAAAGGCGGGATAGAAAACAAAAAAATAATTATCATAAAAAACCTCAAGCCCGCAAAGCTGAAAGGCAAGGTAAGTGAGGGAATGCTACTTGCAGCAGAGAAGAACGGGAAGGTAAGGCTTCTTGAGGCAGGCAAATCCGAGCCTGGCGAATCTGCATTCTTTATGGAGCCGAAGCCTGAAGGGCAGGTCACGATTGAGGATTTCAAGAAAATAAAACTTGAAGTAAAGGACAGGAAAGTTTTTTACAAAGGAAAAGTGTTGCAGACAGGAAAGGAGGGCATATTTGTGGACATTGAGGATGGCGCGATTGTCAGCTGAGAAGGGGCAGGTCACAGCATTTATCATAATCGGAATAGCCCTGCTGGCAGTTTTTGCATTTTACTTCTCAATCCAAAGGGCTGAAAGAACAGGATTGGGAGTCCCGGAAACTTCAGAAATTTCCTCTGCAATGGTGTATTTGGATTTGTGCGCGGAATCTGCTTCAAAAAAATCTCTCGCCCTCATCGGATTCCAGGGAGGAAAACCAATTCTTGAAGAGCCATATCACGCAACTCCTTTCATTAACACCAACTACTTGTATGACAGGGGGGCCGAAAGATTTGAGAGCCTGGAAGGCTTAAGGAAAAACCTGGAAAATGAAGTGGAAAAGAACATAGAGGATTGTTTTGACAATTTTGCCCTGCCCGGAGCCACGCTTGAAAAAGGAAAGCCCAATGCCTCTGTTGAATTTACAGGCACTTCCACGCAGGTTAATATCAATTATCCTGTTGAGATTAAAAAAGATGGCAAGACGCAGAAAATAGAAAAACTCCAGCCTGTGATAATAGGGGTAAGAATGAAGTTAATCTACGAGACTGCAAAGAATATCACATTGATGAGAAAAGAATATCCCTATGCAATGAGCTTTGTTCCTTTACTGGACACCGGAATGAACATAACAGCAGACATCACCCCTGAAACGCAGATGTTCTTGCTGGTTGACCCATTATCAGAAATTGACAATCAGCCCTATGGCTTTTTGTTCGCTACGAGGACACAATGAAAAAAGCAACAATGTTAATAACAGCGTTAATCATCTTTTCAGCAATTGCATTGTCTCAGCCAGAAGAGTATGACTTGACAGACCCTGACCTTGACTATTCAGATATTCCCGAAAGCCAGTGGGCAATTTTGGACCAGTCAAAAGTCCCTGCTGATAGGATCAGGGAAATACCTGCCAGCGCTGTCAACGTTAACCAGGTTGACAGGCAAAATCTGGATCAGTTGACAGATGCGCAGTGGGCTTACGGGGATAATCTTCAGCAATGCCCTGACCTGACAGAATATCCTGAAGCGCAGGAAGGGCTGAGGCAGAGATTTCCAGGGATAACCTCTTTAAGCCTGGAGGAAGGGAATGTGAGATTTGATGGAACACATCTTCAAAACGGAGGCTATACACTCCCAATAAGCGCGCAGGAACTCGCAGAGCTGGGGGCTAGCGTGGCATCTGTGGGGGCGGAGTGGTTCAGGGTTTCCGCACCTTATGTCGTATTTAACGAATTGGGGTTCAGCTTTGAAGACTCCCCAGGAGGATACCTTGTTTTAGGGGAGGGGATGGGCTATGCGCACGTGCCGCAGGGCGAAAACATTCATTTCGCAGCTGATGACAGATTTTTGAGAATAGGCCCTGCAGCAGGTTCCCCTGTTGAAGGGATAGACTTCATTTTTGACCCTGAGACCGGAGCCTACGTTGACATAAGCGGGGATGCGGATTACAGTTCAGGAGACATTTCAGGGAGTGTCAGGACTTCAGCTGAATTGCTGGAGCGCTACGCAGAGCGTTTCGGGTATGAGATTGACTCAGAAGAGCTGCTTGCAGAAGCCCTTAAGGACATCGCAAGGGGTGTCGGGGCTGAGGAAACTGGGGAAGCAGTTCCTCCCCAGGTTAGGTATTTCACTGAAATGCCCGGTGCAAGAGCACCAAGGTTGCGCATTCCAAAAGTGCCTGAGGAAGAGCGGGCGGAGTTCAATGTTGACGTTTTCTCAGGCGTGGGCTGGCTGAACTTGGAAGCCCCTCGTGTCGGTATTGAGGTTGAAGCCCGCGCTGACGGCCCCCTTAACCCGCGCATTAAAGTCACCGCGGGGGTTGGCCTGACAGAAAGCATAGGGGTTGGCGCAGTTGCAGAAGGGGGCATTTATGGCCTGCCGGAAATGTCAGTTACTTTAAGCCACACAACCCCTGACTACCTCCTTGCTGTGCAGGCTTCAAACTCTCCTTTTTGGAATGGCAAAGGCGTCAGCAATGCGATGGAAGAACAGCTCCAGAATGTTTACGGGCTTCAGTTATATTTGGAAGTTCCCACTGATTGAAATCTCACTCATCAAAGCCAGAAGGCCCTCCTTTCTTTTTCTTCTTCAGCGCCTTCATCTTCTTTGTGATTGCAATTTTCTCCCCGCACTTTTCGCATTCAAAGACCAGGGCAGGCACTCCCTTGTAAGTCTTTCTCTTGAAGGGAATCTGGATTGAAGACTCATTGCCGCAATGGGGGCATTTGTATTCCACGTTTGCCGTTAAGGTTTCCTCATACTCCTGCTTTTCAACAGTGTTTCCGCATTCAGGGCATACGTATTCCCTTGCCCTTCTCTTGATCTTGCCTGTCTTTTCGTCCCTGGGCTTGCCCATCAAGCCCTTCTTGCACTTCGGGCATTCCTGCCTGTAAACCCAGGCGATGGCATATCCGCCGTCAATCTTTCTCTGCGTGAAATAGACTGTTTTTTCAATATCCTCATCTGTTTCCGGCTTTTTCTCAACCATCCACTGTTCTTTTTGCCATTTATTTATATATTTTTTCGTATTAACACAAGCAAGATGGAGTTTTACGATACAATAGCTGCGGGATATGATGAGCTTTATGAGGAAGAGCAGCTGAAGAAATGCAGGCTGATTGCAAGGCATTTTGAGCACAAGGGCAGGAGGATTCTTGATGTCGGCTGCGGGACAGGGATTGCAACAGGTTTTTTTGATTGCGAAGCGGGGGTTGACCCTTCTGAAGAGCTGCTCAGGATTGCGCAGAAAAAATTTCCGAAGATGCAGTTCATACAGGCAAACGCTGAAGACCTTCCTTTTGGGGAAAATGATTTTGACGCTGTCATTTCATTAACAGCCATCCAGAATTTTGGTGACATTGAAAAAGGGCTTGGGGAGATAAAAAGAGTCGGCAGGGATTTCGTCCTCACGTTTTTGAAAAAGTCCGGGAAAAGGGATAAAATAGAAAGGTCAATCAAGGGAATTTTCAGGGTGAACAGGATTATTGAAGAAGAAAAGGACATCATATGTTTCTGTAAGAAAGATTAGAAAATTTTATATACCCCGGATGAATAGTTGTTTTTTATGAGGCGGGGAAGTTTTGACGGGTTCTTCAGGACTTTGGGAAGGAGCTTCAGCTTTTTTGAATACGAGGACCTGTGCGAGAAAAAGGTGTCTTCATCTGTCAAGTACTTTCTCAAGCTTATGCTTTTTGCCACCATACTGATGTTCATAGTGGCCATCCCTGCCTTCCTGAATTTTTCAAGCAACATTGACAAGGTGATTAACAATTTTGAGGCTCTTAGCATCAAAATAAATGCCTCTTCCAAGGGTCCCATCGTTCTCTTTCCCGGGGACAGGCACAGGGAAACGACCATCCACTGGGAGAGCAACGCCACTGAGCTGGAAGAGGGCAAGTACCTGATTGCAAAGGACAGGCTTGTCAAGAAAAGCTTTTTCGGCTCCCAATACACCAATCTTTCAGGCTATTCAAACGTGCTTGAGCACAAGGATTTCTACAAGACAAGCCTGATGATACTTATGGCTTTCCTCATCCCCTCAATGATAGTGGGGGCTTATGTTTTTTTCGGGATAAAATTCTTCATAATGCTAACAATACTCGCCGCAGCCGGCTTTATGATAATGCGAATCATAAGGTTTGACATAGACTTCAAGCACTGCCTTAACATCGCAGTTTATGCATCCACAATAGGAGTGATTATTGCCATGGCAGTTTTTCCCTATAATATTAAGCTGCCTTATTTCAGGCTGGAATGGGTAGGCTACGCACTTTCAGTGATGTATTTCATAGTGGGGCTCAGGTATGCAGGATATTTTGAGGAGAGGAAGGACAGGGAGCGCGAGCTGGAACGAAGAAGAAGGTATGTTCCCATAAGGGAGAGGGAGAAATGAAAAGGGCTTTTCTTACGGCAAGAGGGGAAGCAGAAATCTTAGGCAGATTGATGGAAAAGGATGACATTTCTGAGATAGAAAACCACATGAAAATCGATGATTTCAACTATGCTGCCGCTATTGACAAGGACAATTTCGCGCTGGAGCTCATCAAGAAGTCAGGTGTTTTCGCAGTGAATTTCTCTTCAATAAAGCAGTTTGACAAAACCAGGGTGGATGGAAGGTATTTTGACAAGTTTGAAAAGCTGAGCATACCTAAGAAGGAAGCAGCGAAAATAAACTGTCCTCTTATGGACAAGGCTGATGTCTTTGAGTGCGAACTCTCAAGAATAATTGATATGGGAGAAAAAGCAATTGTAATCGGAAATATTCTGAAAAAACACAAAATATAAATACCAAACTAAACTTTTTCTACTTTGTAGAGGTGTTATGATGGATGTTGACAAGATGAAGCGCATTAACGCGCTTGCCCGCGAGTTAAGGGAAAAAGGGATGGTTTCTGATACTGAAGAGGCTTACAAGCAGGCTGAGGAAATAATAGAAGGCAGGGTAAGCAGGGAGAAAATAGAAGTTGAAGACCCGCAGGATTCCCAGGAGGAAGCGGAAAGGCCTAAAGAGGATTTTTCAGGTGCCATAAAGGCTGATGCCCTTGAACTTCACAATATGGGGGAAAGGATTAAGGCACTGGAAGGGCAGGTCAATGTCATGTTCAACAAGATAAACGAGATAATCTCAGAATTCAGGAGTGTGCAGAAAAAGGAGGAAGAATCCCCCATAGAGCTTAGAAAGCTGGAGGAGGAGAAGGAAAGCAAGGGAAAAAAGGCTCATAAGGAAGTGCAGGCAAGCCTTAAGAAAGAGGAGGCAGAGGGCCATCCCAGGACAGGGGAGTACAAGCCAGAGGATGTTTCTATTGAGAAAGTGTTTTATTTCGGCCAGAGATAATTATATATTATAGTTAATCTACTACAAAGTAGTTAATAATCGAAAGGTTTATATATTAGGGGGTTTTTGTAAGCCTTGTTAATCAGACAAGAGGCGGTTCAGGGGGTAGTTTAAAATGAAGAAAATCTTGACATTGCTCATATTTTTACTATTTGTTAGCTTTGTTTCTGCTGCTCTTAACATACAGGAAACAAACATCAATGCCACAGTTGATCCAGGAACAGTCTTTTCAAAGCAGATAACCCTTGAGAACTCTGAGAATGTCGCGCTTGATGTCAGCTTCAGCGGCCTTGAATTATCCTGCCTGACAGACGGCAGCAAGAAAATAAGTGCAGTTGTTTCCGACCTTACAGTCCCGGCAAATTCCACAGTTCCTGTTTCAATATTGTTCTCCGTGCCTGCAAACCAGCTGGCGTGCACCTATCACGGAAACATTATAGCTTCAGCAGGGGCGCTTATGGACGCAGTAACTGCTGACATCACTGTAAATCCCGTTCCCTCAATTTCAGTTGCCAACAAGACAATAACCATACTGAAAAACCTTTCAACGTTGAGCACGCTAAACGTTGCACTGACAAACAACGGGAACACGGAGCTCAACCTGATATATCAATATTCAAACTTCACCCGTGCAGGAAGCGTCCTTGCACTGGGAAGCGCAGGCTCAAAAGTGATTCCCTTGGGTGACACCCAGCATATTCCGATAAACATTGCAACAGACAACACACTTCCTGACGGGGACTACACATCCACCCTGACAATAAACGGCACTGTTAATGAGAAGCACACTTTGACTGCAACCCTTAAGACCCCCGTGCTTTCAGTCAGCCTTCCGAGCTTCACGCTGCCGGAGTCTGACAGGAACGAAACTGTCACAGGCATCTTCAAGATAAAGAACGATGGGGATTACCCCCTGGAAGGCATAAGCCTTATCACAGACGCTCCCAGCGAATACCAGGTGAGCATAAGCGGAGTGCCCAACTCACTAAGCTCAGGGCAGGAAGCCACAGTCACAATCAGCGCATTCATACCTGAAGATGAGAGGACAACAGTCCACACCATAGGAAACCTTTTCTTTGACAGCAACAGGATTTCTGAAACACTCCCGTTAAAGGTTGATGTAAAGACCAAGCTTCAGATAGATGAGGTTGACGTGAAGGTAGGCGGCTCCTCCAACAGAATGGACTCAGACGGGGGGATTATAGACGATGAGGACACCCTTCCAGGCTCAGAATTTTCAGTGGAAGTGAAGATGTGCAACGCCTACACTGATGAGGATTTTGAGATAACGGACATCACAGGAACAGTTACTTTTGAAAATGTGGATGACGGATATGACATAGAGGGGGAGATAGAGGAGTTTGACCTTGACGGCGGTGACTGCGAAACAGTGAAAGTCAGTTTTGACTCAGAGCCCAGGATACACTACCTGACTGACGAGGGCGTTTACGACATGATTATAGAGATAGAGGGTGATGATGAAGAGTTTGGGATATCCCAGGAAGATGAATGGGCCATTTCCGTGGAGGTGTTCAGGGACGAGAACACCAACATAATCCTGGACGAAGTTAGGCTTGCCCCTTCCACAGTGCAGTGCGGGGGAAGCGCTGACCTTGAGGTTGTTGCTTACAACATAGGAGAAAGGGACAGGGACGGCAAGCTGACAATAAGAAGCTCCAGCATTGACCTTGACATCACAAGATTCTTTGAGATTGGGGATGACATTGATGAGGACTGCGATGCCATAGAGGAGCCCGACGAGGAATGCATAGGCATAGACCACATATTCAGGATTCCTATCCCAAGCAACGCCCCTGCAGGAAACCACTTCATAGAAACAGTTGTTTACAGGGATGAGACAAGGGAAACAGACTCTGAGACAGTCCAGTTCACCGTGAACTGCGGAACTTCAGGCACAGGCGGGGACACAACAGGGGACACAGGGGCAGATGACAGTACCGGAGACACAGGGACAGGTAGCGGCGGAAATGTGATAGTAACACCAACTCCTGATAGCAGCGGCTCCACAGTGTCAGGAACTCCTGTAAGGATAAAGGACTTGTCAGGTTCCAGCGATGCCCTGTGGACAATAGGGCTTATTGCAGGCATAGTTATAGTCGCACTGATTATAGTGCTCGTGGTAATGTCCCTGACCGGCAGAAAAGTTGCTTGATTTTATTTTCTTTTTTCCAATATTGCCTACTTTTTATTAAAAAAATGTTTTTCAAGTTCTTGCATTAGCCTTGCTTCTTTTAAAATTGCCTTTTCGCTTGAACTGCCACGCAAGAAAGATATTAACCGCTGAATGCAAAATCGCCATCTGCAAAAATAATTTTTTAAGCAACTCTGACAATATAGCGAAAGGATGTTTAAAGTAACAAGGTTAAGAGTTGCCTGTTAATTATTTCTTTATTTTTTAATAGCAGAATTAACTTTCATTACAGCTTGCCTTCAACAATCTCCCCCATCTTGTCAACGAACTCCTGGGCGTCAGCGAGGTATTTTGAATATTCCTCCCCTGAAACCTCCTTTATCTCCCTGTGGATTATCTTCTTGTAAAGGTCGTAAAGGGTTCTCATTATGTGAACATATTTCATGTTCAGCCCCAGGGGCACGAGCTTTTCCTCAAGCATGTCAGAAACGTGACCCGGTGTCGGGGGAATTTCCCCCTTTTTCATCAGCGCTGCGTGGCCTGAGTCAATTGCTGCCCAGTAGAGGTCAACTGCTGCCTGCATTATGTGCCACTTGGAATTGTGAAGCGTCGTTGGCGCCCTTACATAGTATGACCAGATTGCCTCGCCAGTGGGCCTGATTCTTCCCCTCAACAGCAGGACCTGCAGGGGGTCAAAAAAGCCTGTGTCTATCAGCGCAACCCCATCCCTCAGTATGTTTATCGCGACAGGGTCGCCTGCCCTCACATATTCCCAGAAGGAAGTGAATTTCAATGTTGTGACGTGAAGCTTCTGGCTGATGTCCGCTATCTGCTTCTCCACCACAACCCTGTAGGTTTCAATAAGCTCGGGAGTAAGCTTCACAGTTACATCGTCAACGATTATCAACACATCAATGTCTCCGTGCGGTCTGCTGAACTCCCTGGCTATGCTTCCGAAAAGAACTGCCGCCCTTATGAAATTGCCCATCTCATCATACATTCTCTTGACGAATTTCCTGGCAGTCTCAACTTCCTCCTTAGAATACTTGGTCAGGTGAGGATGCTCCTCCTTTTGCGGTATCTTGATTTCCATTTCGCCTCTTTGAACGTTAGTGAAAAGAGACCAGCAAATCCGTGATTTGCGCTGCCTCTT
>CAZAIK010000009.1:21557-27463 GCA_964485195.1 uncultured Methanosarcinales archaeon
CTCTTTGAACGTTAGTGAAAAGAGACCAGCAAATCCGTGATTTGCGCTGCCTCTTTGAACGTTAGTGAAAAGAGACCAGCAAATCCGTGATTTGCGCTGCCTCTTCAATTGTGTTTTTGGATTAATATTTTTATATCTTTTCCTTTATTCAGTTTATTTGATACTGTTTTCTGCCTGCTTACCCTAGCATTATTCCATCCTGGTCTGGCTCCACAAGGTCCAGTCCTCTGAGGGCACCACATCCCCCACAAGGTAGTTGGGGCCTGCTGTCCTTCCTGCATACACTGAGGTGCTGGCAATCCATCTGTCCATGCTTTCCCAGGGAGCCATTGCCGAATAAATGGATGAGCCGAAATGCTCCCACGCCCCCAGCAATGCCTGTATGTCCTGGTGGGCGGGCTCCACAACAACATCCTCCACATCTGCCTTTTTTAGTTCCTCCACAAACTCCTTAACAGGAACAATTCCCTGCCCTGGCGTGACGTGCTCGTCATAATACCCGAAATTGTCTGAGATATGAGCCCTGCCGATGACTTTTGACTTCAATAAGTCCTTCACCTGGTCCATCGCCCATTTCTTGAATTCCTTGTTGGTCTTTTCTATGTCAGCAGGGTCAGAGCCCTTGAAAAACCTTCTCCAGGTGTAGGCGTGGCCTATGTCAAAGGTTGCCTTTACGTGGTCCTCTGCTATCTTTTTGGCCCTTTCCTCTGCAAATCCCCTGGTTTTCAGCTTGTCTGCCATTGCCTTTCTCGATTCAATAATGAGCTTCTTCAGCTCCTGGGGGTGGCTTCCGTAGCCGCTCTCCGGAAAGATGTTTTCAGGGGAGATGTAAAGGGACTTTTTCAGGTTCTTCATCTGCTCAACATCATAAGCATACATTGCCATTTCTGAAACAGCGTTGGCCGTCCTTTTCAGCCCAACTTCCTCCACCGGCTTTATTCTTTTGATGTCCTCCCTTGCTGATTCCACGCTTTGGGATGATGAAGCAGATATCTCCTCTGCCCAGTCTATCTCCCTCTGGGCCACCCTCATCTGCTTTTCAAAGAATTCTGTTATGGATGTGCCTTCAGGAATTTTCCTTTCCACGCTTCTTTCAAATGATGACCTTAAGATGCCCTGCTTTTCCTTGGGGGTTCTTTTTTCAAGCTCCGCCCAGTATTCCTTCCTGGACTTTAACTCGTCATATTCCTTTCTTGCAATTTCAGCCTGCTTTGCAAACCTCACTGCCTCTGCGTGGTGTCTCTTTAGGTTTGCATCATTCATGTAAGTTATGAGCGCCCGTTCCTCGGGCATCTCAGGGTGGTCTCTCTTTGCCCTTTCCAACAATTCCTCATAACCAAGCCTCTCCATTTTTATTGTTCCATCCTCATTATACTTGTAGTTTCCCTCTTCATCCGCATAAGGCTGAGTCACTTCAAGGTCTTTGGGGATTCCTGTCAGCTGTCCTGTTTTCTCGTCAACAGCATAGATTACTCCTTTTTCCTTCTCTCCGGGGTATCCCTCAAACCTTCCCTTGTATTCATCTGCCTTTTCAGCCTCTGCAAAAGGCCTGTGCCACTCCCCTGTATGCACCACAATAGGGCCTCCTCTTGCAGTGTCTGCTGCGAACTCTATTGTTCTCCTTATCTCGTTGACAACATTCTGCTGGTGCTCATCTGAGAACTTCCCCTGCTGCGGGTTGAACCCTGAAGCTCCCACTGCGCCGGGAGCAGCGTGTGTTGTAAGCTCAATCCTGTTCACCTTTGCCAGATCCCTTATGGCTTCCCTTTCTTCCCTGCCGTACATTTCAGGGGTGATTGCGCCCTGCTGCATGCTTCCCTTTCCCATCCCCATAAAGCCAAGCTCAACCTTTGAAGCTCCCTGAAAAATCCTTGCCTTGAGGCTTTCAAGCTGTTCCCTCATGGGAGGCGTGGAAATTCCTATCTTGTTCAGGGGCATTTCCTGCGCGCCCACCTGCATTGGCTCGTAACCCCTGTCCATTCCAGATGAATAGTCACCTCCGAAAACATAGTAGCCTGCCATTTTTACATCATGGTCTCGTATTTCTTTATCTGCTCCAGCGCTGTTTTTGCCTTCATAATGTTTATCCTTTTTGTGTCATCATTGACATAAGCTGCCTGCACAGTTGAAACACTTGAAAATTCTCCTTGGTAAAAGTCAATTGCCTTTCTTTCCTCTTCTGACAAACGGCCTTCCGCTGCCCTGTCCCTTAATTCCCTTATCCTGTCATAGGTGTCAGGGGTTGCTATTTCATAAACCCTTCTGATTTCCTCTAATGGAGCGCCGTATTGTGCCTTTGCAGCTTCCGCTTCCTCAGCGCCTTCCTGCGCCTCCTCAACAATGTTCTCAAGCTCCTCGCCTGCCTCTTCCTCCGCCTTCTCTTCCAGCAGCTCCCTGCTTTTCTCCTCTATCTCCCGCTCGGTTTCCTCTTTTTTCTCCAGCTCCTTTTCTGTTCCCCGTATCAAGTCCTCGGCTCTTTCTATCTCTTGCTTCCTTTTCTCCTCAAACCTTTTCAGTATTTCCATCCTTTTTTCAGGCGGGAGCTTTCTCAGTTCCTCCACAGTTATTTTCTTTGCCATTACCAGGATAAAAAGCCGTGTGCCTTTTTGTAATTCTTGTAAGTCTGATATAGTGAAAAGCCGATTGCACTTTTTGCGCTTTCTTTCTCCTTCTCCTTTTCAAAAGCGGTTTTTTCCTCTTTCTTGCTTTCCCTTCCCAGGCTTGGGATCAATCCTGAGAACAATTCCTTGAATCCGCCGAACAATGCAGTGAAGGGCTCAAGCATTGTCTCTTCCTCTCTTTTCTTTTCCTTTTTCTCTTTTTTCTTCTTCTCCTCGCCTGCCTCCTTCTCCTCAAGCTCAAGATACTCCTTTAATTCGTCCCCCAATGCGTCCATCGCCTCTGCTATTGTCTCGTCTATGGTGGAGATGAGCTCCAGGTCCTCGGCTTCCCTGTATTTCCTGTAGTTTTCAATCTGCTTGCCGGTCCACACATAAGAGCGCATAACAACTTCAACCTGGCCTATGTGTATGGGACCCCTCTGATAGCCCTCTGCCATGAATGACATCTGGGGCATTGTCCTGTAATTGAAAGTCACCAAAATTACAGGATGAAAATCCCCTTCCGCAGGCTTGTAGCACAAAAATTCCAGCTCAATCTTTGAGGTTTCAAAGGCAGCTGTAATCTCCGCGCTCTCAAGGTTTTTCGCGCCCATCCCAAGGCGCCTTACTGTCTTGAGATACGGCTTTGCCCAGTTCATGTAAAGCTTTATGGTATTGTAATGCTGCTTGAGGTATTTCAGCATAAATGACCTTCTGGTTTTCAGCTCCCTCTCAGTCTTTTCCTTCCAGGTGTAGTACTGGTAAAGCTTTCTTACCAGAACTTCCTTTACCTTCTCATTAAACCCCGTGAGTTTCTTCACTTCTTCAGTCACGTGCTCCGCATCCTTTGCCTGCACCCTGAAAAAAAGGTCCGGCAGAATTGTGAAGCCTACCTGCTGGGCCAGCCCGTAAATGGAAGCAGGATTCTTCGCGCCTCCCTCAACAAGGTCAACCCACTGCCCTTTAAGTGATATTTCCGCAGTCCTTCCCTTGTCTCCCGGCTTCCTGCTGTCATCATAATACTTTATCTTCTCATTGAGAACCCTTATTTCCCTCACAATCTGGAACAATTGCTTCACTAATTCGCTCACCCCCCTCAGATATTGTGAGGCCTTTTCCTGCTGCTGTGCAAGCCTGTACTGCATGGTGCCCCCGATGGCTGACATTTCCGAAGCTGTGAAAATATCTGAAACCTTGATTACTCCGGGAAATCCCTGGTCCACCTTGAGATGGTGCAAAAGCCAGAAATAGGGCTCCTCCACAGAGGCGTTGGGGCTTTCGTATATGAACCTGTAATAATTGGAGGGATTTGGATAGTCGGTCTCAACCTTTGGCTTCAGCCTGATAAGCTCTATCTTCTCATTGTCCGCGTATTCAGCAGCGTCAGAAGGGTCAAGGCTCTTTATGTATTTCTCATCGTCCTCCTCCCCTTCCTTTTTGCGTGACTCTTCCAGCTTTTTCTTCTTGCTCTTGTCTATGAAGCCGAACTGGGCCATCAGCTTTTTCTTCTCTTCCAGCTCCTTGTCTATCAATAACTCCATAGGCACCTCTTTCAGGTAAATATAGCATATATTATTTAAAAAGGTTTCCCAGCAAAAAAGGATTCTTGTTTTAAAGCTTTCTCAGCGCCTTCACTCCTGAAGAAGTCTGAATCCTCACATTTGAGGCGGCGCTGTCAGAAGGGTCAACAAGCACAACACCATAAGTGTCAGAGCCATTAAAAACCCTCAAAGGAGAAGTTACAGTTCCTGTCGGCTCGCAGGCAGGGATGACATTGGAAGTGCCGTCATAAACCCTAATGCCGCAGTCAACATAAGGAGGGAGAGGGTCAAGGGAAGTGCTCAGGGTTTTTGTGCAGTCACCAAGATAAAAACCTTCAATTGTTTTAGGAATATAGCCGGATTTGGTAAAGGTAACGTCATAGCTGCCATTAAGGGCCGGACCAAGGGAATAACAGCCTTTCTTAAATTTAAAAGTGTCCGGCTGGTTAACAAGATTATAGCAGGGGTTTAGAGAAAAATCTCCGGTTACAGAACTGCCACCCCCGGTAAAGCTGTTCAAGATAATTTCCTCTGCATAATAAGAAGCTGACACAGCCACGCCTGATAATTTTTCACCAGTAACAGCATCGGTGACAGTCCCGTAAAAGCAGGTGGGATATGACTCGCCTGTTCTTGCGCTTAAAGAAGCGCTTACGTGTGTGTTATGCCCGCCTGAAACTGAAACAGAGGTTATTGTCTTAGGAAGATACCCTTGCTTGCTGAAGGTCACAATATATTCGCTGCCTGAATGAAGAGCTTGATGGAGATATGATCCGCCACAAGCCGCAGTTTTATGGCGAACATCCCCTCCGCCAAGATCAACCTGAACATCGGCCAATCCGGCATAGCAGTAATCAGGGGTGTAAACAATTCCACTAATATCCCCGAGTAACAGAGCTAAGGAGGTATTTAATAAGAATAAAAATATCACTAAAAAAACAACAACCTTTTTCATTTTGAATCACTGACGCTTAACTTTCTTCTGCCTTAACAAAAGAACAAATAACACCATTATCAAAATTATGTTAATAACAGACAAATAATCAAAGAATGACACCCCAACTTTTGCTTCCAGACTTTCAAACCTCTCTGACAAAACACCGGCGGGAATTGTTTCATGCACAACAAAATAAACTGTTCTGTTTTCATCCGCGTATGCAACATAAGGCTCAACGTCTTCAGGCAGGACACCTTCCTGAGCAAAAGCAAAACTGCAAAAAACAATAAATAATGAACCCAACAATAATACTTTTCTCATTTTAGCCTGTGTCACTCCTTAACCAAATCATTCCAACTTCAGGATTAACAGGATCGTCTGTCCTTGTCTCAATGACCAGCCCTCCCTCTGTTCTGGTCATTCCGCTGACCGTGACGTCCCCTGCTGCTGTAACAGTCTGGACATCAGATGCGCCAGAAACAGACAAATCACCTGCTGCAGTAACCGACTGAAAATTTGATGCGCCGGATGTTGTCAAGTCATTGCCAACCGCAACATCATTCTGGAGATTTGCATTGCCCGAAACAACAAGGTTCTGAGGGAATGTGTAATCTGCGGTTAGAGCATTGCCAAATATTCCAGGCTCAACCTTTTCGGCAGGAATGCTTTCAATTTCAGCGCCTGAATGGCCCGGGTTGGGAACAACAGCAAGGGCAATTCCTGCAATTGCAAAAACCCCAATAAAGACTGCAAGGAGATAAAGATGCCTCTTTTCTATGTTTATAATCATTTTACCATATTCTTTTTATTTTCCTGTTTTTATATTTT
>CAZAIK010000010.1:0-22750 GCA_964485195.1 uncultured Methanosarcinales archaeon
TATGCACAATCACTCCTTTTTTGCTTATCTCCAGGGGGTGTATGTCTTCGTCGTTCTTTACGCGCCTTAGCTTCCTTATGGTGAGGCTCCTGGAGAACTGCCCTCCCATTGACTCGTAGAGGATGTGGATTATTCCGTCGCATATGAACTCTGATACTGTGTCCCTGGAAAATGCATTCTCTGATGGGGTTTGAGAAATCACTAGCGTTGTGGTGTCTTTTATCTTTTTTAATTCGCTTGTGAAGTTGTAGATGAATTTTGCCACGGTGAGGTTTCCGTAATCATCCTGCTGGGGCAGTATGTTTATGGAAAGGCTTGAGATGGAGTCTATGACGAGGCGCTGGATCTTGAACTTGCTTATCACTTCCATTATTTCCTTGACCGTGCTGTTGGTGATGCTGCTTGCCGGTATTTCAAGAATCTTGATTTTTTTCTGCCCTTCCAGACTGTCAAGGTCCCATCCGAACTGCTGTGCCTGCTTTTTCAGGTCTTGTGCGTTCTCTTCAAACGTGACGTAGATTCCTTTTTCGTCAAACTCCACTGCCCCCCTGTACAGGAATTCCAGGGCGAATATCGTCTTGCCTGTTCCGGGTGTCCCGCTGAGAAGCACGGTGGAGCCCCTGGGAATTCCGCCTTGCACCAGCTTGTCAAATCCTTTAATGCCTGTTCTTGTCTTTTCCATCTTCTACATTTGAAACTTGTCCAGGGTGTAAATGAATATTATCTTGTTTCTTGTCTCTACTTTCTGGCACGACACTTCGCTGTTGAGCTTTATGCCTTTCCGGAATTCTTTCGGCACCAGGAAGTACTTGGTGGCTTCATTCTTGCCCCTGGCCGCGATGTTTGTCTTGACGTCCGAGTTCTTGTCTGAGAACAGATAAACTTCGTCTATGTGCCCTTTCAGCTGCAGGGCTTCTTCCTGGTCCAGGCTTACTGTGTATGTTATCTTGCTGTCTCCTGTGACCTTGGACCCTAATATTACCCCCATTTTCCACAGAAAGGAGTTAATTGTGCAAATATTTAAAGGTTTTGGATAACCTATCGGGGTTTTTTATTTTTAATAAATTTGCATAGCCTTGAGCAGAAGGTGTACATAATAATTCCCCCTATGACTGCCCCGAATATCACATAAAAGGCAACAGGAACGCTAAAAAAGGAGTTTTCCTTGCCTTTTTCTATTTTTGGAAGCTCCTTCATTACACTAAATTTTCCAAAGTAACTGTGAACAGGCGCATTTTCCTTGAATATTGTTATGTTTGCAAAATATTCCCCCACTCCCAAATCGTGAGGGATGGCGATCTCTTCATCTATGTTCTGCCCTCCTGTTATCTGAGAGAAGCTCTTCTCAAAGCTTTTCAGGGGTTTAGAATCATCAGAGAGCACGTTTCCAGCCAGCCTTAAGCTGATAGGAATGTTCCCGTAATTATTCAGGGAGAGCTTAATTCTCAAGGGCTTGCCTAACTGTGCATTCTCCATTAGTAATTGTTCTATCTCAAACCTTTCCACGAATGTGCGCGTGACGTTTATCAGGATGCTGACTACGGGCTCGGTAATTACAGCTCCTGTGATTGGTGAAAACACAACTTCTTTTCCAAGCTTAAAATAAACTTTATGCTCTCCCAATTCTGCATCAGAGGGAGGAGAAGCGTATATCTTGAGTGTTGAATTGGACGTGTTCAAGCGTACCCAGTCCTTCACTTCACCTGTGATGGTTATATTGCGCTTGCTTTCTGACTTTAGTTCCAGTTCTTTCTCAACAATGCTTCCTGGCAGCACGTTGTTAAACACTATTTCGTGAGCCGACACAATATCCAGGAATAGCAGGAATATGAAAAGCAAAAAAACTTTTTTGTTCATAACAAAAGATAGGAACTGGAAATTTTTATATTATGTTCCACCCATTATCCAGAAAACAGGAATAACCTACTGCAGGGAGGGAAGGGTGTTATCTCTATTGAAGATATCAATAAAATTTTCAAAGGGCTTTAAAAAAACAAGGTTAAATGGCTTATCATTTCCTTAATGGGTTTAAAAATAAGAGAATAGCTGTCCTGGGGGATGTAATCCTCGACCAGTACATTTTTGGAGAGGTGGAGAGAATATCCCCTGAAGCTCCAATACCTGTCGTGCGCGTGGTCAAGGAAGAGTTAAGGCTGGGGGGAGCAGCGAACGTGGCCAATAACATAAAAGCATTGGGGGCTGAACCTTGCCTTCTGGGGGTTATTGGGAATGATGAGTATGGCACTGCCATTATAGAGAAGGCAAACAAAGCAGGCATTAACATTGACTTGCTCAGGGCAGAAGACAGGCCCACCACTGTCAAAACACGGGTTATAGGGTGTAATCAGCAGATTGTGCGTTTTGACAAGGAGAAAAGGGAGAATATCCCGAGAGAACTTGAAACAAGGATAAATGACTTGTTTGAAAACTTGATTATGGAAGCTGAAGGCGTGATAATCTCAGATTACAATAAGGGAACAATAACTGATTACGTGGCTCGCAGTGCGATATTCCTGGCAAACAAATCAGGTAAAAAAGTGTTAGTTGACCCAAAACCAGAAAATGTTCGTAATTTCTCTGACTGCTACTTGTTAACGCCAAATATGAAAGAGGCTGAAAGAATTGCAGGGGCCGGCCACGGTAAAGCAAATTCTATGCTGGAAATGGGGAGAAGCATAAGTAAACGGTTTAATTGCAATATCGCAATAACCTGCGGTGAAGAAGGGATATTCGTATACGACAAAAGCGGCAAGCATAAACACATATTCAACACTTCCAGGAAGATTTACGATGTTACAGGTGCGGGAGACACTGTAATAGCGGTTTTAAGCCTTTGCCTGGCGTCAAACGCGGACGTTTACAAAGCTGCGGAAGTGGCAGTTCACGCAGCCGGAAAGGCTGTGGAGAAGGTGGGGACATCAACAGTCGGCCTAAAAGAGCTTAAAAGTTTACTTCAGTAATTTCAGCATGTCCACAAGCCTTTTGCTGTAGCCCCACTCGCTATCATACCAGGCAGAAACTGAAACCAGATTGCCGGCAGTGACCCTTGTCATCTGGGAGTCAAAGATGATAGTGTGGTCTTCGTGAATGATGTCCGTGGAAACTAACGGCTCTTCTGTATACTTGACAACGTCCTTGAGATGGTTTTTGGAAACATTTTCAAATAACCTGTTTACCTCTTCAGCAGTAACGTCCTTCCTGGTTGAGGCTGTTAAAGTAACGTAAGCTCCTGCAGGCACAGGAACCCTCAGGGCTATGGCATCTATCCTGTCTTTTAGCTCAGGAATGGTGAGGACCACGACTTTTGCCGCCCCTGTTGAGGTCGGCACTATGTTTATCGCAGCTGCCCTGCCCCTTCTTGGGTCCTTTCTAGCGGGAGCGTCAAGAAGTTTCTGGGTGGAAGTGTATGGGTGCGCTGTAAGGATAAAACCCCTCTCTACCCCAAAGTTGTCATTAACCACCTTTGTCAAGAGCGCAGCGGCATTTGTTGTGCAGGAAGCGTTTGAAATTATTTTATGTTCTTCCTGCAGGTCGTGCTCGTTCACCCCCTTTACAACAGTTATGTCAGGATTTTTGGCAGGCGCGGAAATCAGAACCTTTTTCGCCCCTGCTTTCAGGTGCTTTTCAGCCCCTTCCCTGTCTGTAAACAGGCCTGTTGATTCCACTACAATGTCAATATCCAAATCCTTCCAGGGCAGTTTTTCAGGCTCTTTTTCAGAGAATACAAGAACCTTTTTTCCGTTCACTACAAGGTGGGCTTTTTCTGCCTTGACGTCCTTTGTTTCCCTGTACTGTGTAGAGTCGTATTTGAGCAGATAAGCAAGCGTTTCCGGGTCTGTAAGGTCGTTGACAGCAACCCATTCCACTTCTGGCTCATTAATCCCCGCCTGAAGGACCTGCCTTCCTATCCTTCCAAATCCGTTTATCGCAACCCTTACCATACTCATTGAAAAACATCTTCCCATTTTAAAAAGTTTAGTTACTATTTTAGAATCAAGAATTCCCGAATATGCCTTTTCGATAAACGGTGACATTAATCCAGTCCACGGCAATGGTATCATTTTTCTGCCCTAAATGCCTTGCATTTAAAATCATATTAACCTTTCTGTCTTTCTTATACACCATGCTTGCATTAAATTCCGCTGCAGCGACCAACCAGCCACCTTCAGCTACAGGTTCTTTGTAGTCTGTTAAGATGTAATCAGCATTTTCCTTAACCAGCTCTAGGTTATCCAATCCTGCTGTTTCGTATTCAAAAGGTTCAAAATAAGAATGTTCTGTAAAAGAATAATAACCAAAAGGGTTTACCAGAATATCAGTTTTATTAGTTATTAAAGTTTGAAAATCCCCTGTCCCATCAAGGGTCAGGTTAAATCTCCCAACAGATTTTAGCTCAAAGGTTGTATTCTGGTTAATTGTAATATTCTGCAGGCTTTCAATGTGTGATACAACCAGATAGACCCTGCGTTTTCCTCTGTTTTTGAAGTAGAGAGTAACCGGTCTCTCACTGGTGTTATATATCCCGCTATTCGCTAAGATTAGCGGGCCCTTGAATACCAACTTGTTCTGGTTTAGCTTTATTTTCTTGATTATAGTGTCCGGAGTCCCTTTTATGTGGATTTTATAAACCCCTTCAGAAAGATTGTTTATGGTTAAGCTGCTTTTTTGTGTTGTTTTAATTTTTCTGTCTGCTTTTACATTCCCATCGTCTGGCAAAGAAATATTGGTTATTAAGTTATTTTTGCTGTCAAAAATATTCACATTCAAACTATCTTCGCCTGCATACCAATTCAAATCAAATTTTTCAACCTGCATCCACAATTTTTCTTTTGCGTATATCAAAAAAGTGGCAGATTTCCTTATGGAAGTGTGAATTTCCATATTTTCCGGAATATAACCTTCCAACTCTGTTTCCTTTACTTCTAACCCTTTTTCAGTCACAATAAGAGAATTTTTAGGAGGGGATTGAATAAAATCTTTTATAGATGTAAAGTTTTTACCGCCTTTTCTGAGAGCATACAGCCTCGTGTTGCCTTCTTCGAGGAAAGGGGCTTCTGAAAAGTTGAATTCCGGAATATATATTGGTTTGGAGCTGTAATTCCAGCCCTCTCCAATTTTTGCAGCCAAGAATATCTCCTCTATGTCCACAGGAAACTTGCCTTTAAATTTTATTTGGATTTTCAGTTTTTCAGAATTTTCCGGAACATTTATGCCAAAATAGACCAAGGAATGGTTTATTATTCTGTGAGAATGGTTTATTTTATCGCTGACCCTGCCTAAGGGCTTGAGAGAGGTTATACCAATCGAACCTTCTTCATTCTTTCCGCCGACGTCCATAAAAAAATTGAGTTCGTTATCAAACAACAAAGGGGCAAGGTTCATATAAGCGAGATAAGCAATAATTATCAGCGGCACAAGGGATATTAAAAACTTCGCAAGATGGACGGTTTGCTTTTTTCTGTCTTTTAATTCAAAAAGCAAGAACATTGTAACAAACACTGCGGATATTGCTGGTAATGCTATTAAAAAAACAGAGGGATCCATGAAATACAGGACAAACAGAAAGATTGCTGTCAGGGCGAGCAATGTTAAGTGCTCAGTAAACTCTCCGCGCTCCCAGTAACTTTTAATGCGTAACATTTTTTACCTGCATACATAAATGAAAGTATTATTCCGGACCAAAAAAGTAGAAAGGCAGGCGGCGTTAACGATTTCGAAATTAAAAAACTGTTCTCTTCCTGCAAACAAGTATAAGGGCTTTTCGTACCGGCCTAACAGTTCACTTACATTAGTGCTGTTCCAAAATAATCCCCATTCATCTCTTGTCCAGTTATCGTAATCAAACAAACCGGGGGCTATCACCCTCCTTCCGGAATACCCTTGCAGCCAGGGGGAATAATAACTGTCTGTTGACATTAAGAAGGCCTGAGCTTCTGTAGTATTTTTTAAAGAAATTATTATATCCAGCTCCTCCTCAGCTATCATTGGCTTTGAAGCCATAGCTTCTAAGAAAACTAAACTGCTTGCCAATACCACCAATAAAATTGTTATGCAGGCGCCTAATTTATTATTGCCCCTTATTAAAAGATAAAAACCATAGCCTGCAAAGATTATCATTACTACATCAAGAGAGACAATATAGCGGTTGTAGAAGAATAGTTTAAGGAAAACAATCGCACCATTCACCAAAAACCAGAGGAATAACAGATTAAAGTCCTTCTTTTTAGCTAAATGAAAAAGGCCAAGCAATGAAAAGGGGAGGTATATAACGCTTACCATCTGGTATTCCGTAAAATTCAAAAACGTTCCCGAACCCATATTTCCTGTTATTACAGGAAAAACAAAAGCCAACAGCGCCTCTTTTATCCTGCCTATATAAAACAAAAAGACGGAAACAAGTATTAACAGCCCTAAAAGAGCATTTAATCCAAAATCTTTAAATGACTTTACCACACATAATTTTTTAACAACATATACGACGAATACCAGGCCAAATATCAAAAAAGTGGGCCTATGAACAGCTCCAAGAAAAGAAGCAGAAACCATCAGTAAGATAAAATGGCTTAGAGAAGCCTTTTCTTCTTTCATTTTTAAGAAATAAACAGAAACCAAAAGCAGAATCAGGCCCAGAACCTGTTTATAATAACAGAAAGCAAAGGCTTTGAACTGGGTCAAGGAAACTGCATAGAGTAGGAAAGCTAAAATTCCCGATTGGGCGTTGAAGAATTTCTTTGTTACAAAATAAATCATTAGTCCCAATACCACCTCAAAAAATATAAGCACAGAGGTAAGAATGGAATAAGTGCTAAAACCAGTATATTTCAAAAAGCTTGCAATCAGTAAAAATCCAGGTTCAAACGCTTCTTTCATCCATTCTTCTTGTGATAAAGGATTGTCTATTGCATATTTGTAAATTCCCGGGTCGTAACCAAGGGGAATTGTATTGTCTATATAAGGGATTATCCTGAAGAATAGCACCAATGCTATGGCAGCCACTAACCAGTATTTTGGTATTTTCACTTGTTTTCCTTTCTTGATACTCACTACAGCCATCACGGCGAGGATAACCGCAAATATTTCGAAGTGTAAAATGAACCTGGGAATTACTCCCAGTAGAGATAGCATTACCAATATCGTGTACACTGCTAAAAGCTGTAAAAAAGACTTTCGGATTATGCTTTTTATTAATTGGTTTTTCTTTTTATTTAACATTTTTAAGGATGATGGATGCCATTATTATTCCTGTTACTACTATGGTCGTATTTAGCAAGGTTATCTTAATTCCCAGCAGGCTAAAACTAAAGATAATCAAGGGTATGGTTGCCAAACTAAGTGCAAAGCTTAACATTGCCCTTTCCATCGCCTGCCTTTTCCGAAATAGGATGGTTAAAAAGAAACCCGGAAGGAATAATATATAAAAAAAGCCAAACACCGCCCGGAATGAAGATAAAGAATCGTTAAAAAGGCTTAAGATTATTGAGAATGCCGTCAAGGCCCCCAATATGCCGACTCCAATTTTAGTTTCCGTTCTCATTTATTATTAGGCCAAATAAAAGCACTAAAACAAAAGCTATTACAGGAAGGGTGTATTCCCAAAATGCCAGTTCTTTTGTTTTAAACAATACTGCTGCAAAAGCGACGATTCCCATCATCACAACAAACCAGCTACCAAGCTTTTCTTCATTTTCATTAAAATTACTTTTATAGACTAAAAACCAAATTCCGAAAAAAAGGAATATCGGGACAAAGTAATCCATACCAAAATACCATGAGACAGAATTAGCCCATAATTGTTCCATCAGGAATAAAATCACAAATGACATTAATAGCGAATAAAACAATGCTTTTGCGATCTCTGAAATCATATTACTCTGCGCTTTCTTCATAGTTTTTACCTGTTTTTTTAAAAAGGATAAAGCTGAAAATAGGCCCTAAAATAAACAGCACCAGGAGCAGTATCGCTCTTTTCAACACAGTCGCTGAAATCGCTCCTGTTACATCAATTCCAATTATATTCGCCGAAAAAACATCTATCGCATCACCAATCCCGATATTTCCCGGAGTTATTGAGACTAAAAGGGATATTACGCTTATCGCTGCAATAAAGGTTGCTTTTGAAACTCCTATATCTATGTTAAATATACTGTAAGTTATTATTATGATTATTGCTCCGAATATTAATTGAACTATGGAATTAGCTAGGGCGGCGGACACTATCTTTTTATTGTTTCTTATCAAATGCCACCCATTTATTACATTTACAAACCTGTTGAGCCATTTGTTTTTCCTCTTCTTTAATTTAAAGGGGAAGATTATAACAAACAGCAAAAAGGAAGAGATCCCTGTTAATAAAATAAAGATATATATATTAAAGAGACCGTAATAAAACCAGATAAAGAATATGCTCGCTAATCCAGCAAAACTTCCCACTAAAAAAGCAAGTATATAGACCGCAGACAGGGTAGACAGAAAATGAGTGTATGAAAAGTTATGTTTTTTGTTAAGGTAAAAAGCTCTTGCACCAGCTCCGCCCCTGAAAGGAGTTATAAGATTATAAAAGCTTGTTATGACAGAAATAGCAAAGGATTCCAATTCTTTTAATTTTATGCCAAAAGGAAGTAACAGGTACTTCAGCATTTTCCCGTTTAAGAAAAGGTTGCCGACTATCAGCAAAAACAGGACAGCGATAAACCAAATGTTCGAAATGCCTGCAGAAGCCAGCTGTTCAAAATCAGCAAAATGCTTGTTCAAATAAAGTATAAAAAGCACTATTAAACTTAGCATGATACCTATAGACGCTGCTGTTTTTAGGTTCTTCATTCTGGTAATACCTCATAAAAATTCCCAAAAGATTTTTTCAATACTAAACCTCTTCTTTGAAGGGCCTTCTCATATTCTCTGAAAGGTATATTCATCTGGGCAAGCTTTACATCATCCTCTTCCAAGAAATAAACAGTGTAATTTCCAGCTAATAATTCTGAGATTAAACAAATTGTTTGATTAATCCGAATGTCGGGGTTAAACACCTGGTATATCGCTGGAGTTCTTTCAGGAAAAACATTTTTATCTTCTATCCGGGTGAATACGATGGAGTTCTCAGGAGTATCCTTTGCTAGTCTGGACTTAAAAGAGACTGTTTCTTTAATGTTGGAATCATAAAGCTTTATATCTTTGATGACCAAGGGGATTGAAACAATAACAAGTACCAATGCTGCTGTAATAAGGGCCATTTTTACCTTCCTGTTCCGGATTATTTTCTCAACAAAAACCCCAAAAGCCAAGAATATCAGGCCGTAAGAGATTATAAAGTATCTTTGAAGGGAAGCATAACTTTGAAGTGTCTGCCCAAAGCCCCCCCAGATGTTACCAAAGTAGTAAAAGATTTGGAAGAGGGGTATACACAACAGTAATGTCAAAGGGCATTTCTTCTCTTTTATAGAATACACCAGCACCAGTATATAAACCACTATAAATAACCCGACCAAGGGCCAAAGCTGTTCTTTAATATTTTGAAATAAAACATCCCAGCTTTCAAAAAAGAAAGGCCCTTGGTTTGCAATCGAAGCATAAGCTGCATAATGCCTTAACGTTTCGGGGGATATAAAAGAAAAAAAAGAGCCAAACATTTTATTTTGGGTAAAGAAAAAAATGAATAAAGATAACAATGGTATGCTTATAAAAACCATAAACTGGTAAAATTTTAGTTTCTTAAGCAGCAAAGGTACGAAAGGGATAAAAATAAAGAATAATAACATATCAGGATACCTCAACCAAAAAGTTATCGATAAGAAAATTGCTGAAAGTAAGAGGTTTGAAAACTCGGAAGATTTTATGACATATAAGAAGAAATAATACGCCGAAGCGAAAAACATAGAAAACGAGGGCATGTTATTCATAATAAAGACTGAATTGAAGATAAAGACATAGAACATGGAAAAGGATATTGTGATCATCAGAGCGTATTTTTCTTCCATGAATAATGAAGCCAGCTTAAAAAGAAAAAAAAGGCCTAACACCGAAAAGATCGCCATTAAGAAGAATGGAAAAAAGTTTGTGTAATTAAGATAGACTCCGAAAAGAATAGGCAGACCTATCTGCAGTGTAGGAACATTGCCCTCCGGTGAGATATGCGTGCCCCGCAACCCAAAAATTTGTTGGTTGGTTTCGTAATTAAGCCCCAATTTATAAAAAAGAAAATTATTTGAGGCGATATTTTCAGACCAGAATATGTTTTGGAAACTGTCATTAGGCTGCCAGTCGTGCCTGAAAGTGTGTATGTTAATTGCCAGAATGACGATAAAAAAGATTATGAAAAAGAAGGTTTTAATTTTCAGCAAGTGTCCTGAAATCCCAACTCTGTTAGTTTTGTTTTTTCTCATTCTAGTACATTTTCAATATTTTCAGGACTAAACCTTTTGCAATTCCGAACTCAAATACAAAAAAGAATATTGGTAAGAAGATAAGAACTATGAAAAAATCCTTTATATTTTCCGAGAGGTATAGTGAACTAAGCAAAAAAAACAGCATAATAAATACAAGCACATAGAAGAGGGAAAAGGGGCTGAACACTCCAATAGTCAGCAAGCCTGCCAGAAGAAAGGCAGGTAAAAAGATGAAAACCCAGAAATACAGCCGTTTTGGATTGAAGTAATAATCCACAAATCTTGGTCCTCTTTCATATGTATGTTTTATTTCTTTTTCAAGGGAGTTTCTTGCTAAATAATGTACTTTCACTTCAGGATGTTTCAGCAATCTTCTCTTATGCAGAATATTCAACAAAAGCTTTGTATCATCTGAAACGTTTGAATTGGTACTACTAGGTTGTGATTTGAGGAATAGTCTCTTTTTGCAAAAAAAAACTGTTGTTCCCTTTGCAATTTTATTAAAATTTTTCTCTGTTATAAATATTGGAGCAAATCTTTTTCCATAGGAGGAAGGGTATAATTTCCTCCTGGTTATATGGATGAATCTGTCGAACACGCTTCTGTCGTGGTCTATAATAGGATTGCCAACTATCGGCTGGTAACCTACCTTTTTGATAATGTTTAAGATGTTTTCATCTGCCAGGCATCTAGAATCCGTAAAAAGGATATCTTCATATTTCGCATTTTTTGCGCCCGCTATCCTTGCTTCAACCCTCCCCTTATTTTTGTCCAGGTTTACGATTTTTAATACAACATTTTTATTTTTAGCTTTTTTTTGCTTTTCTCTTATAGAATCGGGAGTAGAATCTGTAGAACCGTCATTTACTACTATTATCTCATAATGATTTTTAGGATAATTCTGAGCTATCAACGCGTCCAAGCAGTGTCTTATGTTCTTTCCTTCATTATACACAGGGATAACTATTGAAATATTCATTTTTTCAGCCTCAAGCAAATTCTAAACCTGAAGAAATTATTCAGCAAAGGAACACAAGAGAGAATCTTGTCAAGGTATCTTAAAAATGAATAAGGATTTGGGGAGAAGTATAATAGATCTATATCAAACCCTGCTTTTTTGGCCAATAATAATAAATGACGCGGAGTTCTCACCCTTATGTGGGTAGGGTCTGTTTTAAGAATGTGTTTAATTATTTCAGCCCAATGCAATCTTTGTGGAGTATAGATTGATAACGTTCCGCCTTTTTTTAAAAGCGTGTAACTTGCTTTGAGCATTTTTTTCAATGTCTCATCGCTAACGTGTTCAACAAAATCTATGGCGGCTATTTTGTTAACATAGTTTTTTTGGAAGAAGGACAAATCGGTTGCGTCTGCCAGTTTATATGTTATATTCTTATCAGGATTCTCTTTTAAAGCTAGGGTTATGGCCTCTTCTGCAAAGTCTACAGCAATAACCCTGTGTACATACCCTGAAATCTTTTTGGATGTGGTCCCATCAGCACAGCCAATTTCAAGTATGACATCTTTCTTTTGCGGATTCAACAAATTAAATATATCCCTGTCCCGCTCCAGATACTTCCTTTTGGGGGCAAAGAATGATTTTTTCTTGTAATCTTTATAATAATTTTTAGCAAAATATTCTGTATCATAAAGGTGTCTATTATCTTCTCTCATTTTTGGATAGCTTCCAATACCCCGCCGGCATCCAATTCCCTTAAACATCTGAATTTTTCATTACATCTAATTTTCGTAGAGGTTGAATTAAAGGGATACTTCAAGCAGTGCGAGCAGGGCAGTTTTAAAGAGACGTAATTTCCGTGCCTGCCATAAGGAGAAGTTCTTGAAGCTTGCGCCGGCCCGAAGATTGCTAAAGTGTTAACGTTCAGCGCCGTAGCTATGTGACCTAAACCTGAATCTGTGCAGATGAATAACTTGCATCTTGAGATAAGTGCTGCGGTATTTTTCAGATCACTTTCTTTAACTAAAAATATGCTTTTTTGGTGTTTAATCTGCCGATATATTTTGTCTGTTTCTATTACCTCATCAGGACCGGCGAACAGCATTATCTTCTTGTGCTGTTCAGCTAGTTTATTGATTAATTCAACAAAATGGGCACCAGGCCATCTTCTATACTTGTTTTTTTTATTGCATCCTGTGTGCACACCTACCAAATATTTTTGTTTCAGGTTATTTTTCTTGATGAAATATTCAGCAAATTTTTCATTTTTCCTGCCGATGTAAAAATGAAGTTTGTTCACTCTTGTAAGTTTCATATTAAGAGACTTAAGCAGATTCATATTCTGGTCTACATCGTGCAAATTTTCATCGGCAGGAATTTTACAGTTCTGCAAAAAGCTCAGCGTCCTAAACCTGCCGACTTTATAGCTGTGAGTTATTCTTTTTTTAGCTCCGACTAAGAAAGCAAACAGGTTAAACTGCCATTTATTGGAAGGAAACGCGGTAATTGACACATCATATTTTTGTTTTCTTAGCAATAAAAAAGTCTTAAGCCCTTCATAATAAAATATCTTGTTTATGATACTGCTTCCGAGGAACGGCTCTGCAAACGCCTTTTTGCGTGCAAAAATATCTATACAGGCTTTTGGATAAGCTTTTCGCAGCGAGAGCAGTGCAGGTGAGAAGAGTATGGAATTGCCTATTCCCGATGCTAATATTACCAATATTCTCATTTTTTGTCAGTCTCCTGTTTTTTCAGCTTATACAGTATTTCTTCCTGCGTTATATTCATCCTTTTCAGCATATCCGCAAGTAACCCGAGAATAATAAGCGACAGTCCGGAGATTATGAAAAAAATCGAGACGTTAAACAGCGTTCTGATAGGAGTTGTCATTAAATGAGTTGCCCAGAACCAGAAGGAATAACCAGCCCCCCCGAGACCTGTGAGAAACAATATTAATCCCGGCATTCCAAAGAAAGTCAAGGGCTGCGTGTCCCTGGTTGCCTTTGCTATAATTCCAAGGCTTTTCAGCCCGTATCTTATCAGCTTGCTTGAGATTGCTGATTGCCTTTTTTTAAAGTACTTAACCGCCAAGGGAATTTCTTTAATTCTCATCCCTTTCTCGGCAAGATCAATAAAAACTTCCTGGGTATATGTAAAAGCGCCCTGCAGGTTCAATCTAAGCGCTGCCTCTTTTGAATAGGCGCGAAACCCGCATTGCGTATCTGTGAAATTGTCACCTGCTATTTTACTGACTAATCTTGTAAACTTTTTATTACCCCATTTTTTAACCCAGGGCATGTTTGTCACCAAGTCCGGATTTATGAATCGCGAGCAAGTTACCATATCCGCCTCCTTGGCTAATATCGGCTGGATGAGGGAGGGAATATCATCCGGATTAAACTGGCCGTCAGCGTCTATATTTACAATAACATCCGCCCCAAGTTTCAGGCAATGCTCAACCCCATTTTTGAAATTATAACCAAGCCCTTTTTTCTTGTTCAAGAAAACCCAGTCAGCTCCGGCTTTTTTGGCAATTTCAGCTGTT
The DNA here is from genome assembly GCA_964485195.1 of uncultured Methanosarcinales archaeon. Taxonomy (GTDB): domain Archaea; phylum Nanobdellota; class Nanobdellia; order Woesearchaeales; family CAIVOO01; genus CAIVED01. The sequence continues at coordinate 13,889 of CAZAIK010000010.1, forward strand.
TTGTCTGTGGAGGAATCGTCCATTACAAGGATTTCTATATCCTTAATCCCAGGTAATTTTCTGGGAACCCTGCTTATAACAGAGCCGATTGTTTTTTCTTCGTTATACGCTGGAAGCATAACAACAAGTTTCAATTTCTCCACCCTCTGAGAGAAACACTTCAATAAATCCCATAAAAAACTTTTTTATTATCTTTTTCAGGAGAAAATAAATTTATAATGAAGGGTAATTAACCATAAAAAATGCTAAGGAAAACTGTGGGGAGTGCTATTACTATCCTGATAATCCTGTTTTTGTTAATGCTCGGCCCTGTTAACCTGAAAGAGCCTTCCAAAATGCTGCACCAGACCAATGCTTACGGGTATGGCGGTGGCGGCGGTCACAGCTCTCCTGTGATGGTTGGCTGGAGGCCTTCAGGAACAGAGGTTGAAGAGGAGGAAGAAATAATTAATATTTCTGAAGAGGTAGAAGCAGAGGAAGATGAGCTTGCGCAAGAACCCGAGACTGCAGAGGAAGCTGAGGAAGTAAAGGATAGCTTGGGAGAGATTACTGGAGCGGTTGTGGGAGAACCTTCCACAAACGAGACTGAAAAAGAAGGGGTAATTGCAGGGCTTAACGCTGCATCTCTTGTGACGAGCATAATGGTGCTGGCAGCCATAGTTTTAGCGTTGGGCTTTTGGCTGAAACGCAGAAAGGAAAAGAAGAGGTTTGAGCCTTAAAAAAAATTTTATCTTCCCAGCTCCTGCTCTTTTTCATAGATTTTCTGTGCTGTTTTCAGGACAGCGTCAGGGCTTAATGAAATTGAATCAATTTCCTGCTCCACTAAAAATTCTGCGAATTCAGGGTATGTTGAGGGGGCATCCCCGCATATCCCTATCTTCCTGCCCTTTTCCTTGGCCTTCTTGATGACTTCCGCCACAAGGGATTTAACAGCATCATTTCTTTCATCAAAAATGTGCGCTACCAGCTCTGAATCACGGTCAACTGCAAGAGTAAACTGGGTAAGGTCATTGCTTCCTATTGAGAAGCCGTCAAACAGGTCCGCGAACTGCTCTGCGAGTATGACATTTGCAGGCACCTCGCACATCACGTAAACCTGCAAGTCGTTCTCTCCCTTTTTCAGCCCGTTCTTTTCCATTTCAGCAAGGACTTTCTTCCCTTCTTCCAGTGTTCTGCACATTGGAATCATTACCTTGAGGTTCTTCAGGCCCATCTCATCCCTTACCTTCTTTATTGCCCTGCACTCAAGGGCGAATCCTTCCCTGTAATTTTTTGAATAGTATCTTGATGCGCCCCTCCACCCTATCATTGGATTGCCCTCTTCTGGCTCAAACTGCGGGCCTCCTATTAAGTTGGCATACTCGTTTGTCTTGAAATCAGAAAAACGCAAGATGACATCCTTGGGGTGGAATGCTGCTGCAATCATCCCCACTCCCTGGGCAAGCTTGTCAACAAAGAATTCCTCCCTTGACCCATAACCCTCTGTCAGTTTCTGTATCTTCTGCTTTGCCTCCTCATCCTCTATCTTGTCAAAATGAAGGAGGGCCAGTGGGTGTGCCTGTATGTATGATGTTACTATGAATTCCTCCCTTGCCAGGCCGACACCTTCGTTGGGCAGGAAGCTCTGGCTGAATGCCTCATCGGGATTGCCCACGTTAATCATCACCTTTGTCTTGGGCCTGCCCATCTTGCTAAGGTCTGTTTTCTCAATGTCAAACTTTGAAATGCCCTCATAAACATATCCTTCCTCCCCCTGGGAGCAGTCCACTGTCACTTTTTTCCCCTGCTCCACAGCTTCGGTTGCATTTCCGGTTCCCACAATGCACGGAATTCCCAGCTCCCTGGAGACTATTGCCGCGTGGCAGTTATTTGCTATCACCGGAGTATACCTGTCTGTGAAAACGAGATAATTGTGATTGCCTTCAACAGTTATATTATAAACATCAACCAGGCCTAAATCCTTCTCAAAAGAACACCTTTGCATCCTTGTATCTGAATCTAAAATTTTCCTGATATTGCTTTTTTGGGATTCAGTACAAATTGGCAATATATTTTTTCCAATCTTTTCTGAGTCTATAAGCAGGTTTTTATCAAAATAGGGCTTTATCCTGCCTTTGCAATTTATTTTGTTTATGTCCTTTAAAACTTGTCCGGCAGCAAAAAATCTTGTTCCAAATTTTGTTCTTGAAACCTTGCCTTTTACCCTTTTGGTAAACCTGAAAATTTCTGCAATCTTTTCAACAATCTGAACATTGTGAATGGACCTGTTGCTGGAAACTTGTGGAACAATTCCAAGCCTTAAACAGCCAACCATAACTGCTTGTAGCAATTGTTCGTTGCTGATGTAAATATTAACCCTTCCGGAGTTCTGATTAAAATAGCCGTCCCCGTCAATAACCCCAGCCAGAAAATTAAAAATAAGTTTTTCGTCTGAGACTAAGAGAGTATGAACCAATCCTTGCTTTTCTTTTAATAGCTGCTCTGCAATTGATTTTGAGTAACACCTGTAAGCATTAGCCTGTCCTTTAGCTTGCTTTCCTCTTATAAATCCATCAGAAACTTTTTTTGTTGAAACTGAGAACCTTTTGCCATAGGCTTTCTCTAAACTTTCCTGAACTGCTTCTATAAACTGCTGCTTCTCTTCTGTTGGTTTTTGTATAAACTGCACCTCTCCGTGCGTTCTTGACAAGTAAATATGCCCGTCAGTGCTGACAGCTCCCAAAAGATATGCTAATTTTTGCTCCTTTTCAGAAGATTCTGAGAGAGAAGGTATTTTCTGCGCCAATAACAACATTTGATCATCGCTCAATAAATCCTGTATTTCTTTTGAAATAAGCTCCCCTCTCTCATAAGTCAGCATCTTATGATCTGGAGTTAATCTCAAATGATTGTTTTTCATTCTCCCGGTCTGAGAAGTGGATATTTCAATTGCTTTTGCTTTTCTTTTCATTGTAGCTACTATCGGATTCCACTCGATCTTTAAAGTCTCTCTGTTAAGGGAAGGGACAAGAATGCCTTCGTAATCATTAAACACTTCCTTAAAGGTCTTGAATCCCTCGCTTGTCAGTATTTTTGTATCGCCTGTGAAACAGGTCCTGCCTCCCCTGTTTGTAACAATTGCGGATGCTATTTTCATTATGGGAACCCAGTCAGGATCTGTCATCTCAGTGACGAGAACCTGTCCTTTCTTGAACTTGTGAATCTCCTTTACGTCCTTTATTATGTTGGCCTCTCCCTGCCCTATCTTGTCACCTACACTTTTTCCTTTTGTAAGGATCTCTCCTTTTTCCTTTATCACGTACTGCTCAAGCACGTTCCTGTCTTTCTGGCTCTGGACAGTCTCGGGCCTTGCCTGGACTATGAACAATTCATTCATCTCGCCGTCCTTTGCCCACTCCATGTCCATGGGCTTGAAATGGCCTGCCTTTTCTGAATAATGGTCTTCAACAATCACCGCCCATTTTGCAAGAGTCAGTATTTCATCGTCTGTCAAGGAGAATCTTTTCCTGTCCTTTACCTCCACATGAACATTCTTTGTTGGCTTTGTGCCCTCCATTGAATAGACCATCTTTATTTCCTTGCTTCCGAGGGACTTTTGTATTATGGGCCTGTAACCCTCTCTTAATGTTGGCTTGAAAACATAGAACTCATCAGGGTTTACCGCGCCCTGAACAACGTTCTCCCCAAGCCCGTAAGCTGAGTTTATCAAGACTGCGTTGGGAAACCCCGACTCTGTGTCTATTGAGAACATAACCCCTGAGGAGGCAAGGTCTGACCTTACCATTTTCTGCACTCCTATTGAAAGCAATACCTTGAAATGGTCAAATCCTTTTTCCTGCCTGTAGTAGATTGCCCTGTTGGTGAACAATGATGCGAAGCATTTCTTGCAGGACTCCAGCAAAGCCTGCGCTCCCTTTATGTTAAGGTAGGTTTCCTGCTGCCCTGCAAAGCTTGCGTCAGGCAGGTCCTCAGCAGTTGCAGAACTCCTTACAGCAACATCTGTGTTGTCGCCGTACTGCTTGCAGAGGTTGATGTAAGCTTCCACTATCTTATCCTTCAGTTCCTGCGGAAGCTCTGCTTCCATTATTGCCTGCCTTACTTTCTGGCCGTGCTCTGCAAGGTTTTTTACATCAGAAGTGTCAAGTGTTCCCAGGATTTTTCTTATTTTTTCTTCTGTTCCTGTTTTCTCAACAAAATACTTGTAGGCGTGGGCTGTCACGCAGAAGCCGTTTGGTATTTTAACACCTTTAGGGGCAAGGTTCTTGTACATCTCCCCCAAACTGGCATTTTTTCCTCCTACAATGCCAACATCCTCAATGCCGACCTGGTCAAACCAAAGGATAAATTCAGTATTCTTATCCATTAATACACCTCTTTTTACCATTTTTAATCTCCGCCCCTTTTAAAAAGCTTTGTTAGTATTTGATAATGGGAAATGAAAACCATTTTATATTCCATTTGCATTCAGGAGAAAAATGAAAGTCAAAAAATGCCCGCAGTGCGGCTCCCTCAACATAGTTATGGACATAGGCGGGATTACAGGGACCTGGAGATGCAAGTCCTGCGGATATGTTGGAACATTCTTTGTGGAGAAGAAGATTGATGAGAAAGAAATAGAAAAGGCTAAGAAATCAAAGGATTAACCGCAGGCTCCTGAAGCAACCTGCTGTGCCGAGGCGGATTCTATCACATTGTCGCATCCTGCTGGCTTTTCCGCATCAAAGGAATTGCACATTGCGCCCAGTATGGAATTGGCGTCCCTCTGCCCATTGTAAGCCTGGCCCTCTATGAATATCGTTGGCGAGCCCTGCACCCCGAGCAGCTGGTTCAGTTCCTTTTCCTTTGCAAGCAAATCAACTGCCTCGTTCTCCTCGCAGTCGCTTATTGTTTGCACATCAAGATTCAGGTTCTCTGCCACTGGCTGCCAGCAGCTGTCTGCATTCTCAGCTGTGCATCCTGAATTCATCGCCCTTGCAAACTCAAACCATTCTTCTGTTCCGTAATGTTTGTTAACGCACAATTCCCGGACACCCTGATTTAATTCTGTGAGCCCGTGCATTGAGCAGTATTCTTGTGAATCATCAAGGCAGAAGTCAGGGCCTCCATAATTTGAGTAAATGACATAATGGGGGTTGAAATCCGCGCTGTCCCCTATTTCATTGTAAACCTCTTCAATAATCTCTTCAGCTATGTTTCCATAAGGGCAGTAGCTCATCACGAAGAAGTCTATCTGGGGCCTGTTGTCTCCCAGTTCAACACCTATTTTCTGAAGCATTTCCTGCCTTTTTTCCTCGCTCACAAAATGGGTTGCGCCTGTAACTTCGTCGAGAAGCTTGTATCTCCCATTTGTTTCTTCAAACAAAGCCCTGACTTTCTCATTGCTCTGCCAGATGTAGGACTGCTCGATGTTTTCACCAAATATGAATGCGGGCACGACCTGAAGATTGTGTTGTCCAACCAATTCCTTCCCTTCCCTCGTGCCTATGTCAACCTGTTCAACATCAAGGTTGAGGAATATCTGTCCCAGGGAACCAATTATTTGCGCAGGATCGCAGTTTGCGCAGTCTTCATCATTCACAACTGTTAATGCTACCTGTGCATCCTCCTGATATTCGCATCTTGCATCTTCAGTTCCCGGATTAACGCATTGGGGAATCTTGCCTTCCTTTGGAGGGCAGTCAGCAGCCTGCGTGCATTCAGCAATCTCTTCGCAGGCAGGGTCGTTGACATACTGGCATATCGCCCTTGTGAAGGATTGCGCATTTCTCTGGCCATTGTAATCCTCTCCGTTTATCTTTATTGTAGGGCTTCCCTGGGCTCCTGCCATCTCTGATTTTTGGAATGACTGCTCAAGAAGCTGCTTTCCTTCCTCACCGTCATAGCACTCCATTATTGCCTGCTTGTCAAGATTCAGCTCATCTGCGCAGGCCTCCCAGTTGTCAGGAATCAGGTTAGGATTCTGGTTCATGCACACAACAAGGTCCATGAAATTTTCAGGCTCATATTTTATTGCGCACGCCTGCACCATGTCCCCCCTCCATTCTGGCTCGCCGTGAAGTGACTGAAATGTTTCCAAAGAATCGCCTCTTCCTATGAAATGAAGATTGAAATCAACAGAGCCCCTGAGGGTGGCTAGGACAGGAGCTATTGCATTTTCTGCCTGCACTCCGTAAGGGCACTGCGACATTACATACATGTCAACAACTGCCTTGTCTGACTTGGCAACATAACCAGTACTGCAGCCTGCAATAATAACTGTCAATAATGCCAGTAATGTTAAATGAACATTTTTCATTATACCACCCTTTAAAAGAACTGCTTGGCAGGTGATATTTAAAGTTTGCGCATCAGGATTCTGATTTTTTAACGCAGTATTCTTCAAATTTTTCCCTGCTTACTATGGACAGGTCTATCGGGCAGGCCCTTGAATTTTCTGGTTTGGTCACGTTAAGGATGAACCTTTCCTCCAATGGAAGGTCAAAGTAGGCTCTGTTATATTCATCTGTCAGGTGTTCCACACCTATGTTAACCTCTGCAGCCCCTCTTCCATATTTTATTATGGGCTCACCTGTTTTTGAAGCCTGGATTAGATGTCTTGCTAGCTCTTCAAGAACAGGTTGTTTTCCCACTGCAAGCAGGTCTACATCACTATGAGTTCTTCCTGGTTTGTTAAACAAGGGATTTTTTATAACGCCCCCTCCAAGGTACATAGAAACTGCTCTCTCGGGCAGGGTCAAGTTCTTACATTGCCCTATGCTCATACCTGAGTGTTGTACATACTTTATTACTTCAGAGGCGGGCCTTCTTTCCGGCGGCCTTAGTAAATGTTCATATTCAGAAAAATTATAAAAATTGATTTCAATTATGGGGGATTCCCGCGGACTTATTTCCAGTAGTTGCTTGTCCATTTTTAATTTGGTTATTTCAATCCCCTATATAAATACTTCTATACTATAACCATCATATGATAGTAAATTTAATTTCACCACCTTTAAATATTACCTCTCCACATCCAGGACATGAAAAAGCTGGTTTTAATCCTCATACTGCTGATATTCCCATTGCTGGGGCTGGCTGACGCCCCTGCAAAAAACTGCTACGAGAATTACACCGCAATAAGGTGCGGGTCTCAACAGATACTCTCTGCAGAGCAATACTGCCCCAACATCAGCATTGAGGTAAGGCAATGCCGCGGGGACGGGGAAAACATAACAATAGTGTTTTCCGGCATAGAATCATTCAGGATAACAAATGAAAGCTCTGACCTGGTTTTCGGCTTTTACTCCAGGAACTGGGCCTGGGCAGGCAAAACCCTGCCGGAAAACAGCACCATAACAATTAACAGGACAGACTACGTTGTAAGAACATCATTCAAAGACAGGAAAATAGAGTCTGTCCAGATAACAGTGCCTTTCTGCTATAACAAGCTGGATCAGGAAGGCAAAAAGCTTTATCCAAGAACACAGGCAGGAAAGACCTGCTCTGTAAGCAAAGCTGCTGAAAAAACAGGGGTTGAAGACATAATAAGGGAAAATGAAAGTGCAAATGCAACATTCAATCCCAACAAGACAAAAAAGGAATATAATGAGAGAGCAATAAATGAAAACTGGGTGCTGGCAGCAATAGCACTGATAGCGATAATAGCCGGCTATTTCGCACTGAAGGAAAAAAGGAAAAGATGAAATACAATCTTGAGCTGGAAAGGGCTGTTAAGGAGATAAAAAAGGCAAAAGCAAGAACCGTGTGCGTGCAGCTGCCTGACGGGCTCAAGCCGGTGGCAGACGACATTGTCAATTATCTTGAGAAGAACACGGATGCTGAGGTAAGCATATGGCTGGACTCCTGCTTTGGAGCCTGCGACGTCCCGCAGCTTGACGTGGATTTATTGATACAGTGGGGGCATACAGAATTCCCCTGGAAAAAGCAAAATGATTGACTATTTTTTGACACTGACAATAGCATTTGCAGGTGTTTTTGCAGGGGGATTATTGGCCATTATCTCCCCTGAAGAGCTGAAGCCAGGGGAAAAATACTGGAAAATTCTCAAATGGGTCTTGCTTGCTGTCATTATCACAGTGCTTTTTTATTTCTCACAATTGATAATATATGCGATAATAATCACCGCCCTCCTGGTATATCTTAAGATTATAAACAGGGAATACCCTGCCCTCGCCTTCGTGTTCTTTTTGTCAGCTTACGAAGGCTTTTTGTTCATTGCATCCTCCCTCATATTCATTTACGGGCTGCCAGCAGGGACTTTGGATGCGAAGCAAATCATCGGGCAGAAATCAAAGGGAAAGCTGAAAAAGGCTATGCTCCTTGTAACAAAAAAGAATGTTTCTTACCTCATAATCGGGGCGGCGCTCCCAATCATAATGTATTTTCTTACAGGCTAAATCAAACCATAACTTTCTGTGCCGGTAATTAACCTGTCTAACCCCCCCCTACACAAAGCTTATCAAGAAAGCAATTATGATTCCTATGACAGCCCCTGCTACAACCTGGGCAAGGGTGTGGCCCTCAAAATACCTCAGCTTTTTCTTCAGCGTGTAATTGAGCGACTGGGTCACAATCCCTATCTGCCTTCTTGAAGTCATCGCATCATACATTATGATTATTGCCACGAAAAGGGCAAGCACGAAAAGGTTGGAGAAGCCTTCAGCAAGATAAATCATTGTCGTGACTGCAAATATTGTTGCTGTATGGGCGCTGGGCATCTTTCCCGGCAGGACAAGCATCTTTGCCCTGAACTTTCCTGTCCTGACGCCTTCAATCAGGAACTTCAGGAACTGGGCAGCAAACCAGGCCACAGCCCCTGCCAATAATATCCTGAATGCCATTTTATTGTTTCTTGATTGCTTT
>CAZAIK010000011.1:0-20894 GCA_964485195.1 uncultured Methanosarcinales archaeon
TCTATGTTTATAATCATTTTACCATATTCTTTTTATTTTCCTGTTTTTATATTTTGCTAAGTTTAATGGCTTTTAACACGAATAGCTATCTTTTAGAATGCTCCTGCTTTAATGACTTCCTGTTCTTCAGGTCCTCTATGTGCTTGACCTTTGTTTTTATTATCCCTTTTTCCCTGAGGTTTTCCACGATGTAGGAGGCGTGCTCCCCCCCAAGGAAATGAGGCATTATCACATAGTCCGCTCCCTTGTTGTAAAGCTCCAGCGCCTCGTTGATTGACGTTGCAGTCACGAATATTATTGCTTTCTTGCTGGCTTCCCTCACCTTCGTTATCAGCCTTATGTTTGCCCTGTGGTCGGGGATTGTGGATATGAAAAGCTTGGGCCTTTTGAGGTTTATGTTCTTTATTATTTCAGGGTCGTCAAAGTCGCCGTAGAGGCAGTTTATCCTCTGGCTGGCAAGGTCGTGTATCACTTCAGGGTTGAAGTCAACAACAAGGAATTTGTACTTTAATTTCTTGAATGTTTTCAGGATGCTGTAGCCCACCCTGTCGCACCCGAAAAGGACCGCGTCAAAGTGGTCTTCGGGCTTGTGTGACAATTCGTATATCTTTTTCTTCCTTATTTCGAATATCGACAGGGGCTTATCCAAGCGAGCATATATCTCTTTGGAATATTTTATGAAATACGTGGTTGTTACTAGGGTTATTGCAGTTATTATGGTAACAATTGACAGGGAGTTCTGGTCAAGCATTCCCACAATAAACGCTTGCGTGGCAAAAATAAGGGAGAACTCGCTCGCCTGACCAATTGATATTCCTGTAAGGAAAGAAACCTTTTTCCCAAAGCCAATAAGCCCCATTATGATAACTACAACAAGAGGATTCCCAAAAATCACAAAAAGTGTGAGTAGGACTATTGGCGCAAAAGCTGCCGAGGGCAAGGAAGGGACGATAATCATTCCCAGGGAGACAAAGAAGATTATTGTGAAAAAGTCTCTTATAGGCTTAACCCTTGAAATAATCTCAAGCCTGTAATCGAGCTGGGCAAGGGTAACTCCCGCTACAAATGCCCCTATAGCTATTCCGAACCCTAATAGGTTGGCGAAAATGGAAACCAAAAAAAGCCAGGCAACGGTAGACGCGAACAAGAGCTCCTGCGACCGTGCTGCCAATTTGAAAATATAAGGGATTATGAAGAAGGATGCGAAAAGGGTAGTTGAAAGAAGCAGTATGCCCTTTGTTAAAGAAGATACTATCAGGAGAGACGTTACACCATTTGTCTGAAGAAAAGAAAGGGCAAGTATGGCTGCTATGTCTTGCACTAGCAGTATTCCAACTGCAATCCTGCCATGCAAAGTTTCAAGTTCGCCCTTGTCTGAAAGCAGCTTTACAACAACCATTGTGCTGCTTGAAGTTATTGCAAAGGCTATTATCAGCGATACCAGGGGGCTGAAGAAGAAGAGGCAGATAAAATAGCTGATGATCAGGGTGAACACCACCTGTCCGACGCCTGCAAACATTATGGGCTTTCCCAGTTTTTTAAGGTTTCCCAGGTTCATTTCAAGCCCAACAATAAAAAGAAAGAATGCAATTCCTATCTCAGCAAGGGTGGTTATCACATCAGCGTTGCTGATTAGCTTGAATCCTACAGGCCCTATGGCTATCCCTCCAAGGAGGTAAGCGAGTATCAGAGGCTGCTTCAGGAACCTCGCAAAGTAAGCAATAAATGTGGCTACTATTATGACAAGCCCGATATCGTAGAAAATGTTGTCCATAATTTGTTATTTTTGATTTTACATTTTTAAAGGTTTTGATGAATCACTATAGACATTACAATGTAAATTCACCCTATCTTTGAGGTAGAAGATGAAAAATTCAGGGGATCAATCAACAGATTAAAAACAGACTTCAGTGAAATAGATGATTTTGAGATTTTAAGGGTTTATTCTGTGGATAAATTGGTTTATTTGCCTGTTATTCCCTGATCAAAAACCTCGCTGCTTTGTTTCCAGACTAGGTTAAAATAATCTCTTTGGAAGCTTTTTCAATACATTAAAGATATTGTTAACTTATTGAATAAAAATAGCAAAGTTTAAATATATTAAAATTAGTTTCAATAGAAAATGCTGGAGAAATATGCTTTAATACGAGCTGTAGATGCATTGATTTCTGAAAATAGAGAGCTAACTATGCTTGAATTATCAAGAACAGCAAAAACAAGCATAGGAATGACAAAATTAATCCTGGATTACCTTCTGGAAAAGGGGTTGGTTGAAAAAAGACAGATAAACAAAAAGTCAGCGCTGTTTATAATTTCAGATAATTTCCTGTCAAAACAAATAAAGATACTGAAAATCCTTATAGAAATTCACCAATCAGAATTAATAGATGAACTAAAAACAATACATAAAAATAACCTGCTTTCTGTTATTCTATTTGGTTCTTGTGCAGATGGAAGTTATGACAAAAGCAGTGATATCGATTTGCTTATAATAACAAGGAAAAAAGCAAAACATAAAATTCTTAAATCACAATCAAAATTGAGCAGGGAATTGAATATTTTATTATATACTTTAAGTGAATGGAAAGATAAGGCAAAAAAAGACCCGGTTTTTTATGAAAAAATCATATTAAATAGCATCACCTTATACGGGGAAAAACCAGTTGTAAATTAAAAATGAATGAAATAGAAAAACTAATCAGGGAAGAACAGTTAAAAAAGGACAAATCCGACATTAGAAAAGCAAAAAGGTCTGTAGAAACTGCTGAATTTTTCATAGAAAAAGCCAAAAAACTTTTCGATTTGAAAATATTTGACCTTTCTTTAGTAGAATCCTATTCTGCAATGTTTCATTCAGCAAGAGCTCTTTTATTTAGAGACGGCTTTAAAGAAAGAACTCATTACGCAGTTTATGCTTATATCAAAAACAAATACAAAGACAATATACCTTTCAAGTTCATAAATGAATTGAATTCCTTAAGGCTGGAAAGGCACGAGTTTTTCTACAACATTGAAAAAAGAAATGAGATTGAGGAGGTTGAAGCTGAATCTGCATTGCAAGTAGCAGGAGAATTTATAAAAGTTGCAAAAAATTTATTAGGATAATCAATGCTTCCTAATCAAATAAAACAGCTCATTCTCATACTCAACAACTTCATAGAAATATCCAAGCCTTCTGCACATCTGCTCAACCCATCCCCTGTAAGGGTGCCTCATTCTCTTGCCTGACAGTGTTCTTGTGGAAAAGCTTGCAACCACCCATCTGCAGGGCAGCTGCCTGATTAATTTTTCAGCCAGCTTGTGGCCTTTTTCCAGCTCAATGGAGTCAAGAACCTTGAAAAGGAAGCAAATGTCTGCTTTTGGCAGTTTCAGCTTTTTTGTTTTCGCCTCTCTTAAGTTCAGAAGGTTTGCTTTTCCGTTGATTTTTCTTTTTTTGAAGAAATCATTCACTATTTCAACAACAATGGAGTTAATGTCATAAGCGTAATACTTCGGCTTTGTTTTCAGGTATTTGTAAGAGAGGGGATTGAGGCCGCACCCCAGATCAAGTATTTTATAGGGATATCCTGTTATGTGGAATATCCTCTGGTATAACTCAGAATAAGTCTCCAGCCTTCCCCTTGTTGACTCGTGCTTTTTCAGCAGTTCCTCTGCGCTTGTTATTTTTGTCGGCTTCAGGAAAACACCAGCGCTTTTCCTCAGGGTTTCCCTTGTTTTCTTGATTATTTCCTTATAGTGTTTTGACTTTCTGGCCCTTTCATAATCCTTGGCAGAGGAAAAAAAATTAATTGTCTTTCTGTTTTTTTCAATATAACCTATTAATTCGGCTTTTACAAAAGAGTCCATTATTCCGGAAAGCTCTTTCTTGTCCTTGACGTCAGAAACCAGCTGCTTGATAAGATTGTCAGGAATGTTATTGCTGTTTATCCTCATTCAATCAGGAATGGTTATTGTTTTTATAAAGCTAACCCAGTCTGGAAAGGGGCTTTCTCTCTGAGAAATCCTCATCCATTCCCTTCCAGTATTTTATGCGCTTGTCCCCTATCTGCCAGCAGAGGATTACCGGCCTGTTCTTGTGGACTGCGTAAAAGTTTATTGCGCCCCTGTCAATGTCCTCAAGGGCCGCGCCTTTTTTTGTAAGTGTCTGCAGTTCCGAGAAAAGCTTGAAGCACAACTGGTGAAATTTCTTGTTGAAGGAAACCTCATTGGAGATGTCCTCAAAGTCATCATAATAGGAAATTTCTATCTCACTCAAGACCTCTATGGCCTTGTTGAGTTTCATGATTTTTAGAAGTCTTCTTCGCACTTCAGGTATGAGCTTTTGTGCCTCCTCAAGCGAGATATACTTTCGTTTCATCTATCCTCCTGGACAAGACCAACAATTATTTAAATGTTTTGAAAGGTTAAACTTTTAAATAGTTTTCCAGAAAGGGATTTCCGTCGGGGATTAACTTTTTATCTTGTCCAGTGCCTTTTTAGTTTTTAAAGAATCCCCGAAGGGGTCGGGGCTTTCATTGATAATCCTTATTGAGATGTTGTGTTTTACCAATGCCTTAATTATCTCCTTTATTTCAGGTTCTTTTGTGAGAACGTGCCTTCTTTCTCCTTTTTCCCCGTATTCTATGCCTGAAAAATGGGCTGTTTTGTGCTTTACCTGCTTGATCTTTTTGCACACCAAATTTAAGTTGATTTTCCCTTTGTTTCTTGCCTTTAAATGGGCAAAATCAATGCATGTTCCGCAGCCGGTTTCTTTTGAAAGCTTTATCAGCTCTTCCAGGGTTCCGAACTGGCTTTTCTTTCCCGTGGTTTCAGGGCAAAGAATTACATTCCACTTGTTTTTCCTTATTGTTTCTTGCATATCAAGAACAGCTTCCTTCACTTTTTCATACACTCCCTCAGCAGAATCCTTGTGATAATAAGCAGGGTGGAATATGACATATTGTGCCTTCAGATGGTGCGCCCTTTCGCAGGAATCCAGTATTCTTTTCTTGCTTGACTTTATCTTTTCCTTTTCAGCAGAGTTAAGGTTTATCCAGTAAGGGGCGTGCACGCTCAGGGAAATCCCCATCTTTTTTGCCTTTTCCCCTATCTTTTCAGCTTCCTCATTGTTCATACTGACGCCGTAGACAAACTCTATTTCCATTGCCTTCAATCCAAGCTCCTTGCATTTTTCCAGCGCATTTATGCTCCCCATTCCCGAGGCGCCGGCCGGTCCCAGAAGTATTTCTGCCATGATGTGGATTTGGAGTACGAGTTTAAAAGATTTCTGAAAGAATAAACAAAGATTTTTAAATAACAAGACAAATAATCAGCCATGGTAAGAAGGTACAGGCATCCCTATTATGAGGGGGCTGAAGGAGGCATTGCAAAGATTCTTGGCATACTTTTTGTCCTTATTGGAATATACGCTTTGCTGGACTGGTACGGAATATTTTCCATAAGCGCAATCACAGAGGTTTATGTTCTTGTGGGGTGCGCCATAGGCTCAATTCTCGGCGGATTGTACATGCTTGGCAGAAGCTCAAGAAACCCTTACAGGTATTAATCGTAGTCTGTTCTTCCGAACTCGCCGTCCCCATTTGCATCCGGGCCGTAAATAACCTCGCCTGCCCTCGGACCCCTGTGTTCCAGTTTTGGGTTGAGCTCCCTCACGATTGTTTCGCACGCGCGCAGGTTTTCCTCCAGGCCTTCTGCAGCGCACATTCCGTGAACTGTTTCGCTGGTCCCGTGTTTCCTGAAATCCTTCATTACGTGTTTTGCAACCGGGATTTGCCTCATTTTCCTTAATTCAGCATCGTTCTGGCTGTAATAAGTAAGGGCAACAAGGCCGCCTATCATAGCGAGACCTGTTGCAACTGCAGCTATTTCAGAAGTTACCTCTCTAAAAAGGGATTTCCTTGCTGGTTCCTGATTCCTTAGATATCGTTTTTTGCTGAAATCTTTCATTTTTACTTCTTGTATTCTGCGTTAGCTCCCCGCTTTTTGAAATATTCATTGCATAATTCTGCAATTTTATCATCTGGACTTAGGGACTTTGATTCGCATCTTAAACCTACAAATCTCGTGTCTTGTTCTGTCCATTCTGCAGGAGCCTTTTCCAATAGTTGGCTTATGCGGTACTTATCATGCTCTTTTGAGATCCCGATAGCGCTGCCTGTAACCAGTGCCAGAACCCCAAGGGAGCATATACCATTTGCTATTTCTCTTTTTATTGACATTTCTTTCACCTCGTTACCACTCCATAGTTACAACGTATATATAAAGCTTTCGAAATATAAATAAAATACAGCATTATTTACAATATAGAAATTATTGTTTCTTTTTCAGCTCTTTTTCCAGGGATTCCTCTACTATTTCCTTAATGGTCTTGTCCTGCACAGCACACACTACCTTGAGCTTCTTGTGAAGCTCTTCAGGCAGCTGTATGTTTACCCTGGTCACTTTTTTATCCCTTCCTGTTCTCCTTCAAAACAGTCCTGTTAATGTCCACCTTGGAAAAATTGTCTTTCGCGACTAACTTCCTTATCCTGCTCCACACCCTTGCGTCTCTGTACTGCTCCCCTGCAAGCGTGGCAGCTAATTGGTTGTACTCAACTGCAACATCCCTTTTTGGGGCGAACGCGACAACAGGCATTGTTTCAGCAACTGAGTTAAGCACTTTCTCGTCCTCCCGCATTACCCCTATCACAGGTGTTTCAGAGGCCTCCTCAATTTCCCCTACTGTCAGTTCATACTCCCTGTTTCTCACCCTGTTAAGCACGATTCCTGTTATTGGGACATTCTTTTCCCTGGCAACCTTCACTGCCCTCAAAGTGCAGCTCAAGGTGGGATAGTCAGGAGAGCTCACCACTATCAGCTCGTCAGAAGCGGCCATAGTGGCAGCCATCTCCTCATTAAGGTTAGGGGAAGAATCAATGACTATGAAATCATACACGTTCCTTAAAACACTTATCTTCCTTTTAAGCCTTAAAGGATCTATCTTCTTTCCCACAAGCTTGGCGGGGATTATGTCAAAGCCGTGCTCAAGATTATGGATGGCGGACTGCGCATTAATCTTCCCGCTCATAACCTCGTGAAGGGTGTTTTCCCTGTTCACCACGCCAAGGTGCAGGCCAAGGTTTGGTGCGCTGAAGTTCGCGTCAATTGCCAGCACTTTTTTGCCCTGCCCTGCGAGCGCAGATGCAAGGTTTGCAACAAGGGTTGTCTTGCCAACCCCGCCCTTTATGGATATGACTCCCACTATTTTTCCCATTATTTATACACCTCTTTCAGTTCGTTAAGCATTTCCTCTCTTTTTGAGACTTTTTTTGTCCTGGCAGGCCCTGCATTTCCTTTTTTGGGCTGTTTTGTTTTCTCTTCCCCCTGGAAAATGACATTTTCCTCGGCAGGCCTTGCCGCCCTTCTTGTGCCGTCCTCATTGACAGGTATTATCTCGTCCCTGCGCTTTCTTTTGAATGCAATGTGCCTTGCAGAATAATACAGTCCTGCTATTGCTGCAGCCGCGACAAGCAGGGCGAAGCCCGGAAGAATCAGCCGGCTGTAATCATAACTTCCCAGGAATGCTGCTGCCTTTCCAACATAAGGAAAAGAGAGTTTCCTGGCCATTGCCAAAACTGCTATTGCGGATACAACAGCAACAGTATATCTTAATATGATCTTGTTCTTGCCTATGAACCTTACGACCTTTACTTTCACTTCTGGTTTTTTCTTACTTTTTTTCCTCTTCTTTTTCAGGAAGCTTTCCCTGAACAGCTGTTTTTTCCTGGAAACCCTGAAGCCTTTGCCCACATTCCTCAATAAGGCGTAAAGGAATGAGAATGGGGCTGTTAATTTTTTGTATAATCTCCTTTTTCTTTTTCCCGCGCCTGACTGTGCTTTCCTGTGCCTCTCCATTCTGGAAAGAAGCTCTGAGAAATAAACCTTCTGCACAGGCCCTGCTGCTGATGTCCTCCTTCCCTTGTGTTTTTTCGGCTTTGGAATCAAAAGCACCAGCATTATTGCCAGGGCAACCAGCCCGAGTATTATTATTCCTGAATGTCCCTCCTCCCCGAACCGGACAAGCTCCAGCCCTATGAAAGAGACAGGCTTTTCCTCAGCAGGCACTTCCTCCTCTTCAGCAGGCACTTCCTCAACTTCCGGCTCCTCTTCAGGCTCTTCCTCTTCCACATACCGGGCAGGGGCCACGCTGCTGCCTTTCTTTTTAGAAGGCACCGCTTCTTCAGCTTCCTCCTCTGCCTCAGTTGTTGCAGTGTCATTAACCCACGTCGTGTTGACATTCCCGTTATGGTCTGCGGTCCTTGTCTGTATCTCATAAGCTGTTTCCGGGCTTAATCCTGTGGCAAGGTAATAATTTACAGTTACATTTGCATAAAATGCATTGTCAATCCAGACTTCTGTGTGATTGAAGTCATAGTCAGAGGGGTTTGTCCATTCCCACCTGATAGTTGAAGTGGTTACCTGCGTTTCATTCAGGTTTGTAGCAATTCCCGGAGCCACAGTGTCGTTAGTTATCAGGACAGTGTCATTCGTTGTTAATGTCTGCCTTCCAGCTGCAGAGCAGGTAACATTCCATTTGTAGGTTCCGTTAACTGCGAATGTCCTGTTGTATTCATAAATCTGGTAGGTACTGTTGTAGCTCATAACATTGTCTGAGTCTGTGAAGTTTATTGAGCAGGTTGCGACTGTAATGGGAGTGCCGCTAACCCTGTTGGTGTAATTCGCGAAAAACCTTGTTTCCTGCCCGTCATACCTCACCTGGTTTCCGAACAATACCCCTGAGTCGGTCTCGTCCCATATTCCCAGCCTGGCATTTCCCTGCGTGACATACGAGGTGAAATGGGAAACATTGAAGACAAGAGTTCCTGTTGATGAGTTGTAATTTATGATTGTGCATTCGTCTGACGTGCAAGCTTCCCCGTCCTTGTAAATTACAGGAGTTGCGTCCCAGCTGAGATTCCTCATTGTTATGGTGGCGCTGGAATTGAAAGTATTGTTAAGACCAAAAGTAACAGTAACGTTATTGTAGCTTAAAGTCACAAAACTGTCAAAGTCTGCACCCACTGCGTTGACGCAGTCGTTCCACACTATCTTGTTGGTGCCTGGGTTGTCAAGCACTGCCTCCCCGTCGCAGACATTGCTCAGGTCGGGAAGGTCAGACCAGTTTGTGGTGTTTCCTGAGTAAAATGTTTCATTGTAAACCGGCACTGCGGACGTGTTGACTATCAACGTCCGGTTGGGGCTGGTTGTAATGTTTTCCGAGTCAGAAGCCTTGCACGACCAGTAATAAATGTCATCAGCCATTCCTGTGACTGTAAAGTTGCTGTGGTTTGTAGTCCCGCCCACCTGAGATGTCTGGTTCAGTATTCCGTTGACATAAAGCGAGATGTTCTGCAGTGAGATGTCATCAGCGGCAGAGCAGTTGAAATAGACCTTTCCGTCCCCGTCAACAGAATTGTTCCCAGGAATCAGTTGCTCCACTGAAAGGTCCAGGGGCCGTGTGGTGAAATTGTAAACTCCGGAAGTGTTGCAGTTGCCGTAAACATCGCAGCTGGAAACATTATAGTAATACAAGGTGCTGTTTTGGAGGCTTGTTAGCAGGATGTAATGATTTTTTGAAAAAGTGGTATTGTATGATTCATTGCCAAATGAAGTTGTAGTTCCATAGCTCACCGTGCTGTTTGAATCCTCGTCAGTATCCCACACTATTTCAGCCTCAAATATGCCTATGGTGCCATTGGTGACGTTCTCTATCACAGGAGGCAGGGTGTCGTTAATGTTAAACGCGCGGGTTTCACTGGAGGAGGAAAGCTCTCCGTCAGTGCAGTCAACTCTCCACAGATAGCTGCCTGGGGACACGTTAATGTAGAAGTTTGTTATTGTACTGTTCTGCACAGAGGCGTTTGTCTGGTTCAGATTGCTATTAATGTATAAACTGCAGTTTAATGAAGTGCTCAAACTGTCCACAGCAGTGAAGTTGAGAGTGGCATTGTTTGTGTTGTTGAACTGCGAATTGTTCGCAGGGCTGTTCAGGATTATGGCAGGCGGCGTGTTGGTCTGGTTTGTGGTGAAATTGTAAACTCCTGAAGTGTTGCAGTTGCCGTAAATGTCACAGCTTGTGACATTGTAATAATAAAATGTGTTGTTTGTTAATCCTGTTATGTTCACGAAATGGCTGAGCGCTATTGTTGAATTGCTCATTGTGCTTTCCAAAGCTGCTGTTGTCCCATAATTAATTGTCCCGTTCGATATTTCCGAGGTGTCCCATCTTATTTCCGCAGACTCGTTTGTTGTTGCGCTTGTCACATTCTCTATTCCAGGAGGTGTTGAGTCCAGGATAAAGAAAACCTGCGAGGAGTTTATGTTGTTTGCAGTGTCATTAACAGCAACTGTTATGTTGTTGCTGCCCTGCAATGCAGTAAATGATGTGTTCTGGCATCCCGGCAGTGTTAGCGTGTGGCCTGTGACATTGACATACCAGCAGGCGTCAACATCCCCGTTGCCCACTGTGTAATTCAGGTCAAGGATTTCATAGGTATGATTGGAGTTGTTGACAGGCGACTGCACAGTTAACGCAGGATAGTTGCTGTCTGCTGTGAAGTTTTCTGTCTCAGAAACATTAAAATTCAAAGCATCATCCCAGCAGGTCACATTCCATTCGTGAAGCCCGTCAGAGAATCCTGAAACAGTGTAATTCGCAGGGGTGTTGTTCAAACTAGAAACATTCGTGGCATTAACAACACCATCAACACTCAAATTACACGTAAGATTATCATCAAAACTATCAACAGCAGTCCAATTAAAATTAAAACTAGTATTAGAAGTGACAACTCCACCAGGAGGATAATTCAAAGTCACACCCGGCTCAACAGCATCAACACTAAAATTCCTTGTTTCCGAAGTATTAACATTCAAAGCATCATCCCAGCAGGTCACATTCCATTCGTGAAGCCCGTCAGAGAATCCTGAAACAGTGTAATTCGCAGGGGTGTTGTTCAAACTAGAAACATTCGTGGCATTAACAACACCATCAACACTCAAATTACACGTAAGATTATCATCAAAACTATCAACAGCAGTCCAATTAAAATTAAAACTAGTATTAGAAGTGACAACTCCACCAGGAGGATAATTCAAAGTCACACCCGGCTCAACAGCATCAACACTAAAATTCCTTGTTTCCGAAGTATTAACATTCAAAGCATCATCCCAGCAGGTCACATTCCATTCGTGAAGCCCGTCAGAGAATCCTGAAACAGTGTAATTCGCAGGGGTGTTGTTCAAACTAGAAACATTCGTGGCATTAACAACACCATCAACACTCAAATTACACGTAAGATTATCATCAAAACTATCAACAGCAGTCCAATTAAAATTAAAACTAGTATTAGAAGTGACAACTCCACCAGGAGGATAATTCAGCGTGACAGATGGTGAGGAATTGTCTTCTGCAACAACGAGATAATTCATTTCGCTAAGAGTTACCTCGGGAAAGGTGATGGTATCTGAGGTCGTGTTTATAATAACAGCTCCTGTTATGTCAAAAGTGCCGCTGCTGTTGGTAACATTAACTTCAAAGCTGAAATCGTCAGGAACATCATAAGCAGAATAGTTTGTGAAAATAGTCACGTTATGAACATCTATTTGCCGGGTGAAGATGGAAAAAGCAGTAATGTTCCATACCTTCCTGTGGGCTGTGTCCGTTAACAAATTTTCAGAGTTTCTTAACGCGTTCAGAAGGTATGTGGTTGCGGTTTCATTCTTTGCAGTAAATGCAGGGAATGTTTCCGTAACCCACTCAACCTCATTGTTTGAGTGCAGGGTTGCTGTGTTGGGCGCGCCTGCAGATGCATTGTCAGAGGCCCACAGCTGGCCTGTGGAGTTGTAGATGTAAACAGTCCCTGGCTTTATGCTGTTTGGATAGTCTGAAATTATTGGGGGAAGATAATAAATATGGGTGTAGCGGGGTGCGCTGAAGGTGTTGTTGAACGTTATCCAGACCTTTGCAGAGCCGTTAACACTCGCGTTTGGGCCCAGGGTGTAGTTTGATTCAAGCTGGGTGTAATCAGCAAGGTAGCTTGCTATCTGGCTTGGTTCTGGATGTGTTGATTCAAAATTAGCAGGAGCTCCTGAATAATTGTAATATACTTCCACTTCTGCATTTATTTCAGAAGTGCAGTTCAGGTAAAGCTCCATAACCCCGTAATTGCCTTGTGAGAGCGTGTAATTATCAGAGAAATTAGATTCCAGGAGAGTGGGGGTGCTGGCAGGGATCACCTGTTCCTCAGCGCACGTTCTTTTTATGGAGTCAAAGT
Source organism: uncultured Methanosarcinales archaeon (assembly GCA_964485195.1). GTDB lineage: Archaea > Nanobdellota > Nanobdellia > Woesearchaeales > CAIVOO01 > CAIVED01. The sequence goes on from CAZAIK010000011.1 coordinate 12,312, forward strand.
TAAAGTCTTTCACAGCACTGCACAGGTAGGGCTTGCAGGAGGTGTCATTAACAGAAAGATTCATCCTCATAGTGTGAGATCCTACAAAATTGTAGTCCTTGAGGAATGAGCAGTTCTTTCCCGAACCGCAGAAGGGAAACTGCTCCACGAGATTGCTTCCAGCTGATGCATTTATGCTTTTTGTGAGCGTGAACAGGCTTCCGTTTGCCGGCTCCTTTCTCAGCCAGTGAGTCGTGGTCCTGTTGCCGTCATAAGTTGTGTTTTCCCACTCCCAAAGGTAAGTGAACCACCACACGTTTGCGGTGGTAAAGTTTGTTGCAGTGTCATAATTCGTCTTTGAGCAGGAAATGTTGAAAGTGAGGTTGTCATACATCAGGTAATTATCAACTTTGCCTGTGTAGTTTCCCGTCGTGGCGTTGTAGGATAATGTTATGTTATCATCTGTCTGGTTGTTGGTGACGTGACAGTTTGCCCCTCCTATTGGCTGGTTATTCAGAAAATCAGCATATCGTGCCTCAAAAGGGATGTATATTGTGTAGTTTACACTTCTCCCCTGCGGGTAGACCGACTGGTTTACAGAAAGCACAACATTTGTTGGCCTGCTCTGCACTGTGAAGTTCTGCACGCCTGTCTGGTTGCTATTGCCTGAGGTGTCATTTGCCCAGAAGTACCAGCCAACAACGCTTCCGGCATTGGCAGTTATTAGTGAAACATTTTCTGAAACATTTGACGTTCCTCCGAAAGGAATGTAAGAGGTGTTGGCCCAGCTTCCGCTCAGGTTTGTTGAGAACACATAGCCTGCCAACTCCACATTGTCTGCCCAGGTGGTGTTGAACAGCACAGTGTCATTCCAGTATATTTCGGTTTGGTTCATAGAAGCATTGCTCCAGGAAGGAGCTGAAGCATCAACACTAAAATTCCTTGTTTCCGAAGTATTAACATTCAAAGCATCATCCCAGCAGGTCACATTCCATTCGTGAAGCCCGTCAGAGAATCCTGAAACAGTGTAATTCGCAGGGGTGTTGTTCAAACTAGAAACATTCGTGGCATTAACAACACCATCAACACTCAAATTACACGTAAGATTATCATCAAAACTATCAACAGCAGTCCAATTAAAATTAAAACTAGTATTAGAAGTGACAACTCCACCAGGAGGATAATTCAGCGTGATGGAAGGCGCGAGGTTATCGTAAGAAACAGTCATAGGGGCATAATCAACAACCAGCCAGCTGTCCTGTGGAAAAACCGGGCTGCCTTCATTTGTATAATTAGCTTCGTATCTTATTCTTATCCAGTGAGTTGAATTAATGTAGTCAGAAAACCCGGATAAAATGCTGTAATTGCTGGTCACCTCATTTTCGCCATCATCTGTTCTTAAATTGCCAATGTCAACCCAGCTGTTTCCTGTCCAATTGTAGATTTCAACATCCTGGTCCCCTGAAACTGTGCCTTCCGCAGGATCGTCACCATCACAATCAGGAGTGGAACCCTCTCCTGAATGGCAATATGTGACATTAAACTCCAAACCTGTAATGCCTGATGAAGTTGTGCCCAGGGAGGATATGTTGTATTCCAGGACTATGAAGGACTCCAGCTCGTCGTCGTTGGATGTTTCGCCAACAGCATAATAGGATGTATCATCTGCGCGTGTATTGTTATAAGAACCAAACTCTTCATCATCACCGGGAATGTCCATTATGTAGCCATTGTCGGGCAGTATTTCATTACTTGTGGCGCTTTCTGAGGAGGAGACAAAAAAGAGCAAGAACACCGCCGCTAACAAGACCAGCGGTTTGACTGGCATTTGCTTTGTCTTTCTTTTGTTCTTATCGCTTCTTCCTTTCATTCGCCTCTTTCTCCAGCAGTCTTATGACAAAATCTTTCAGGCTCAAAGAATTCATTGCGCAGTATATCTTGGCCTTCTTGTGCAGCTCGTCCTTGATGTCTATGTTTATGTTTCCCATCTGAATAAGTTAGCTTACTTAACTTAGTGTATATATTTAACTTTATAAACTAACTTATTCCATCATATTTAAAACTTTTGGTTTTTGCCAAAGAAATTGCCATTAAATAAGTAATCAGCCTACTTTCTCTTCTTAACCACAACAGCCCTTGTGATTATTCCCACTATAAAGAAAACAACTGCCCCTATGGTGAGATAATTGGTCAGGACCGGCTCCAGCGCGAAGTATGCTATTATTGAGCTTCCCAGGCTGGCAAACGCGAGAACAATCAGTATGATTGAGATTATTGAGAGGGCTAACATTGGAGACCTCGCCTTTTTTGGCTTTTCAGGAGGCCTTCTCAGGCCGGTTTCATTCCTGGCCTCTGCTTTGCTTTCCTCCTTCCTCAGCTTTGCCTCTTCCTTCTTCAGCTTCTTTTTTTCCTTTCTCTCCAGTTTTGGCTCTTCAGCTTCCCTTTCGTGCCTTCTTTCAAACCTTTTCAGGGCCAGCACCTCCTTCTCAAGGTCAAGAACCTTCCTGCTCATACTGGATTCAATCCTGTTTATTTGCTTTTCAACATCCTCATATTTTGCAAGGCCCTTTGCTGAGTTCCTAATCTCCTTTATTTCCTTCTTTGCGCTGTTAATATCGCTATTTAATTCAGAAACTTCCTTTTCAAACTCCTTCTTTGTGAGATTAGTCTCCCTCAACCCCCTGATTTCCTTCCTTGCGTCGTCAATTTCGGAATTGAAGCTTGAGACCTGCTTGTGAAAGTCATTTTTCTGCAAAGAGTTTGACTCAACCATTGAAACATATCTTTTCAGCCTGTTTATCTCGGCAGCTGCAAGCTTTAGCTCGCTGAATTCCTTGTTGATTCTCGCTGCCATGTCCTTTGCCTCATCTGAGGTGAAGGCCTTGGCAACATTCTGGTTTGTCTTCACAACTTCCTTTGCCAATAAATCAACCCTGGCGTTGATCATGTTGGTCCTTTTCTCCAGCTCCGAGGCTGTTATTGTTTCCTTTATCTTCCTTAATTCTGCAACTTCCTTTTTTATGTCTGCAAATTCCTTGTTCAGGTCGTTTGTCAGGGTCTTTAGCTGGTTCTTGGTGACAACTGTCTTCATCTGCTCGTTTATTCTTGAGAATACCTTTGCGGAATTGTTGTTGACATCCTCTATGTGCTTGTTGACCTGATTGGTGTATTCTGTTATCTTCTTGTTGGTATTCGCATTCAGGTCAGAAAGCTGCCTGGAAATTTCCTGCTTCAGGCTGTCAAACCTTTGCTCAAACTCCTTCTGGTCTGTCTTGTTTTCCTCCAATGTTTTTATGGAGCTATCAAGGTCCCATATCTTCTTGAGCGTGTTGTTTAATTCACCAACTTTTATCTTGAGAAGGTTGAACTTGTCTTTTGGGGTGTAACTGTCGCTTATGGCGTCAACGTCCTGCCTTAACTTGTGCGCAGAGGAAAGCGCCTGGTCCTGCTTTTCCTTCAGGTCAGAGATGTCTTTCTTTATCCCTGCGAAAGAATTCTTCAGTATTGTCTTAAGCTGTGAAACTTCGTCCATTTTATTTTAACCCCAACGGAGTGATGTATATAGAGTGAGTATTTAAACCTTTTGATTTTAAGTACTCCAAGATAGTAATAATAATAGCATAAAAGATGTAATTATTATAAGCGTATGATATAACTATACACTATGTTTAATTTCAATTATAATAAGACTATTACTATTATAATGGACATATCATCTATTTATAAACAAAGCGCCTGAAATGCTTGCAGTTAAGGCAGTAATACACAATTTTGCCCTTAGAAACCCTGATCCTGCAGTTTTCACCAGGAACAAAATAGGTATGGCAGTTCCTGCAGAATCTTCTCTTCAATTCCCTGGGTATGGGTGTCTTGGTCTTGCTGGCTGTTTTCAACGCCAGTTCCACATACCTGTTGGCCCTTTCCCGTGTCTCAGCTTCCTCTGCCTGCCTGAAAAGCTCCCTTACCTGCCTTTCAGCCCTCTTCCTGACCTGCTCCCTTTTTTCCCTTCTCATTCGTTAAATATTAATATATCCTCTGATGTTTTAAAAATTATGGGATTTATAAAAATGCTTTTTTTCAAGAAAGAGAAGGCCCGGCCCAAGAAAGTCAAGGTAAAGCCTGAAGAGCTGCACGAAAAATACCACGACATTCTTGGTGATGCCCTGAATGACTTTGAGGCAGAGGTTTCAGAAATGTTCAGGAGCATAAAAGAGAGCAGGCAGGAGATAGAAAACCTGCTGAAAGAGCTGGAAGATGCAGAGCTCAAGAATCCTAACGTTCCCCCAAAGGAAAGGCATTTTATGGAGGGGAACAGGCTGGCATTTTCCAAGGCGGTGAGGGATTTCATCTCAAAACTCAACGAGCCCGAAGACATAATCTCTGATGAGACCATAAAAAAATTCCTTGAAAAATACAGGGAGGACGCTGAGAATTTCAAGAAAACCTCCTTGAGGCCGGGGCAGATAAGCTCGCAGTTTTTCGGGGGCATCATAAAAAAGATTAACAGCCAGCTTGTAAGTATTGATAATAAAACAAAGGAATTGAGCGAGATTATGAAGCGCGAAGATGTTAATGCGCTTTCTGAGATAAAGGAGAAGATAAAATTGATGAGCAAAGAAATGCAAAAGAATGACTATATTCTGAAGCAGATAGAGCAGGCAGAGAAGGAATATGAAGATGCCAAAAGCGAAAGGGCGGTTTTTGAGAAGAGAATAAGGAACCTGGAAACCGCATCATCCTACACCAAGCTGAAAGAGGCAAAAGAAAAGCTGAAAAAAAAGGAAGAGGAGCTGAAAATGCTTGACGCCGGCTTCATAGACAACTTTCTCCAGATAGAAAAGGCACTCAAGAAGTTCGCCAAGAGCGACGATGAAAAATTCATAAACAAGTACGTGGAAGACCCTGTTTCTGCGGTGCTGGAGGATTCTGAATTACGGATAATTGAGATTCTCAACAGGACAAAGGAAGCGCTTCAGAGCGGGGCCCTGGAGATAGACGAGAAAAAGCAGGAAAAGCTGGCTGAAAAACTAAACGCCCTGGACAAGGAGACATTCACAAAATTCCTGATTGACCATAATGGTTTAACGCTTAAAATCAGCGAGCTGAACAGGCTGGTAAACCAGAACAATTCGCAGAGGGAGATTGACGACAACAAGTACAAGCTGGAGCACGTTCAGCAAAAACAGCAGGCCATAGGTGAAAACATCAAGAAACTGAACAAGCAAATGGAAGACTTAAAAATAGAAAAGCATAAACAGGACATAGAGCAGGGATTTGAAAAGCTAAATGCTCCTGTGGATATAGAGTTATGAGCAAGGAGCTGAAAAAGAAAGGGATAACGTATCACCTTATCGGAATCGCTTCAGTAGCTGCAACCTCCTGGTTCACCAAGGACTTCTTGGGAGGCATAGCCAGGGTTTTCACAGGCAAATGGAAAAAATAGATGAGTTTGTCAGCTATTTCACAGGCCAGAAGATAGACAACATTCTAAGGGTAAAGGATGGTTATTTCCTTGCAGGCAGGGAACTGAAGGAAACAAGTGAAAAGACAGGGCAAACGCCCTTTGCAATAGGGCTTTTCCTGGGAAAACTGAAAAACAGGAATTTCGTTCCAGGAGCCAGCATTCTCAACATAATCTCAAAAAAAACTGACAGGAAGGTGTTTGTGAACAGGAAAACAGAATGGCTTTTCCTGTGCGGAAGGGACATATTCGGAAAGGGCATTGTCAAGGCAAATGTGAAAAAAGGGAAAGTGCTTGTGCAGAATGAGAGGGATGAGAATCTCGGATACGGCGAGGTCATTGAGGACATTTCAGAAAAGGACAAAATAGTGGTAAAAAATCTTTTTGACAAGGGAGCTTTCTTGAGAAGGGAAAAAAGAGGTGGTTTATGGCAAGGAAAATAAGGCTGAACTGGGTTGTGACCCTCGTGCTGTCAATAATATTAGGCGGCCTGGGTGTGGACAGGTTCATGATGCGCCAGGTAGGCTGGGGAATCCTGAAGCTGATAACCCTGGGAGGATTCGGAATCTGGTGGCTGATTGACTGGATACTGATAGCAACCAAGTATGATTTCAAAGATGTTGAATGGGTTGACTAGATTTTTTATTTTATTCCTTTTTTTAAGACAAGCGTTTCTGTTTATGCATCTAATGCTCAAACTTCTTCTCGCTCTCCTCAAGCGCCTTCAGTCCCGGAAGCTCAGAGCCTTCCATAAACTGCAAGGCAGCCCCCCCTGCAGTTGATACAAAAGTGAATTTGCCTGACAGGCCGAGCTTGTCCACCAGCTCCCCTGTGTCTCCTCCGCCCACTATGGTCGCGGCATCCAGTGAAGCAATGTGGCTTGCAATATCCTCAGTGCCCTTTGCAAACTCCTTTATCTCAGCCACTCCCACAGGGCCGTTCCAAATAACAGTCTTTGCCTGGTTAAGAATCTGCCTGTAATACCTCACCGTTGCCTCGCCGATGTCAACTCCGATGTCATCCTTCCCTATCTTCTCAACACTCACATTCCTTGTTTCCTCTCCTTTCTCTATCCTTCCTGCAACTACAGCGTCTATTGGTATCACTATCTTCTTCTTGTTCTCCTCAAGCAGTCTCTTGGCGATTTCCACATTGTCCTCCTCATACTTGCTCTTGCCTATTCCAAATCCAAGGGCTTTAAGGAAGGTGAACATCATAGCCCCTCCGATAAGGACAACATCAACCTTTTTCAGCAGGTTCTTGATTAGTTTTATCTTGGTGGAAACCTTTGCGCCTCCCATAACAGCAACAGCAGGATGTCTAATCTTGTCAAGGTTAAGGTTTATTGTCTCCCTCACCAGCTGGAAGCCGGCGCAGGAAGGCAACAGCTTGGGTATCTGCGCAACAGAGGCGTGCTCCCTGTGGCAGACTGAGAAGGCGTCATTCACGAAAATGTCCTTGTTGGCGGCCAGCTTCCTGGCAAACATTTCATCATTTTCCTTTTCCTCAGGATGAAATCTCAGGTTCTCAAGCAGGGCAACCCTTTTTTCAGGAACCTCAATGTCAATGCAGTCGTCCAGCTTTTCAACATTGATTCCAATTAGTTCGGAAAGCCTTTTTGCAACAGGATTTAACCTTAAGTCATCAACAACCTTTCCCTCCGGCCTTCCCAGATGCGATATGATAACAACCTGCTTTGCCTTGTTGTTAAGGATATACCTTATGGTCTCAACACTTGCTTTTATCCTGGTGTCATCCTTTACATTCCCGTCTTCAAGGGGAACATTATAATCCGCCCTTAAGAGAACCCTCTTTTCACCAAAGTCCATGTCAGTGATTTTTAGCATTCGCCTCTTGCAGAATTAGTCAGGAGTGTTTTTTAAATGTTGTGTTAACGCGGTTAAGCCAGGTTAATTGTGCAAAAGCTGGTGCTGCGCTCCGTTCGATTATTTAATCGCTTCTGAACCCGGCTTATTTGTAATCTTAGGCTTTAGCTGGCAACTGCGCCAGCACAGGATACCTGACTTAACTTGTTAACGCAAATCCTTTATCCGTTTCGCTGCTACTAAAGAGTCCCTGAAAGTTGGGTGAAAAAGGCTGTCAAGAAACTTCGTGAAAGACCTGCTCACAATCCATATCCCGAAATCCCTCCCGTGAACAAAGTCCTCATCGTCTGGGGAGGGCTCTATGATTATGCTGTGAGAGCCGTTTGAGAAGAAGTGATTGCTTATTTTTTTGTCGCAATGCTTTATGTCGCAGATTTCGCTCAGGGAGGTTGCATCCTCTGCGTTATTCTTTGTAATGTTGCAGGCAATGTTTATTCCTTTGCCATTTTCCTTTGCCCTTTTAAGCAGCTCCTTTTGAAACACGAGCTTTTTCAGCCCGTTTTCAGTGGTGATAATGTTAATCCTTTGCCTGGCGTTGCTGACCAGTTCCTCCAGTTTCTTGTTTATGCTGGTGCGCCCCTTGATAATCAGGAAAGAGTCGTTAGGCTCAAAGGCCTTTTTATTCTTGGCAAAGATAGGCTCAAGGGTGTCCTTCACGCTCTTCTCTATTTTCTTAAGCTTCTTGTCAGTGTGGTTCTTGACATTGTTTATGACTTCCTGGGGGGAGACTGCCTGGCATTTCAAGGGCTTTGTGGGGAGTGTTATGACAAAGCCCTTGTTTGAGAGGGAGTTTATGATCTCATATATTTTCCCGTAAGGGATTCCTGTTATGTCGCTGATGGTTTTAGCAGTGGAAATGCCCTCCTCCACAAGCGTAAGGTAAATCCGCGATTCGTACTTGTTCAAGCCCAGCTCCAGTAACAGGGTAAAGACAGAGTCCACTTCACACCTCCTTTGTTCGTGCATTGCCGCTTTGGATATTTATGAATTTTTTATACCCTACTAGGGGATGTCTTTTTTTATCCTTCAAAAGGTAAAAACCGGTAATGCCTTTCAGGAGTAAAAACAAGCCATTTTATTAAATTTCACTTTAATATTTGTGTAAAAATTCCCTTTATTGGATAAAGAAACTCTTTATTTGGCTAAAAAAATGCCGTAATATTGAAATAGCATTCCCTCCCAACAGGAGGTAATGGTTGAGATAAGAGAGGCGAAATTAGAGGATTCTGAGCAAATTGCAAGGTTATATGGTGATGT
>CAZAIK010000012.1:0-15781 GCA_964485195.1 uncultured Methanosarcinales archaeon
TTCAGATGACTTCAATATGCTTTTATTTTCAGGTGCATCAGCCTTTTCGTATGGTTAACTATCCTGTTTTTGATATAGGAAAGCATTCAGAATATTTTGACGATGCCAAGAATGAAGAAATCACGAAAAAGGTGGCGAAAAAATGCTATATCCCTGCCAACAGGCTTATGCTTGACCTGATTGAGAGGACAAACGGCAAATTCAAAATTGCCTACAGCATTTCAGGAACAGCACTTGAGCAGTTTGAGAAATACGCTCCGGAAGTGATAGACTCCTTCAGGGAGCTGGCAAAAACAGGCTGTGTTGAATTCCTCGGGGAAACATATTATCATTCGCTTTCATTTTTCTACTCCAGAAAGGAGTTTGAGGAGCAGGTGAGAATGCACGGCAAGAAGATAAGGAAACTGTTCGGGCAGAAGCCCAGGGTTTTCAGGAACACTGAATTAACATACAACAATGAGGTAGGGAGAGCAGCAGAGAAAATGGGCTACAAAGCTGTTTTGGCAGAGGGCTGGGACAAAATCCTTGAATGGCGCTCCCCCAATTTTGTCTACAATCCCCTTGGCTCCAAAAAAATAAAATTATTGCTGAAAAACTACAAGCTGAGCGACGACATAGCATTCAGGTTTTCAAACAGGGGATGGAAGGAATGGCCATTGACAGCAGAAAAATATTCAGCCTGGATAGCATCCATGCAGGGCCAGACCATAAATCTTTTTATGGACTATGAGACAATAGGGGAGCACCAATGGGAGGACACAGGCATATTTGGTTTCCTTGAAAAACTGCCTTTTGAGCTGCTGAAATACAATCACCTTGAGTTCAAGACCCCCTCTGAGATTGCAAAAATGGACTCTGTTGCCCAGCTTAATGTTCCTTACACAGTCTCGTGGGCAGACTTGGAAAGGGATTTGAGCGCCTGGACAGGCAACAAGATGCAGGAATCGGCACTGCAGGAACTGTACAGCCTGGAAAGGCCGATAAAGAGAAGCGGCGACAAGAAAATGCTGGAGCACTGGAGGAAACTCCAGACATCAGACCATTATTATTATATGTGCGTCAAGTATTTTGCAGACGGGGATGTACATAAATACTTCAACCCGTACGACACCCCATATGAATCATATATTAACTTCATGAACATAATGAATGACATTATGCAGAGAGTGAAAAAAACAAGAAAAGCCTTACTTGGTTTTCCAGTGTTGAGATGAGGTAATATTTATGGCCAGGCCAAAAAACAAAGTAATCCTTGTGATAAGGGACGGTTGGGGTTATAGGAAATCGCCAGTTAAAAACGCTGTCAGGGCGGCAAAGACACCTGAAACTGATGCGCTGATGAAAAAATATCCGAACACCCTGCTTAAGGCAGCGGGGGAAGCAGTGGGGCTTCCAAAAGGGTACCAAGGGAATTCTGAAGTGGGCCATATGGCTCTCGGAGCAGGAAGGATTATCAAGCAGTCACTGACAAGAATTAACAAGGCAATAAAAACAGGGAAATTCTTTGAAAAACCTGCCCTGCGCAAGGCAATAGACAACTGCAAGAAGAACAAGTCAGCCCTCCACATAATGGGGCTGCTGCAAACAGAAGGGGTTCACAGCCACATCAACCATTTGTTCGCACTGCTGGACCTTTGCAAAAGGAAAAAATTCACGAAAAATGTTTACATCCACGTTTTCACCGACGGCAGGGACGCTCCGGTCACGGAAAGCGTCAGGCATATCAGGGAATTGGAAAGCAAAATCAGGAAAATGGGAGGCGGCCCGGTGATTGCGACAGTTTCAGGAAGATATTACGCAATGGACAGGGACAGGAGATGGAAAAGAACCAGGAAAGCATATGACTGCATCGTTAATGCAAAAGCAGAGGAATCATTCAATGATCCCTTAAAGCAGGTTAGGGAATGCCATCAGGCAGGAGAGACCGACGAGTTCATAAAGCCCAGAAAAGCTGAATGGTATGAAGGAGTCAAGCCAAATGACTCAATGATCTTCTTTAATTTCAGGACAGACCGCACAAGGCAGCTGACCAAGGCCATCGTGGAAAAGGATTTCAAAGGATGGAAACGAAAGCCATTGGACGTGTATTTTGCAGCAATGACTGAATACTATGAAGGCATGAATGCAGAGATAGCTTTTGAGGAAATTCCTCTCAAGAACCTTCTGGGGGGAATCATAAGCAGGGAAGGGTGGAAGCAGCTGAGGATATCTGAAACTGAAAAATATGCTCACGTTACCTTTTTTTTCAACGGGCAGGAGGATGAGCCCTACAGGAACGAGGACAGGATATTAATCCATTCCCCGAAAGTGGCCACCTATGACAAAAAGCCGGAGATGAGCGTGTTCAGGATAAAGGGCAGGGTTGTGGGAGAGATAAAAAAAGGAAAATATGATTTGATCATAACCAATCTTGTCAACGGGGACATGGTGGGGCACACAGGCAACTGGAATGCAACAATAAAGGCATTGGAAGCAGTTGACAAGTGCCTTGGGGAGATTGTGAGAGCAGGAAGAGAGAATAATTATGATTTCGTGATTTGCGCAGACCACGGAAACGCAGAGGACATGACAGAGAAATGGAGGACTTCCCACACCATAAACCCGGTTCCCTGCATAGTCATCTCAGACAAGGCAAAAGCCCTCAAGAGGAACAAGGGGCTCAAGGACGTGGCTCCCACAATACTTGACATTATGGGACTCAAAAAGCCGAAGGATATGACAGGGGAAACATTAATCAAGTAATTCAACCACCCATATAGCTTCTCACAAGAAGTCCCACCAGGTATGTGCTCACGATTACCACCACAGCAATCAAGAGATGCTCGCCAACAACCTTCCAAGATGATTTTTCCTGAACCCTTGCCATTATGTAGCTGTAAACTGCGATGACAGCCAGGCCGAACGTCACGCTTATTATGATGGCAGTAGTTATGCTTAGGAAAATGAAAGGGAGAAGGAATATTATTGCAAAAGAGAACTTTGAAAAAAACGCATAAAGGGTGCTTTCCCACACTTTCGCGTCCCCCTCAGCCTCCTCACTGATGTGAATCCCGAAGCTGTCAGAAAGGGTGTCGGCAACAGCAACTGAAACAATCCCTGCAATGACCGCTATTCTGCTGTTCGTGGCTGTGTTTATTCCTATGATCATTCCAAGTATGGTTATGATTCCCGAAGTAAGCCCGAAACTGAAACCCTTTGTTGCCGCCCTTCCCTTTAACACGCTTTTTTTCATTTTGGACAGTGTTACATCAGCAGTATTTTAAATATTACCATTGCGCCCAGCGATATGGCAAGAAGATAAGTTTTCTATTTGAAAATAGTAACAATCAAAAAGTTTATATACTGCTTCCTAAACGCTACCAAGTATGGAAAAAGAATATCATAGCATTGCAGTAATTCCCGGGGATTTGAATGGCGTAACTGTCACTGACGCTGCCCTGAAGCTAAGCGAGGCAGCAGGCCGCGCATTGGCACGGCCGATAAAACACACAAGATTTGACTATAACGCTGACTATTTTCTGAAGAATGATATCAAAGAGCTCAGGTTCAGGGAGCTTGAGGAGCTGAAAAAATATGACCAGATATTCCTCGGGGCTGTGGGCGACCCCACCAAGGCAAAGCCAGGAATACTTGAAGTCGGCATCCTGCTGAGATTAAGGCAGGCATTCGGCCAACACGTGAACTTAAGGCCCATAGTGCTGCCAGAAGGAGTCCCTTCACCGATCGTGGGGAAGGACCACAGGCACATAAACTTTGAAATCTGCAGGGAAAACTCAGAAGGGCTTTACGTTGCAGAGGGAAGGGTTGAAAATGCAGGTTCTGCCAATGAAGTAGGCATACAGGAGATGCACTGCAGCTATAAAGGAGTCAAAAGGCTGGCAGAATTCGGGGAGCAGAGGGCAAGAGAGAGAACAGAAAAAGGCAAAAAACCAGTTATGCATTTTGTTTTCAAGACAAACATCCTGACATTTGCTGCCAGGCCCTGGCAAAGGGTCTTTGAAGAATACCAGAAAAGGGAGGACATTGACGTGAAATACATGCACGTTGACAATTTCGCAATGCAGACGATAACAAAGCCGGAGCAGTTCAGCGTGGTGATAACAGAAAATATGTTTGGTGACATCCTTACTGACTTGGGCGCAGTGGTCCAGGGCGGAATAGGAAGCGCAGTTTCAGGAAACATAAACCCCGCAGGGGAATTTCCCTCAATGTTTGAGCCAATACACGGAACAGCCCCGGACAAGTGGTACGAGACAGATGAAAAAGGCAATTATGTTCCTGGAACATTCAGTCCTGAACTGGCCCAGGGAATGAGGCCGGAAGCGGCATTCTTGTCATATGCAATGATGCTGGAGCAGATGAAGGAAAAAGACGCTGCCAAGCTTGTGAGGGAGGCTGCCCTGCAAAACCTGAGAGACCCCGGCTACAAAGACAAGAAACTCGATGACCTGACAGACCAGGCCTGCAGGTTTGCGAAAGAACAGGAAAAATGATAAGACAGTCTGAATATAATCCAGGATTGAGCCTGGAGGAAGCAGAGGAAAGATATAATGAAGTGAAAGGCAAGTTTGAAAGAGTTAAAACCAATTATTCCGGAGCGCTCTGGAAATTCAGGATAGGAAGGTTCAGGAAAAACATTAAAGAGGAAGACAAGCAAACCTTAGCTGACTGCGTGGGTGTTCTACTGCCTTTAATGAGAGCGCCTTCTGTTCAGGAACAGGCAAGAAAATCAGAGAACTCTGAGGAAACGCTGCACTACCTGGCTTCGCAGCTTAACTGGCAGATACTTGATTACCTTGCAGATTTCAGGAATTCAGGCATTGAAAGAATAGAGTAAGATTGCACAAACCTTCTGAAATCAACAGACCTTTCCCTTCTCAGGACTTCCCCTTCGGCAGAAAGCAGCGCTATTTCTATTGCTGACTCGTTATTCCTGAAAGGCCTGTCAAAATAAAACACCTTTTTTCCCTTCCTCATAGGATTGCACAATTCCTCAGCATACCTTGGGATCTTGGCAGAGATGTAGTCGCCTGCCTTGACAGCGGAAAAGCCGTCAAATGTTATGAGATTGACAGGAATTGCCTTGTTATCCGGCGAAACATTCAGGATGAGCCTTGAAGCATAACCCCCTTTGTATGACGGAGAACGCCCTCCGATAACAGGGTTGGGAGTGAATGACGTTGGATATGTCTCTGCCACAACCTCATCAACAGTGAAATTTTCAGTGACCACAAGTTCAGAAGGTTTTTTTGAGCGGGATTCCAAATCCAAGATTTTCTTTAGTTTTTCCTTCTGTATCTCATCCATAACATTGTTCAGATTCCCCTGACCCATATGTTAAAAAGCGCATAAGAATATAAAAACCTTTCGGAACAAAGTTTTCAGAAGTATTTAAATAGCACATTATAGAGCAGGCCTGTACTTTCCTCTTTCAATCTGTTTCATCTCTTTTATCACGTAACTAAGATGCACTTGTATAAAAGAATCATGCTCTAAAAAGGGTTAGGGGGCTTCCATAAGCCAAGAACAGCCCAAAACTGATTATATTCTCATAAGAATAAAAAATAAAGATCAGATAAAACCAAAAATCATTCCTGCAATCGTAGAATATACTATAACCAGGCCAATGTATACAGCAGTCTTCTTATTGCCTAAGACACCTCTGACCACCAGCATATTGGGCAGGCTCAGGGAAGGCCCCGCCAATAAAAGCGCCAGAGCAGGCCCTTGGTGCATGCCTTTGGCAATCAAGGCCTGCAGGATGGGTATCTCTGTCAATGTTGAGAAATACATGAAAGCCCCGAATATTGATCCTATGAGATTTCCTATCAGGGTATTGCTTCCAACCAGCTGGGTGATAAGGCTTTCCGGAAGCAGGGGCATGATGAATCCTGCAATGAAGACTCCAATAAACAATAATGGCAGTATGAGCTTTGAGAAGTTCCATGTCTCATTAAGCCATTTATGCACAACATGATCCCTGAATTTCCACAATGCAAGGCCGACAACACTTAGAGTGAATGTTCCCATCAGGGAATATTTCAGGATATTGCTGATCTGCAATCCATTGACAACAAGTACCCCAATCATGAGCCCAAAAAAAGCGATCATAACCTTGTTGGACAGCCTTGATTCTTCTGTCTCATGGATCATCAGTTTCTCCTTACCCACTTTCTCCCTGAAAATTGCGTGCATTGTGAGACCCACCAATATGGAAAGCAATATTGCTGAAGTGATTCTTGCCAGCCCAATCTTCAATCCCAAAACACTCATAGTCAGGAATATGGCAGCAATGTTGATTGCCGGGCCTGAGAAAAGGAATGTTACTGCCGGGCCCAGTCCTGCACCTCTTTTCCTTATGCCTGCAAAAAGGGGCAGGATTGTGCATGAGCATACTGCAAGTATCGCTCCTGATACAGAAGCAACCCCATAAGAGACATATTTCTTAGCTTCATGGCCAAGATACTTCATGACTTTCTCTTTCTGGATAAATACGCCAACAGCACCTGCTATGAACAAGGCAGGAACAAGGCAGGTCAAGACGTGCTCTCTGGCGTAATCATGCAGCAGATCAAATGCAGAAAGTATTGAAGTCCTGAACCATTCTGCCTGCGAGGGCACGAAGTACAGTATCGCAAATATTACTGCAATCCATATGAGCATGTTCCAGTCTTTTCTTTCCATATCACATCACCATTATTCCAATGTAATAGATTCCTGCAAGGATGAATATTCCTGCCACTATTTTTCTCATCCATTTCTCAAAGGTTCCTATCTTGTTCATAATACTGCCAAGCTTAGCAACACTCTTGACTAGGATGAATGAGAAGATTATTACTGGCAATCCTGTCGCAAATGCAAATACTGAAGGGATTATCAGCCCGTCTCCAGCTTTTAAAGCAATCGGGATGAGCATTCCAAAAAATAACACTGCACTAAACGGGCAGAATGCAAGAGCAAATATCACTCCCAAAAGAAAGCTTCCTAAAAATCCTTTGCCTGCAAGTTTTTCTTTGAGTTTGTTCAGCTTATTGCTTGGCTTAAACATATTTATCTTGATGATATCAAGCATTATGATTCCAATAATCAAAAGCAATGGTCCGAGAAGGTTTTCTCCGTATTTCTGCAGGAATAGCGCTATTGCCTGGGTGTTCAGCCCAAACCAGACTATTGCTGAGGCTATCAATACATAAGTGAGCATTCTTCCAAGCGTGTAGAGAAATCCAACTATGATAGTGTGTTTGCTGTTATCTATTTTCTTGCTTGCATAAGCTATAGCGGTGATGTTTGTCGCCAAAGGGCACGGGCTTATCGCTGTCATCAGTCCTATGAAAAATGCAGCAAGTATTCCTATCTCACTTGTCCCCATTGCTTCCATGAATGCCATCAGTCCCATTTTTAATTGCCTGCAAGTTTCTGCTCAATGACCCCTTTAAGATAATTCATGTAATCCTGCTTATTCCTTAACTTATACCATACTTGGATATTTTGCTCCGGAGTAAAATCACCTCCTCTGTATGTTCCAAGCCAGAGTGATGATCCTGTAGCGCCATATTTCATGACCAAATCCCTGTTTTCTGGAAGTTCGCCATTGATGTGGTCAAAGATTATTATTCCTTTCTCAAGTTCTTCTTTGAAGTAAGTGTTCACTGTCTCTTCAGCATAATCACCCATGGTTACGCAGGAATAACATTGATTATTTCCATGAAAATGATATATCTCAAGCTTGTCGATGTTTACTGCCCTTTCTGCTGATGACATATCATTCACAGCATTGCCTGCCGAGTTATTCTCATTTTCACTGCCTGAACAGCCTGCAACCAATACTGCAAAGATCACCACTGCGATTATCACTGCATAGTCTCTCCATTTCATCTTATTACAACCATCCTTTTATTTCTTCAACATCAGCCACTTTGCCGTAGCTCTTGACTTCACCGTCAATGACTATGGCTGGAGTTGACATCACACCATATTCAACAATCTTGCTCACATCAGTGACTTTTACAATATCTGCCTTCTTCTTTGCCTCTTCAACAGCCTTCCTCGCATTATCTTCAAGCTGCTTGCATTTCGGGCAGCCTGTTCCAAGTATCTCTATTTTCATTGTCTTAAACCTCCAAACTTGATTATCCTTACTAATGCAAATACAATAAATGCCATCCCGAACCAAACATGCAAATCAATTATTAATCCTGAGCCTGCTGAACTGCCTGTTAGATATTTAATAAATAAGGGAATAGATGTTACTGTAACCAAAATAAAGCTGATTATGCACAACATTTCGAATAGTTTATCTTTATTCATTCTTTAACTCCTTTTGCCCTGTCTTGGATTCCAAGAACAACTAAATCTTCTTCCGCCTTTATCCCCCTTATCTCATCTTTTTTGATGTAAATCCCCTGATTCTTAATCAGAGTATGTTCTCCATCAATATCTGTGAATATGCCCTTTCCTTCAATCACAGTCAGCAATACGCCATAATCCTCTGGATGAGGGGGGATCTCAACTCCTTTCTTCAGGCATATCAGCGCCGCGTGAAATCCTCTAGTGTTCAGGAAATGCCTTTTGATTGGCTTTTCGTCTGAAAAGATTACTTTTTCATTCAAGTCGTATGTTTTCATGCCTGGTCCCCGTATTGTAACATATTATCCTGTGCAGCTGCAGGGCTTTGGATTGAGCTTCTCCTCAAGCTCTTTCTTTGCCACTTTCAGAAGCCCATTCTCTTTTATCAAATCCTTGACATGCTGCCTGTCAGGGAAGCTTATTGCATCAAAAATGCACCATGTCTCGCATGAGGTGCAGCCCACCATGCAGTTATTAGGCCTTGCAACAACTGATTTGTTCTTTTCTCTGTCAAAATCAAACACATTCCTGCCGCAGCTTGTGACGCACATGCCGCATCCAGTGCATTTTGCTCCATCAATTGTCGGATGCCAGTCTATCTTTGCCCGGTCAACACCTTTCCACTTTGAGAATTTTTCATCCATACTTACACTTCCAATAACCTGAACAACTTTTTGACCCTTGGATCTTTGATTGAATACATTATTTTTTTCCCGTCTCTTCTTGTCCTGACTATGCCCTCTTCTCTGAGTTTTTTCAGGTGCATTGAAGTATTTGATTGTGTCCTCCCTATATGCGAGGGGATTTCACAAGCGCATTTCTCTCCAGTAAGCAAAAAACGGATTATATTGTATTTTGTCTCTTCACCCAACGCCTTAAGGAGTCTGAAAGTATTAATCATATCAACCTGGATTGATATGTTATATATAAATGTTTCGGTCTACTCTGCATGTAAGTTTTCAATATGCCTTCTAGAATTAGAGTAAATCACAGGAATCCTGAACTTTTCTATCTTGTTTCCTGCATTGTCAACAGGGATGACCAGCCCAAGGCTGTCTGCATAATCATTCCAATCAATCAATACAATATCATCCATTCCTTCTCTAATAGCTGACTCTGTTGATTCATGAAATATAAGCTTCTCTGTGTTAGGAAGGTATTCACTGGCAAGCTTTTCATCTGCTGCTGTGTGGATTCTGCTGTCTTTCAGTTGGGAGATATGCATCAATCGCTTTTCTCTGCCTACCAGAGTCAAGCCCTGCCTTAGCTGTTTTTCAAAAGGGTTATTCACTTCATTTCCATTGGCAAGCCTTCCCACAAGCACCAAATCAACATCGCCGTCATTAAGGGCCTGAAGCGCCTCTGCTGTATAGTCAAATGGCTGCAATGAAACATAGCTGTTCTTTGACGCAATATCCTTTGCCAGATCAGACATTGTGGGGCAGTAGCCAAGGATTGCCTGCTCTTTTACAACAGCCATCCCTGCAGCATCACATCCTGCCAGCAGCATCAATGCCATGATCGCAGGAATACCCAACAGGAGGATTGTCTTTCTCATTTTTGGATCTTCCTTAATGCTTCAGTCAAATCCGATGCATCAAAACCTATAAGTTGAACATTGTTTTCCTCAATGAACCTGTTCACTGTATCATTTACATCATCTATGCTTTTTCCTGCAAGCAATCCTTCTATCTGGGTGATTGCTGTTTCTGGGTGTATAAAAAAATCACCTGAAATTTTTATGGATCTTATGGTGTCTTTCTCCATATCGACTTCCAGCCTTAGCAGTTTTCCGTTAGGAACCTTGTAATCAATATCATGCTTCATCTTAATCCCCGCCAGCTCGCTGTTGAATATTTTTCCCTGCATAATTCTTGGGCTAATGCAAGCTCCTCTTCGGTTAATCCGGATTCTTCAAACCTGACTTCAAAAACCTCTTCAAAACCCTTTATCAAACAATCTCTTAATTCTTCAATAGATATCTCTTTTTTCAGCTCTTTATTCAGAGAGGTTACCCTCTCTTCAACAGCTTTAATCATCTTGTCTTTTATCTTCTCATCCGGCACTTTTAGAAGAGAAAACATCTTCTTGATATCCACCTCAATAAGAATTGTTCCGTGCTGCAAGACAAAACCTTTTTTTCTTGTCTGGGCATTTCCTGAGATCTTTTTTCCATTGACAATTATATCATTTACCTGCTTAAACTCCGGGTTGATATGCAACAGCTCCAGGCCTTTTATTGCAGCAGAGCATATCTTCTGGTATGATGCAATGATATCCTGCGGGACATCTTTCTCAGAGATTGCTAAGGAATAGGTCAATTCATTATCATGAAAAACCGCCCCTCCGCCAGTATATCTCCGCACAATATCCACTCCCTGTTTTTCTGCATTATCAGCATCAACCTCTTTTTTAAGTGACTGGAAATAGCCCATTGTCATGCATGGAGGATTCCATGTAAAGAATCTTAGTGTATTTGGAACTTTGTTCTTGATTCTAAAAGCCAGTATGGCTTCATCTATTGCCATCTGCATAGCGCCATTTGTCTCTATTGTCTTAATAAGCCTCCATGTTTCCATCTTAACTACCGACCAAGTCTATTGTAGTGCCGGAAGATGCCAGTACCTCTTCTCCTGCAATTAGCTCAATATTAACAGAGTAAGGCCCTGGGTAAACTCCTCCGCACCCTGAAGTACAATGAGGTGTTTTTACAACAAACGTAATTTCATTCTTGCCGCTATTGATATCAATAACTTTTGATTTATCAATATAAGCATAATTATATGGCTTAATCCCTGTTAATCTTGCAGTTATATCCTGCATTTGTATATGGCTTTTTACAACCGCGGTTATTTTTATCTCCTCATAAGACCCATAAGTCTTTTTGTCTGTCTCAAAGCTTAATATATTGACATCAGCAATATTCTGTTGTTGCATGCACCCTACAAGTATAAATGAAGTAAATACAAAAACCAGCATTTGCGTAATTTTTATCTTATTTTTTATTATCACATCCATCCCTCATCTGATATAAAACTGCTTGCCCTATATGAACTTCTCACTAAAGGCCCTGCAACAACCTGCTTTATTCCCAATTCTTTGGCCTTTTCTTCAATTTCCTTGAACTCCTCAACAGTATACTGCTTCTTCATTCTAAAATGTTTTCTGCTAGGCTGCAAATATTGCCCGATTGTCACAATGTCGCAGCCAGCATCCTTTAGATCAGTTATAGTCTGGAGAATTTGGCTCATCTCTTCTCCAAAGCCCAGCATAAAGCCTGATTTGATTTTTATCTCTGGATTGAAATTTTTTGCAGTTTTTAGCAATTTTAGGGAAAAATCATAGCTGCCGTTTGGCCTTAATAAAGGGAATAGGTCTCTCACAACCTCAATATTATGATTTAGCACGTCTGGCTTGGAATCAATTATTTTTTTTAGCGCTTCCCAATTGCCTTTCAAGTCCGATATCAAAAGCTCCACCCTGCATTTTGGAGTGGCCTGTCTGATCTCATCAACCGTTTTTACAAATTGTTCAGCGCCACCATCTTCTAAATCATCTCTTGTGACACAGGTTACGACAGCATAACTCAGACCAAGTTTTTTAACGGCTTCCGCTATCCGTTTTGGTTCATCATCATCAACATCTTTAGGCACTCTTTTATTTATGTTGCAATAAAGACAGTTCCTTGTGCATGTATTCCCCAGTATCATAAACGTAGCAGTCCCTTTTGAAAAGCATTCATATCTATTAGGGCAATTTGCTTCCATACATACCGTAGTAAGATTATTGTCCTCGGTCAGCTTCTTTGTCTTCAAGTATTCATTCTTATTGTAAGGTTCTATTTCAACCCAGGATGGGACGCCTGTTATCATGAAAATACCTTATTTGCTTCTATCAAGGCAACAAATCCTTCATAGTCAACTAGTTTCACATTTGCATTATTTTTTATACCCCTTAGTTCCAAATCCTCTTTTAGGGCAATAATCTCAGCATTTTTTTCTTTAAACTCTTCAATAGCTTTTGATGTTTTATTGTTCAGCATAAGGACCCCATCTTGTATGAGGAGCACTTTATCATCTTGCTTGACATATTTCATTACATTTGTATTTTTGTTTGATAATGATTCTTTTATTATGAATAGCACCATTTTTTCACCTCAAAAATTGATTATTGTCTCGGCCTCATCGATAAAGTCGCGCAATTCTTTGTTTGTTATATGGTCTGCTTTAATGCAGTCAGATTCTGCAAGATTTCGCTCTGTCATTGATTCTTCACTGGCAAATATCTTTAGGCCAAATTCTTCTGCGTTATCAAACCCTTCTTTTAGTCCTGTCATCCCTCCTAATTCTGGTTTTTGGTCTTTTGCCAGGCAAAACACGCCATCATTTGCAAAGACCAGCTTTGTCTCTAAATCCATCCCTGCGAAAGCAATGCCTGCCCTCAATGCTTCTGCTGCAAAAACGCTTCCAAAAGGCGCGTTATTGACGATTAGCAATACTTTATTCATTTTTTCACCTCATATGCTTACGAATCTGTCGCATTCCTTGATTAAGTCTGCAAGACCCGGAAGGCCTTCAAGCTCTCCTTTTTCTACAAGCTGATCTCTTTTTATACCCCTATATTGGACGCAGACTCCGCAGATCTTTACTTCAACCCCTATTCTTGTCAATTCATCTAGCTTTCTGGCAAGGTTTCTCTCGCTTCCAGAATTAATCCCTTTATTTGCTGCTATTACGCTGTCTACATAAAGAAAGATTTTTACCTCATGTTTTTTGCTTATTGCAGCTTTTGCCAGATGGTATGCTGTGTCTACATCCTGATATGTATAGGGCGGCCTTACTAACATCAATCCAAGTTTCATTCTTTTTCACCTCTCATAAACATAAAATATGCAGCAGTCCATGCTCCTAATATTATGAACGTTCCTGCTATGATGCTACTTACAGCTAACTGCGGAACGCCGCTTAAGATATGGCCAATGTTGCATCCGCCAGCAATTATCGCGCCTAATCCGAGAAGTATCCCCCCGATAAATGCCTGAACTCCCATTTTTATTGGAGGCATCCTTATTTTGAATTCATTAGCAATTAAAGCAGCAATAAACGCCCCGATAATCAACCCAATAACCTCGAAAGATTCCCAGGTTAGGAAGTTCTGGCCAGTAATTATAGACTTCACGATTGTCTCAAAACCCATTGTGATCCCTAAAGGATAATTTCTTCCTGAAAGAGGGGAAAATATAAATGCCAAAATCCCTATAATCCCTATTGTCATTCCTGTGGCTTTCCAGTTCCAGCCTGATTTGAATATCCTGCCAAATATAGATTTTTCAGTCTCTGATGATGAAGCTTCCTTTTGCCTAAATAAAAAGTATATTCCAATAATTGAAAGGACTATGACAAATAACCATGCAGGAATTCCTGTGACTGAAGATAATGTTATTTTTCCTAAATCCTGCTGCTGTATTGTTTTGGTGATGCCTGACAAAAATCCGTCTTTTGCAAAATAAGCTGTAGATGCAAATGCCAGCAGCGCAAGCATTGAACTGACCATCCCTTCACCAACTCTATAAGCTGTCCCGCTTGCACATCCTCCTGCAATCACCATTCCAATGCCAAAAATAAATCCTCCTGTAATTACACCCAAGATAAAAAACGATTTTGGAGCAAGAGTGATTATTCCAAAATAGGAAAGCAGACCAAATCCTATCATCTCAATAATGAGAGCCAGACCAACTGCTTTCAGCAAAGTAAAATCTTTGAATACCAATGGATCACGGAATGCTGAATTCATGCAGAACCTGCCTTTTTGCAAAACAAAACCAAACAACAATCCAATGACTAATCCAGATAATATCCCAAAAAATTCCATCATCTACTTCACCTTTATCAGCATTCTATGTTCAGGGCCTTTTATTTTTTCAACACTTATAACCTTATGCCCCTCTTTCTCTGCATTTCGTGGAATCCTCTCCAAGGACAGAGGATAATCTGTCAAGACTTCAAGGATATCACCAGATTTCATCTCCTTTAATTTTTTTCTTGTCTTTATGTCAGGATAAGGGCAGATTTCTCCCCTCACATCAATTGTAGCATTAGGCTTTTCAGCCATTTTGCATCACCTCAGTTTAATTTGTCTCCCGGGTTTATGCAGTTGTTTTCGAGACAGTATTTTATCTTGCTTTCCATCTCATCTCCCATGTAATCCGCGTAGCCGACCCAGTACTCTTCACCTATAAATGTTGTTGGAACTCCTTGTGCTGATGTGCCGTAAGCTTTTGCAACTTCCTGGAAAAGCCTGGCGTTCTCTGGATTCTTCCAGGTCTCAAACATCTTTATCTCAATTTCAGGATACTTCTCCTGCATCTCTTCAAGGAAAGGCTTCTCCTCAGCGCAATGAGGGCAGCCATCTCCCCAGAAAAAATAAACTGTCACTTTGCCAGGATCATCATTGAGGTTTGCAACAACACTGCCTGTTGGTATTGTTTGCGTATTTGAAGAGCATCCTGTTAACGCTATGCTTCCTAATATTACCAATATCAAATACAATTGTTTGTGTTTCATTTTATCTTTTCTCCGTATGTTTTTTCAGCTTCTTTTGGATCTAACAGGTTATCAACTCCTTCTTTGTCCTCTATCTTAATTTTCATAATCCAGTTTTTGTAAGGCTCCTTATTTATCTTTGATGGCTCGTCAAAAAGTGAATCATTCACTTCTATAATTTCTCCGCTGACCGGGCTTGATAGGTGTCCTGACCACTTGACTGCCTCTAGAGATACATAAGTTTCTCCCTGTTTTATCTTTTTCCCTTTTTCAGGAAGCTTGATGAACACAAATTCCTTCACTTTTTTTGCAGCAGGCTCAATAATTCCCACCGTAGCTATATTAGCTTCAATTTTTACCCAAGAGTAGTCTTTATTGTACCTTAAATCATTTGGAAATTTCATTTTCAACCTCCTTTTCATCATCTTCAGATTTTTCTTTTGTCATATCCTCATTTTTATCAGCTTCATCTGGTTTTTTGTTTTTCTTGATCCTCTTTGTAATGTAGACAATAATTCCCGCTGTTGTCAGGGCTGTAGCAACCAGTCCTAAAGAAACCAATGCATTGTTCATCAGGGCAGGCTTAATTATCAAGACCATGCCTAAACACAGCATCATCACCCCTGAGATCAGCTTTAAGACCTGTCCCTGCCATTCTGTCATTTTTTTAGCTCCTAAAGTGATTACAAACATCAAGACAATGAACAGTAGGGGGATAATATAAACCAAGTTATAAAACCCAAGGTATATATAGTATTGTGCAGTTGATAAATTGTGAAGAGTCAACACTCTTGTAAATACCATCGGGAATCCTGCAGTGCACAATAGCTCATAACTATTTGCAGCAATGGCAAGGATAATCGTGCCTATCATCATTGATGGAAGAGAGGAGG
>CAZAIK010000013.1:0-12584 GCA_964485195.1 uncultured Methanosarcinales archaeon
TTTTAGGGGTGTTTCTTGCTTGTTTTTGGATGTTCATAATCTTCTTTTCTGTTGCCATTCCGGGGTTGTGGGCTTGTGGTTGTTGGGGCTGCTGGCAGGTCATCAAGGGGGCTTCTTACTTTCAGGAGGGTGGGCATGGCTGTGTGGAGGTAAATCATTGTTGTCCTGGGGCTGTTATGTCCCAATAATGACTGGACTGCTGAAATATCATAGCCGTTCTCAATCAAATGGGTGGCGTAGGAATGCCTTAGAGTGTGGGGATGCACACTTTTCATTATTCCTGCCTTTTTTGCCGCTTTTTTGATGATTTCCTGCACGCTTCTAACGCTCAAATGCCCTTTACAGCTGTCAAACAGGTAAGAATCATAATCTTTTGCTTTTTCCTTTATCACTTCCTCAATTCCTGCCTTTAACATTCCTGGGATTATGAACATCCTGTCCTTCCTGCCCTTTCCCTCGCGAACCCAGCCGTAATTATTCTGCAAGTCCAAATCCCTTATCCTTAACTTAACAATCTCGCTCACTCTCATTCCAGAGCCGTAGAGCAGCTTCACGATGAGCCTGTGCTTCCTGTTTTGTATTTTTTTAAATAATAATCCCGCTTCCTTCCTGGACAAGATAACAGGCAGCTTCTTTGGGGTTCTTGAGTAGCTTATCTTTGAGGTGAAATTCTTGTTCAGGACGTTCTTCATTAAAAAGACAAGCGCGCTCAGGTGCAGGTTCTTGGTGCTTCCAGACTTTCCATTCAGGGATTCAAGATAATGCCTCACGTCTGCCTTCGAGATCCTGCGTACGCTGTGAGGGTATTTTTTCAGGAAATTCCTGATGCAGTAAACATACGCCTTGATGGTTTTATGGCTGTAATTCCTCCTTCTCATCTCCCTCTTGACAAGCTCCACAGAGTCCATGCTGGGGCATTTTTCCAGGCATTTATAAAGTTAAGAAGCAGCCACTGACACAACAGTTTAACACCACCAATAAGTAGTTAAAAACCAAAACATTTATATATGGGTGTTACTTTTTACCACTCTATGATGAATAAAAAACACAAGATTAGTGTTTCAGTGTCAGGAAAGACCCTGGAAAGGATACGCGAAGCGCTGAGAAGCGGCAGATTCAGGAACAGGAGCCATTTATTTGAGCATTCTGTAAACAGGGTTCTGGAGGGTGAAAATGACTAGCAAGGGCATTCTGAAGCAATTGAGGTATCCCAACGGGCTTTTCTCAGCAGCCAGCAAGAGGGTAAGCACAGGCTATAATATGTGCTGGATAAGGGACAACTGCTATGCCGCAACGGGCCTGGAAGAGGACAAGGAATTAGTTGAAATGACATACCACGCAATGCTTAACATCTTCCTCAAGCACGAGAAAAAGATGGACAAAGCAATAGCAAACCCTCCAAAAGACAAGATGAACTACATTCACGCAAGGTATTTTCCTGAAACACTTGACGAATCAGGAGAGGAGTGGGGAAACAAGCAGAACGACATGATAGGATTGTTCCTGTTCAAGGTTGCGGACTTAACAAAAAAGGGCTTCAGGATTTTAAGAAATGAGAATGACAGGAGAATAATCCAGAAATTAGTGAAATACCTTGAGTCCATACAATACTACAGGGATGTGGACAACGGAATCTGGGAGGAAAACGAGGAAATACACGCGTCAAGCGTGGGAGCCTGCGTTGCAGGCCTGCAAAAAATAAGGGAAACGTTCAGTGAGATAAAAGTGGACAGTGAATTAATAAAAAAGGGAAAGGAAATACTTAATGTTCTGCTTCCAAGGGAGTCAGCAACAAAGAAAACAGATCTGGCATTGCTTTCACTGATATGGCCTTACAGGATAGCAACAAGAGAGCAGGCAAAGCAGATACTTGAAAACGTGGAAAAGCACCTTGTCAGGAAAAAAGGAGTCATAAGGTACAAGAATGACCATTATTACAACCAGGACGGGGAGGCAGAGTGGACAATGGGATTCCCCTGGCTGGCAATAATTTACAGGGAATTAAGGAATAAAAAGAAGTATGAGCATTACCTTGAAAAATCATTTGAGGTGATGAACAAGAAAGGGGAAATGCCTGAATTGTACTTTTCAAGAACAAACAGGCATAATGATAACTCTCCATTGGGATGGGCGCAGTCATTGCTGATTAAAGCAATCAGCTAATCAGGTTTCTGTTGCAGTATTTAGATTCCAAATCTGTCATCTCAGAAAAAGGAGTATTATCAAGATATTTTTCAATGCATTCCTTCAGGAAAATGTCTATGTTTCTCTCGTAACCGAAGAATCCCGCAACAGCCTCAGGAATGCTCTTTTCATTTTCAAGGTAGCACATGACAACATCAAAAAAAGGGCACGCCGTCCTCATTCTTTTCCCTGGCAACATAAAAGATTATTTTACCGTCGCTTAATCCCAGTTCCAGTGTTGAGTATTCTGTCTCTGCGTTCCCAAGGATTATTCTCCTTTCAGAAACCTTCCTCAATTCAGGACTTTGCGTTTTCAAACTCCCTGAGATATTTCCTTACCATGCTTTCTGTTTCAAAGGGCCTGTGAAAAAAATTTCTGATGTATTCCTCTACCTTCTTTGAGGGCCACCCTGTCAGGGAATCCCCAAGAAATCCAAATGCAGCTCCTGCGAGCCCCATCAAGTGAGCATCCTCCTTGATGACAATCCCTGCAAGAGAGCCTACAGCATAGCCAATGATGGGAGCGTGGATTCTTGAGAGCCGCCTGTTGGTCTTTTCAGCCTTTTGATACGCACGGTTTACCATATTTATTGCAGGGGCTTCTTCAATCATGTCAATGGCAAGGTATGCATAGATATCTCTTTCCTCCTGCGTGAATCCTCTTGAATCAAAAATCCTGTTAAGGTCTGTCCAGCTGTTGTCGCAGTATCCGCAGGTAATTGACATTAACAAGTCCCTGATGTTCTGCTCAGGCTCATTCTTCGTGACGCTGAGTATTCTTGCCCTCATTAAGTCAGCCAGCTGGCATCTTTCCTGTTCCATCAGGAAAGGCAGAAAACCCTTGTTTTTAAACCTTTCTACCCATTAGTAAGAACAATTTAAATTTTCAGAGTATTCCTCTGTCAGCGCGTTTACCTGCCTGCTGAAATGCCTTGCCCTGGCTTTGCAGAAAATCCTGTCTATGCTTCTTATGCCTGTTTTTGGGGAATACCGCTTCATCTCAGGAAGGACCTGCATTAATATTCTCTGCCCGTATTCAACCATCACCTTCTTGTCCACGTTCTCCAGCCCCTCTTCTTCCGCCAGCTTTTCAAAATCTATGTCACTGCCTCTTCCTGACAGAACATCTGCAGCGATGTCGCTAAGAATCTCTTTTTTCTTGTTGTGGTTGGGTGCAATTATCCTGTCCAAAGTAAACATTAACAAGTCGTGGTTCATTGGAAAGGGTTTTACAAAACCTTTTTTAAAGTTAACTGAAACTCCCTGTTCGCTTTATAATTTTATGTTTTAATGAGACTCCGCTGGGTACTGCATGCAGCTAAAACATCTCATCTATCATCTCAATGTATGTTGAGTTAGACCAGGCCTGGTTGAAGCACCCGAAGGATTCCTGTTTTTCCGCAGAGCTAATCTCTGAAGCGCAGCCAGGGAATCCCATCCAGAGCAAGTCTCTTGTGGAGCCCGCAAGAATTCCGTGCAGGTGCTTGCTGTACCTGAACTTCCCAACCCTGTACAGGCAAATCGCCGCAATGTTGTTGAGCCAGTACCAGGAATCACCGTTGTGATAACTTGTGTCGTCAATTCCAGTGTGCTTCCCACTGAACTTATTGTCGTGGGTGTCAAGGGAGCTCAGCCCAAAACCAGTGAACAAGCGGGGCAGCACGTTGTCAAAGCATTCCTTCCATTTAGAGGAAGGCAGGAGCTCGGGATAAATGTAATGGGCAAGGAAAACATTGGGCCTTATTGTCCTGTCATCTGCACCGTCATTGAGGTAATGGCCGTTCCAGAATTTCTTCACAACAGCTGAGCGCATCAATTCCTCCTTGTGCCTTGCATACTTTTTCCCTGAGGAATCCTTTAAAATTCCGCAGAGCCACCACAATAATTTGTACATGTTCAGCTGCATCGCCTGGATCTCTATTCTCATTCCCGCCCTTCCGTCGTGGGCAGTGTCGCACCAGGTTTCCTGGCTCCTGTTTGTTATGAGGCCCTTTTCAGAGTGATTCTGGGCAATGTTGTGGACTGACCTTTCCAAGGTGTGCTTTATCTCGTGAAGCTCTTCCTCGCTGAAAAACTTATGCAACTTGTTCTTTGCAAAAAGCCTTACCAATAAATCGTAAAGCCTCTTGAACATCCAGCCCACTGAATCCGCATTTTCAGTTTTTGTGGAAGGCTCCCTGTTGGGAAGCCTTCCGTCCTCCTGCACAAGGCCCAAATATTTCATAAGTATTTCCTTTGCCCTCCAGTAATCCCTGACTGAAATCAGCCCTCCCACGGCGACAAGCTCATCCCTTGACCAGAGATGGTTGAACCAGGGAAGGCCTGCAAAGAAACCCCTTGTGTTGTTGGAATAGCAGAACAGTTTGTTAAGCGCGTCCTGCGCGCAAAGATAAGCCATATGAATCTCATCATTGAGGACAAACTTTGTCCTGACATTCGGAATTTCCTTGACACTCTTCAGGTTAAGTGTTTCAATGACATTCTCCACTGCCCTTTCCTCTGTTGTCCCGAAACCGAACACCACTCTTGAAGCCCTTATCTTCAGGGCATTGTATACATAAATTTCTGATT
This sequence comes from uncultured Methanosarcinales archaeon, assembly GCA_964485195.1. Classification (GTDB taxonomy): domain Archaea; phylum Nanobdellota; class Nanobdellia; order Woesearchaeales; family CAIVOO01; genus CAIVED01. The sequence goes on from CAZAIK010000013.1 coordinate 4,756, forward strand.
CATCATTTCTTTTTTTGTCATATTCATACTCTGCCTTTTCCCACCTGCCTGCCTTCTCATAGTCAAGCTTGTCAGGCACTATTGCGACATAAACTTCGTACTCATTGGCATTGTGATTCTTGTCCTCGTTGCTGTGGGATTTCTTCCTGTACTTCACAAAAAGAACGCCTTCCTTGTGATAAACCCTGTAAAACCTCCCCCATTTCCTGAAGTCAAGCTGCTTCCTGCAGTCAAGAAGGATATTGATTTCCTGCTCCCTGCTGAGCTCGTAGAAAAAGGCGTTAAGGTTTGAGGGCACGTAAAAGAATTCCTCTGTTTCCCCCCTTTTCCTCACCACAGAAGTGAACTTGTTCTTGAGTATTTCAACAGCTCCCTGAATGGCAATGTTCTCTATCGCCTTGTAGCACTCCCCGTCTTCGTAAAAGTAAACCCCCTGGTATTTGCTTATGTTGTTCCCTGAAAGGGAAGCGTAGCCTCCTGTTCCGTTGGACAGAAGAAAGCTGTCACTTTTTCCCTCTCTTGAGATTCCTGTGTTGCTGAAATCGTGAACAATTCGCATTGCCATTTAAAAAGCCGCACAGCATATAAAAGTTTATTACTACTTAAGAATTTAAATTCCAAGATATTTCTTTGCGTGGTAGATTGGCAATTCCCTTCCTTCATAGAATAATTCCAATATCTTCGTCCTGTCCTTTAACCCCAAGTCAGTGCCTGGTTTTATCCCCATAGCATCAGTCATTTCCCTGAACAGGCTTCTCAGCTTTCTTTCAGTATGCTCCTGCCCTATGTTTAATCCTAGGATTTCTGCATCCAGCAGGTCAAGCCTTGTGACCTGCCCTTTGCAGTAATTTATCGCAGGAAAAGGCAGGCATTTCCTGCAAATGTCATCAATATCAGCGGTTACTAAAACAGGATAATCAAAAACAAGCCTTTTATTGCTCTCTGTGATTTCCTTTAATATTGAGCCCCTCCTGACGTAATAAAGAAAAAGGTACTCCTTTATATGGTGGGCCCTTAGCTCCCTTATTCTCACTAGCTTCTTTCCTCCCTGCTTTTTCTTATTTCCCTGCCTCACTTATCTCTTTTTTCAGCTTTTTCTTCATCTTTTCAAGAACTTCCCTGCTCGTGGATTCAATTTTCAATCTTACAAGGGGCTGGGTGTTGCTCTTCCTCAAATTGAACCAGTAGTTTTTTGTGTAAACAGAAACCCCGTCCATCCAAAGCTCTATGTTTCTTGAATATTTCCTTTTTATTGCTTCTATGACCTTGTCCTTGTTTTTTACCCTGAAATTAATCTCAGGAGAGCCGTAGTATCTCATCAGAGGCTCAATCATCTCAGAAAGCCTGCGCTTTGGCCTTGCAATAATCTCAATCATCTTCAGGGCTGCATAAAGCCCGTCGTCAATACAATAGTTTTCCCTGTACATTATGTGGTTGGAGTATTCTGCTGCAATCACCCCCTCTTTTTTTAGCGCCTCCTTGTAAAAGTGGTTGCCAACCCGCATCATTACCGGAGTGCCTCCTGCTTTCCTGATCTCCTCGTAAACAGCCCTGCTGAACCTGAGGTCAACATAGCACTTGCCCTTCCTTTTCCTCAGGGCGTGCCTAGCAAGAATGGCGAATGCGTAGTCTGTCCACACAAACTTCCCTTTTTCATCAACAAAGAAAACCCTGTCTGCATCGCCGTCAAACACAACACCCAAGTCAGCTTTTTGTTTTTTGACAGCATCGCTAAGTTTTTTTGTTGCCCCCTTTTTCCAGGGGTTGGGGCCGTGGCAGGGGAATCTTCCGTCAATCTTGCTGCAGGTTATCCTGTTTCTTATCTTTAATTTGTCAAAAACAGATTCAGCCACTGCGCCAGCGCCGTTGGAAAAGTCAGCAACCACTGATATGTCCTTGAAATCAGCTTTTTCAAACTTCTTTTTCAGGTAATTCACGTAATCATTAACTATTCTCTTCTTTTTCACCTTTCCTTTTTTCCCTGCCTTGGGAATCCTCTTTCCCACAAGCTTTCCAATTCTTCCAATGCCTGTCTCATAAACAAAGGGTATCGCCTTCTCGTCGCTTATCTTGAAGCCGTTGTATTCCTTGGGATTGTGGGAGGCTGTGACCATAATTCCTTTTTTCTTCAGCTTTACAACCGCGTGATAGAATACTGGGGTTGAAACAAGCCCTATGTCCATTACGTCAACACCGTAGTCTGTTATGCCTTTAGTCAGAGCGTTCTTCAGCTTTTCAGATGAAGTCCTGCCGTCCATTCCCACAATCAGTGTTTTTGAATCAAGGAATTTTGCGGCAGCCAGCCCTATCTGGTAGGCTTTCTTTTCATCAATTTCAGAAGGGACCACGCCTCTTATGTCATACTCCTTGTATATTCCCATCAACTGTCAGTTATCTTTCTGTGTTTAAAAATGTTAGGCTTCCCTGGTTAAGTCAAGCATTCTGTGTTGGCGCTGGTGCTACCTGGCGCAGTTGCCAACTAAGACCTTAGATTGCAAATAAGTCGGGTTCAGGAGCGGTTTTGGGAGCGAACGGAGCGCAGCACCAGCTTTTGCACAATTAAATTGACTTAATCGTCTTCCCGGATATCCCTTGGCCCGTAAACTGTTGCATAATAGGCAATTTTTTCATCCAACAGCCACTTTGGAATCCTGTAATTTCCGAGCAGGTTGGCGCAGGGAATCTTTTTTGCCCTGCACAATCCAACTACCTCTTCAGCGTCAATCTGCAGGTATTCAGCTGTCTGCTCAGGGGTCAATACGCTTCTTGCTTCAGCTTCCTGCAACACGTTAAACCGCTCCTGCAAGTCCTTAACTTCCTCTTCAAGCTGCTTTATCTTTTCTTCTTGTTTCATTTTACTTAGGGAAAAAGTGAACCCCTAAAGGGTTGCTTTCAGCGTACTCTTTCATAGAAGGGTGGGTTTCAGGGTTGACAGGGGTGAGAACTGCCAGATACCCTTTTTCATAGCCTTCCATATCCAGGGCAAAAAACCTTTGGGTTTCAAGGTAGTTGTCAAGCAGGCGGAATCTCTTCCTCAGTTCAAAGAAACTAGGATTCTTTTCCAGACCGTGGTACAGGCTCATCCTCAACCCTATCAGGTGCCAGTACCTCACAGCATTCACTGTGCTTTTTTCCACAGGCGCTGTGGCCTCTTCAATCCCCCTCTTATTGAGAAAGACCGCGCAGTATTTCTGAGCAGAATCCAGGCGGGTTCCGAGCACCACGCCAAAACATTTGTTAGCATCCTGTTCCAGGGCCTCGGCCAGGTCTGACAATAACAGTTCAACTTCATCGTCCAGGCTTTCCAGGGTCTGCTGCATTCAGGTAGGCTGGGCTGGGATATTATAAAAACCTTTTGTTTATGATTACTTAATAGTGGTATTATTCTCCCCGATAGAACCTGGCAGCATCTTCCGGCTTTACGGAATTTATCACCATACCTGTTGAAAACTCAAAGCCTGCCCACGTTGCCAGCCTGGGCAGTATCTCTATGTGAAAGTGATAGGAGTCATCCTTGTGATAGTGAAGGACATAGTTGTAAGGCGCATTTATCCCCTTCAGCCTGGACAGGGCCTGCTTCATAATCCTTGCAAGGTCAAGCAGCGTTTCCTCATCCATCAAGGTGATTGATTTTACGTGCTGTTTCGGGAATATCCAGTTTTCATAGTGGAATCTTGAAGCGTAAGGCGCAAATGAAACAAAGTTGCTGTTCTCAAAGCATCTCCTTTCTGATTTTTTCTCGTTCTCAATTATCTCGCAATAAGGGCAGTTTTCGTAATTCTTGATTGCTTCCAGCTCTTCCTGCACAAGAGGGGGGATTATGTTTAGCGCAATAAGCTGGGTGTGGGAATGTACTATTGAAGTGCCTGCTGTCTTGCCGTGGTTCTTGAAGACAGAAACATACTCAATCCCCTCCTTTTCAGACAGCTCCTTGATTCTTTGAACATAAACCTTTAGAACTCCCTTTATTTCCTCCTCACTCAGGTCCCACAGCTGCTTTTCGTGCTCAGGTGTCTCAACAATCACCTCGTGCTTGCCGTAGCCGTCGCTGAAAGTATAATATTTATTGTCTGTCCTGACTTCATAATTCCCCTCAAGCTCAGTTGCAGGGAACTTGTTTGGAAAGACCCTTATCTGCCAGTGCTTTGCCCCCTCGGGAACCCTCATAACCTCTGGAGGGGTCATGTGCTCGTTTCCCGGGTCAAAAAACCTCTTTTCAGGAGGGACATCCTTTTCTTCCGGGGGTGAGAACTGATGAGGCCTTTTCCCCCTTGATTCAGCCACAAGCACGTACCTGTTCAGGATGTAGTCCTTTCTGAGCTCCAAGATTTATCCACCTCTTTTTTCCAGGGCCTGGTTGTGTGCATTTATGTAATTGTTTACAAGCATCTTCCAGTCTGCCAGCGAGGCAAGCCTTCTTGCCTCTATCTTGTTGTCTGTTCTTCCGGAAGTGTCCAGGCTGGAATAATAGTCAAATATGTTGTATAATTCTTCCACCATCTCATCCTCAGACTTCTCCCTTATCTTCGCCACCCATATCCCTTTCTCTTTCTTGGGATCGCAATGCTCGGCTGTGCATATCTCCTCAGGCCTTGTGTTGTTAATGAACTGGCCGAAGCCCGCCATGTCGGTGGTGATTGACGCAACTCCCAATGCTCCTGCCTCAAGGGGCGTGTAGCCCCAGGGTTCGTATCTTGAGGGGAAAACCCCAAGATGCCCGCCTATGATTGTTTCATAATAGTCAAGGTTCAGGAGCCCGTCAGCGCCTGTTAGATATACAGGGTAAAAGACAGCCTTCACATTGTCATCGGGAAGGTTGTCAAGCCCCACTTCCTGCAGCAGGTTTTTTATGGCGTCAGATTCGGGGTTTGCAAGTTCGTGCGTGCAGATGTCAGGGTTGCCCTTTTTTGAAAATCTCAATACCTTTCTCTTGACATTGCTAAGAAAATCCTCAGGAAAAATATTTTCCTTTACCAGCTTTTCCTGGGAAACAAGAGTTACCAAAATCCTGTTTCTTATGTCCTCCTTGCTGTTGTCCACGCTTTCCCTTATGTCCTCATAATAATCCTTGTTCTCCACCAGCTCAAACCTTATGGACTTTACCTGCGTTGGAACAAAGAGAAAACCCACTACAATCTTGTCAGATTCCTTTTCCTTCAGCTTGTCGTTTAATTTGGCAAGTGCTTTTATGAAAACATCAATTCCCTTGTTCTTGAACTCGTATCTTGAGAAGGTAAAGAAGATTAAGGCTTCGTCAAGGTTGAAAGAGCCGTAAGGGAAAAAATTGTAAAGCATAAACTCCTTTATCCTGAATTTCATTTCCTTGTGCTTAATGGAAGCCCCTTCAAAAGTGGGAAAACTGTCCATGTCCAGCCCGTTGGGAAGCAGTATGTCTGGCTTTTTCTTCAACAGGTGCTCTGCCTCAGTGCCTGTCACTTCAGATACTGTGGTGAAAACATCTGCATTGTGCGCAGCTGCCTTTTCCAGCTGGTATTTCGTGGGGATCCCGTAATTATACGCTTCCTTGTCAGGATCTATCTTGCCAAGCACTTCAAAAAGCTCTTTATTGGAAGATACTGACCTTCCAAGGATGGTTGCGTGGGTTGTGAAAACACAGGGAATCTCTGTATTCTTTTTCAGGCACAGAATGCCTGCAGAGCTTAGCCATTCGTGGAAATGTGCAACTATCTTTTTATCTTTGAATGCTGATGAAAGCTTTTCAATCGCAAGGCCTGTGGCGTAAGCCCACACCATTGGTTCTGTGACGTCGCGGGGCGAATTGAGAGAGTCTATCTGGAACCAGTCCCATAATTTCTTTTTTATGTCGTTAGTCTGTGAATAAAAACCTTCAAAATCCAGAAGTATGGTGTTTGGCTCTCCCTTTATCAGCCATTTGCCGAAGTGGCATGCAATTCCCATTTCTTTCAGCTCTTCAGATGCCTGCTTGAAATTGTCAGGCACAGAGGTTTCCTGAAATTCTCCCATTACTTTTTGATGAAAGAAGGGGCCTATGCAGAAATAATTTTCCTTGCCGTAATGGTTTATCATCTGCTGCGCCTTTGAGGATATGACAGTGTAGATTCCTCCCACCTTGTTGCATATTTCCCACGAAGATTCAAATAGAATATCTGCCTTTTTCTCCGCCTCTTTTGCCATGCTTTGCTTTTATTGCTTCTTTTATAAATAGGTTTCTATACCATCCCAAAGGAAAAACAAGCCTTTTATGGCCCTATGATGTAACCATTTTGATACTATCATCTTTACATAAGCAGGTTATTTTTCTTCCTTGGTCGTATTATAATAAGAATCTTTTAACTATAAAGCACATATTTAATAGAGGGTGTGACTATTTTAAACCTATAATGCAACCAAAAAACCAAACCTTTATAAAGAGTAAAAGGTTATTGCCAAAAAGACACTAAAAATTCCATAAACAGAATTTTGGTGTTTCAAAAACCAATTAGGACAAAAAAAGAGGCAGAAGTTTTTGAAATGGCGAAAAAAAGAAAATTCTCAGAAATAAGGGAGATACTTCTGGTTACACTTTCCAAGGGAAAGAAAACCCTTAACACGCTTGCAAAAGAGGCAGGCGTTAACTGGAAAACAACAGACAATCACTTAACTTATCTCATGGGCAAAGGCCTTGTCAAGGAAGTTTTCTCAAGCCCTTACGCAAGGATATTTGAATTGACAGAAAAGGGAAGGGAAGTGGTTGAAGAGCTCTATCCAAAAGGCATGCTGAAGTTCGTGAAAAAAGAGGACAAAAATGGAAAAGGAGGCAATGTACTGATACTATGAAGGTGCTGATGTTCGGATGGGAATTTGCACCCATTTACAGCGGAGGACTTGGCATAGCGTGCGCAGGCCTGACCAAGGGTCTCGTCAAGAAAGGGGCAGACATAACGTTTGTGATACCAAAGAAAAAGGGAGATGAAAAAACGCACGTCAATCTTGTGTCTGCTGCTGAGATGATGAAGAAGGTGAAAACAATAACTGTTGACTCTCCCATAACTCCTTATGCTACTGAAAGTTCATATAAACAGGTGATGCATAAGATGCGGAACCAGAATCAGAAGTTTTCAGACAACCTTTACGGAACCGACCTGTTCCAGGAAGTCCTGCGATATGCCGAGGCGGCAAAAAACATTGCTGAGGAAGAGGATTTTGAGGTAATACACGCGCACGACTGGCCGGCATTCAAGGCGGGAATGAATGCCAAGAAGGTTAGCAGGAAACCATTGGTTCTGCACGTGCACGCCACTGAATTTGACAGGACAGGGGGCAACGGGGTGAACCAGCAGGTATATGACATTGAGAGGGAAGGAATGCATTATGCAGACAAGGTTATAACAGTCAGCAATTTCACAAAAAACCTTGTTATGACACATTACGGAATCTCCGATGAAAAAATAGAAGTAGTGCACAACGCAGTAGACTTTGATAACATTTGCGATGTTGATGTCCCGAGAATAACCGAAGATGACAAGATTGTTTTGTTCCTCGGGAGGATAACACTGCAAAAGGGCCCTGATTATTTCGTGGAAATGGCAAAAAAGGTGGCAGATTCCGTGCCTGAGGCAAAATTCATAGTCGCAGGCTCTGGGGACATGGAAGCAAGAATGATAATGAGGGCTGCTGAGCTGGGAATAGGGAACAAAATGTTGTTCGCAGGATTCCTGAGGGGCGATGACATAATAAGGGCTTACAAGATGGCCAATGTTTACGTAATGCCTTCTGTTTCAGAGCCCTTTGGATTGACGCCCCTTGAAGCCATAAAGAACGGCACCCCCGCAATAATCTCAAAGCAGTCAGGGGTTTCAGAAATATTA
>CAZAIK010000014.1:0-10963 GCA_964485195.1 uncultured Methanosarcinales archaeon
GCTGAAAATAAGTTAATAATGAGAACATCGCCATTTTTTTATGAATAGGTCAGGATAAATAAAAGTAAGAAAAATTAGGGAAAAAATGAGCAAAATCCATAAAAATGAATTGAATCCAAAAAAATGGATGTTTGTTGATTTTTCAAGATTAAAAAAAAATACATATCTCTGATAACATTGAACTTAAGTCAAAGCTTAATTTGGCCCAAAAATTGCATAATAAATAAGTATCTGTATTAATAGAATATTAAATATTAATAGGAAGACAGTAAAGAAGGGGAGAAAATTGGATTTGCAATTACATTTGGAGAAATACAATAAAATAAATTTAGAACTATTTATTAACCATAAAATAAATAATCGGGGAGGTGATGCAAAACTAAAATATTATCAGCCAAGAAAAATGAGGTTATTTATGTCAGCTTGTGAAAGAATTTCAGAAAGATGGAATTCATCACAAGCTAGGGTATGAAAAATGGAAAAACTTGAGTCCTTAGCTTCAAAAAAAGAAGAGAGGGACAAAAGGAGGAAAAATTGAGTAAATTTCGCAATTGCTTTTTTGCTGTACTTGGAGTTCTTCTTCTTGTTGGAACCATCACAGCACAAGCTCCGACTGGAAAGATAGTTGGAACAGTTACAGATGATCAGGACACACCTCTTCCAGGAGTGACTGTTGAAGCAGACAGTCCCAACATGGTCGGAACTGCCACTGCCGTCACCAATAGAGATGGAGTCTACCGTCTGTTTGGGCTGTCTTCAGGCACCTACACCATTAAATATGTCTTGGATGGTTTTAATACTGTCATCCGACAAGACATTGTGGTGCTTGTGGAGCAGACCATTACAGTGAATATTGATATGACTCCAGGAGCCATAGAAGAAGAGATCACGGTTGTGGGACAGTCCCCGTTGGTGGATGTCAAGAGCACCACCAAAGGCATGACCATCACTAGGGAAATGTTTGAGATGCTTCCAAAAGGAAGGAATTTCGATACTTTAGTAACCGCTGTTCCTGGTGTGAATTCAGAGCCTTATGCCGGTGGACTTTCTGTTGACGGCGCCAGTGGTGCCGAAAACATGTACTATATGGACGGCATGGATATCACCAACATGGACCAGGGAGACAGAGATCAATCTGCTGCTTTCGAGTTTGTGGATGAAGTGAAGATCGTGGCCAGTGGATATCAGTCTGAGTTCGGAGGATCCATGGGTGGAGTGGTCAATGTTATCACCCGTTCCGGTGGAAATGTATTCCATGGTGAACTGATCGGTTATTATTCCGGAAGCGCTCTGGATGGACAGGAGAGAGACTCACTAAGGTTGGATCCTACAGATACCTCTGTTGCCGAGTACGTCAATTATCAAACCGGAGAAGGACTGGATAGAGCCCTGGGCAAAGATAAAGAAAACCGTTATGAAGTCGGCTTCAGTCTGGGCGGCTATATCGTTAAAGACCGGCTGTGGTTTTTTGGTTCATTTTTACCTGTGTTCCGCGACACAACCAGAGATGTGCAGTGGGTTCCTGCAGGAGCCGCTCCTGACAGCTCCCACACACGGCATCAGACCTGGTGGAACGGGCAGTTCAAATTAACCGCTCAACCTATGAAAAACTTAAGACTGTCTGCTGCCGGTGTCTCTAATTTTTACAAGTACAGAGGAACCCTTCCGGCAAGAGACGGAACAGGTAATCCGGAAGGTGTGTACAGTGATATTGGTTATGATTATCCCAATTACAGCGGCACAGTCACTGCCGAGTATTCAATGGGGTCTAACCTGTTCTTCAGTCTGCGCGGTGGATATTTCTTTAAAAACACCACCAACCAGCAGGTAAAACCCCCTGATGATCCCAGATGGCGCTTTCTTAAAGAAGCTCCGGGTTATGCTTACACCAACAACCTGATGTTTGATGAGATCCCGGAAAGCCTCCAGCATGGAAGTGGCTGGTACAACATCAGTTACGGTGAATTGTTCGAGACCAAAAAGGACATCCGGAACCGATTGGCGGTTAACTTTGACACCACTTTGTATGTTGACCTGATCGGTGAACATGCCTTGAAAGCCGGTGTTCAGATGGTACGGATTGAGGAAGACATTGACAACACCATCAATGAGATTTATGTGATGCTGGGTTGGGATCGAAGCTTCACTTATCTGGATACAGGAGAAACTGTACGCGGTACCTACGGATACTATGCCGTCAGAGGAGGAGATGCCGGACCTTACGGCACCTTTGCCAATCCCAACTCCTTTCGCTGGGCTCTGTATCTGCAGGATTCCTGGACACCCAGCTTTGCCAACAACAAGCTGACTCTGAACTTTGGAGTGAGAGCTGAAAAAGAAGACATCCCCAGCTTCTCAGACCTTCCAGAATACGATTATCCACCAGTTCAATTTGGTTTTGGGGATAAGATCGCACCCAGATTGGGCTTCATCTATGACCTGTTTGGTGATGCTTCTACCAAGATTTTCGGAAGTTATGGATTGTATTACGATGTCATGAAGCTGGATATGGCCGTGGGTTCTTACGGTGGATTCAAATGGTGGAGTGATTACTACACTTTGGATGACTATGACTTCACCAAGATCACCAAAGAGAATCCCGGTGCCGGCGGAACCTATCTTGAAACTTACAACTGGCGTGAACCTTCCTTTGACTCCACTGACCCGGATCTTTTACCCACACTTCAGACAGAGCTCACTTTTGGTTTAGAGAGAAAGATCATTGAAAACCTTTCTGCCACAGTCAGAGTGGTGAACAAGCACATAGTGCGCACCATCGAAGACGTGGGTGTTTTGACCCCGACCGGTGAATCCTACTACACAGCCAATCCGGGATTCGGTTACACTCTGCCCGAATCTGAAGGTGGAATGTTTTCTGATAAATACCCAACCACCCCCAAGGCCAAGCGCGAATACTGGGGCGTGAACATTGCTTTGGATAAGCGCTTCAGCAACAACTGGCTGGGTGGATTCTCTTACACTTGGAGCCGCCTGTGGGGTAACTACTCTGGTCTGGCAAGTTCAGATGAATGGGGAAGAAATGACCCCAATGTGGAAAGGTATTGGGACCTGTGGTGGCACATGTGGGATAAGAATTTGGAAGAGATTACGGGCCTGCTCAACACAGACCGACCGCACCAGTTCAAAATTTATGGTTCTTATGCTTTCCCGTTTGGTTTGACTGTAGGAACGGTCATGAACGGTATGAGTGGAATTCCAGTCACCAGAGAGCTTCACACCGGCCTGGAAGGATATTACCCAGATGGTCGTCTCACTGATGGCCGGGCTCCGTTCCTGTTTTTTGCTGACTTGTACGCAGAGTATAATCTGAGAGTGACAGACCGTTACAGAGTGCAGTTCACAGTGAATGTGGATAATGTGTTTGATGTGTCCACAGCCCGAAGACTTTACACCCTAATGAACCAGACATCTGCGGTGTTGACTGATGAAGAGAGACTGGCAGGATGGGATTATAATGAGAACGCCAACACAGTGACCACCATCGACAGAACAATCAGCTATGTGCCTGATCCCCGTTTCCTCAAGGAAATGGCTTTCTTTCCCCCAATCTCAGCTCGATTCGGAATCAAGTTCATATTCTAATTAGATAGAGTCAAATTTAACTGAAATGCAAGCCCCCTTTCCGGGGAGACCCGGGAAGGGGGTTTTTTTATGAATGGATTATTATTTCTTATCGACGATAAATTCCAGCACTCTTTTCACGGTAGGAGCTTCCGGAGAATCCGGATCCAGTTCTAAGAATTTCTTAAAACTCTCTTCTGCGTTTTCAAAGTCACCTTTGTTGAGATAGACATAACCTAACTTTAGATAGGGAGGAGGCCAGTCAGATTTGATCTTAGTGGAGATAGTGAAGTACTTGATGGCTTGATCGATTTTTTGGTTGGCAAAGTAGATCTCGCCCACATTGTAAGCTAAAATTTCATTCTCCGGATAAACCTCAAGAGACTGTTCGAAGTAACTCTGAGCTTTTTCCAGGTCCTGCATTTTCAGATAGCATTCCCCGATTCCAGCCAGAGCTTTGGATGCCATCTCCTTTCCTAAATCTTTATCTTTTTCTGCTTCTTCCAATACTTTTTGGTAGTTTTCTATAGCCAGTTCAAACTCTCCCATTTCTCTGTAGCAGTCTCCGGTACTGGCATGGGTCTGGTAAGCATTTGGATTTTCTTCCAAAAACTGCTGAAGTAAAGACAGCGCGTGGTCATATTTTTGTTCATTATACAGAGCATTGGCTTGATCAATAAGGTCCAAAGAAGAAGTCCCCTTGATATCCAATCCTTCGGCTTTTATCTTTTTTAAAGTCAATTCAATTTTTGGATTTCTCTCCAGCTGCCGGACATATAATTCGGTAGAAGCTGCGATATAACCTTCTTTGGAAGCAGTCACTTTCCACATTCCTGTTCCCAGACCTAATATGGCCCATTCTCCTTTCTTGTCAGTGGAGGTGACTTCTCTGACTTCAGGATTTTCAATGAACTCACAGACAACTTGTGCTGAGGGGATTCCCTCATTGTTTTCATCAACCACAATTCCGGATATCCGCGCTCTACCGTGACCGGCTTGAGCCCAAAGAGAAGCTGTGGAAAAAATAATAATGGTGATTAAAATGAAAAATTTTTTATAGGGTTTGGTATCCATCATGCCTTTATAACCTCCGGTCATTCCTATATAGAATTGATTTTTTCTATTTCACCCTAAATTTTAGAGTTCGGCTTATCCGATTTTTATCTTCCTTATTTTCGATTTCTATTTTGACGGTGTGTTGACCCGGATCCAGCTCGGCGGGTATTTGGATCAAATAATCTTCTCTGAATTTATCATCCAGATTTTCCTCAGAAAAAGAAAGAGGATAATCCGCATCCTTTCCCCATATTTTTTCTTTTGAATTATCAAAGACTTCTAGGGATACGGAAAGGGTGGTCTGCCAAATGCCATCCTGTTCTTCAAACCATATGTTTTTGTATGGGATTTTAATCTGGAAAACCACTTCTCCCTGTTCTGTTTTTAGAATTTTCGTTTTAAAGTCAAACACCACATCTTTTCTTTCCACAGAAGGTTTTTCATCCATCTGTGCCTTGTTCATCTGTGCGATGTGCTGGGCACCAAGAGGAGTGAGTTCATAATCACCGTTCCAGTCTGTATCCACAAAAATGATGGGATAAAATCCGTAATACCACACCTCTTCAGGTTTTCCATAGAAAGAGCGCCCCCTAGGATAGGTATGACGCTCAAAAGGTGGGCCGAGCAGTATATAGACTCTTCCTCTGTCTTGGAGCCATCCTGGAGTGCCTCCTTCCTTAAAGAGCAGATTAGCCATTTCAATCCGTTCATAATATTCTTCTTTGAATTCATTTTCTTCTGTGGAAGGATCTGGGTCTCTTTTTTTCCAGAATTCCTTGATGAACTCATCTCTTTCCGATTTGGGGAGGTTGAGAAATATCTTTTTTTCCTGGGCGGTAATGATGTAACGGACCTTAGAAAAAAATTCTTTGTTTTCAGGACTGAGATTTTTTATTTGTTGACGCATGGCGCAGCCTTCAAAAAAGCCCAGACAATAAAAAAAAACTAGGGGATATATAAATTCTTTTTTCATTTTTTTTGGTTCCTTTTTATGGATTCAACAGTTTTTCTCAAATCCTCCTGGTTTGGATTGATCTCAAGTGACCTTTCCCAGGCAGTCAGGGCTTCTTCTAAATTGCCCAAGCGGTAATAGCATTCTCCTATGGAGTTGAGAATGGGAAGGTGGGTCCCAAAGTGAGAGAGATATTCTTTATAATATTGGATGGCTTGGTCGTATTCTTTAAGGGATTGAAGAGAGCGTGCCAGCAATGAGAGAAACTCATTTCTTTCCCGCTCAACAAAGGGAAGAGCGATTTGTTTGGCTTTCTGAAATTCTTTATTCTCAAACAGAAATTGAGTTAAGTCCAGTCCATATTTAGGTGAGGCGGGATTTTCATTATAAGCCTTTTCCAACAGGGAGCAAGCTCGGCTTAAATTTCCTGCGTTTTTTGCTTGAAGACCCAGAATGTTGGCATACATGGGATCATCTGAAGCAGGCATGGGAAAAGATACCACCCAAGGTCTGGGGAGATCCTCAAAAAAAGATATATAAAAATAATTCTGGGAGGAAAGGACTTCATTTTTCTTTGAATCCAATAAAGAGACTTTGATCCTGTAGTTGGCTGGTGAGTAATCAGAAAGAGGAAATTCTTCAATAAAGTAGGTTTTGTCTGCATAAGCAGTGATGTTTTTATTAAAAGAACGGATTTCTTTAAAAGAATGGATTTCTTTATCTTCTTTAAACAAAGTGTATCTTAAGATTCCTTCTTGTTCCAGCTTTTTATTCAGCCCAAAAACCTGAAAAAAGAGATAGAGAGTCTCGTCTTGACAAAAGTCATTTCTGGGAGAGGGAACAAGTTGGGTGTCGCTGAAAAGAAAGGGCTTGATATTTCCTTGGTATTTAGAATTCTCCACAGCCCTATTGGCTAAAGTCAGATCGCTCATGATAAGCGAAGAAGAGCTGGGAATATTTAATGAGACTTCAAAAGAAGTGAATTCTTTGGATACCGTATTTTTCATCAATAAGTCAAGTCTATAACTGCCTTCTATTAAGGGAAACAAATCCTGAAAGCTGAATAACTTTTGTCGGATATTTTTAAGTTGGCTAGGTGTGAGTTCAATCAGGGCTTTCCGTTCATATTGATAAATGATTTTTCCCTCTGAATTGGTGATACTTCCATTGACTTCAAAATTGCTGAAATAGTTGTTTTCGACATTTTCAACAGAAAATTGACTGGGTTCGATCAAGTAATGAACAAAGAACATTCCAGATTCATCCTGAATGACTCTGACCATGGCATCGCTTTCAATATAATTAGCTGAATAATCGACTTTGATAAAGTCCTTGTACTTTAGAAGCTTCTTGGCATAGGTGTCTTTGACTTTTTCATGAGGGGCTTCTGGAATCATCTGGGAAATCAGGATTTCGGAGGCTATGGATGGGGAGTTTATGTATTGGATTTCTGTAGGAATAAGGGTGAGGGAGATTCGGGCAACCGAAGGCTCGATATTCATAAGTTTGTTGTAGGCAGACAAATAATCTGTAGGGTCTCCGGTATATAGAGTAAGAAGATGCTGAGGACCGAATTTTATAGGAGAATAAAGTTCGTACTCTCCCATTCCCCCTCTTTTAAAAAACACCACATTAAAGGAATTAGGGAGTCCGTACTCAGCCATGCCTTCATAAAACCAAATGATGGTGGGATAGATCTCAGAATCATTTTCATATCTTTCTATATAATCAGGATCTCCCAGGATAATGAATATTCTTCCCCTGGCAGTCCGCCATCCTGGTCCTGGAGCCTCACGACCGAAAACCTGGTTGGCGTGTTTTATGCGGCGGTAATGTTCTTCCTTGTATTTGTTTCCAGGAAGTTTAGGATTGGGATCTCTCTGTTTCCAGAAGGCTTCTATGAACATATCCCTTTCCCGGTCAGATTCAAGCTGAAGAAAGACATCTTTTTCATTTTCAGTGATGATATAGACCACTTCTTCTTCAAGCCAGATGCGGTATCTCTCCGGAAGGTCTTTGGGAGATTTTTTCTCTGCACGAATCATGACAGAGCACAGCATTGTCATGATAATCACGGTTATGAATAGTAAGGTATATTTTCTCATTGTCTTTACTCAATATAATATAACTTTAAACTAAATTATGCAAGATATCAGGATTGATTTAGGAGTTTATTGGTACTATAATGTGGACTAAATAAATAGGGGAAAGGAGCTCTAATGAGAAAAGGTCAAATTCATATAAAAAAATCAGCTCCTTTTTTTATGGCTGTTTTTTTAGCACTAACTTCAAGTCTAAGCTTTGCTCAAAAGGACTTTTACATGAATGAAAAAAAGCTTTATGAAAACTATGAGATGTCGGTTCATTACTTTGAAGAAGGAAAGAAGCTCTATAGAGAAGAAAAATTCAATAAAGCAGAGAAAAAATTCAAACAGTGTCTGGAGGTTTTTCCTCAGCATGCACAGGCTAATTTTTATATGGCTCATCTCATGTATAAAAAGTCTGATTTAGAGAATGCGCTCCATTATATTGAAGAAGCTAAGAAAAATTATGAATTTATGAATCATATGTTTACTTTGGCCTATGAAGATTACATCAGTCAACTTCGTGAACAGAAAGATGACATCCAAGATAGTATAAATCAATATGAACAATTGAAACAACAGGCCACTCAGGAACAGCAAAAAATGGCGTATGATAGCAAGATCGCTTCTTTGCAGTCAGAACTAGGGACTGTTAAAAGCAGACTCGCCGAGCCTTTACCTCAAGAAAAACAAATTCCTGACAACTATTTTTACCTTATGGGGAATATATTTTTTAAACTCGAAAAATACCAGGAAGCTCACGACCAGTATGTTCAAGCTATTGAACAAAATCCTAAGCATCAGGAAGCCTATAACAATCTCATCAATATCTATTTCATGACCAAACAGTATGAAAGAGCCATGTCTGTGGTGAAAGAAGCTGAGTCCAAGGGAGTTGTCATAAACCCGAAGCTCAAAGAAGCGGTACAAAAGGAACTGGATAAAAAAGGCCCCTTCTAATAGAGATATCTGGGGATAAGCGGATTCAATCCGATCAGGACTTTGTAATTTGAAATTCCGGACCATTCAGCCACATCATCAGCTGTGATTTTTTCATTTCCTTGGGAGCCAATAAGGCATACTTCCTCCCCAGGTGAGATATTAGAATTGGTGTCCAAGAGCGCCTCCATGTGGTTGGCTGTGATGGAGTTGAGAACAGGGTATTTTTTGCCTTTGATAAGAACTTTGCCGTTTTGAAAAGCTGAGTGAGGATATCCGTCTGAATAACCCACAGGGATGACCGCAATTTTTTCTTTTTTTTTGGCTGTATAGGCTCTGTGATAAGAAACTGATTCTCCTGGTTTAAGTGTTTTAACATCCACCACTATTGATTTAAACTCAAGCACTGGGCGGAGAGATAGAGAATCTTCCTGTCGGGTCTTTGAGTTGGGATAATAACCATAAAGAGCAATACCCGGCCTGATCATATCCAGGTGAAGAGACGGGGATTCAAAAATCCCGGCACTGCTTGCTGCATGCCGGGTGCCCAATTTTATGCCTGATTTTCTGGCCTGGTCATAAACGGACTGAAGTCTTTTGACTTGAACTTTATCAAATTGAGGATCTTCACAAAGAGTGGTTGAAATTCCAGAGAGAGAAATCCCTTTTAATTGAGAAGCCTTTTGGATAACAGGAAAAGATAGTTGATAAGGGATGCCCATCCGGTTCATGCCTGTATCTATATGAATATGCATGTTTATTTGAGCGCCTCTTTTTTCAGCTTGTTGACTCATTTTTTCATAATCGCCGGAGTGCAAAAATTGGCTTATATTGTGTCTGACTAAGATATCTGTATTTTTAGGAAAAAGAGGACCGAAATTGTATATGGGACTGGTCACTCCAGCTTCTCTTAGTCTGACCGCTTCCTGCATCCTGCATACCATAAGGCTGTGAATCCCCAGATTTTCAAGCTGCTTCCCGAATTTAATTAGACCATGTCCGTAAGCATTGGCTTTGATGACTCCCATCACAGGCGTTTTAACTCTATTCTTAACTTTATTCAGGTTCCATTTTATGTTTTTCGTATTCAATTCAATCCAGGATTCAGGGACCAAAATACTGTTTTTTCTTGGATTTATGTACTTTTCTTGGCCTTTGGCTTTATGGGTTTCTTTAACTGTGGTTAATGATAAACTGGAAAATAATAGAAAATCTCTTCGGCTTATTTTCATTTCATCCCTCCTAGGAGCCGTACAAAAATATATCATCATAAATTTTAATCCGCAAGAGTGCTTTTGAAGAAGTATTATAAAATATAAGTATTTATATGATTCGGTGATAGAGTTAGTTTATCTAATAGAGGGGAAAGGATATGAGATGAGGAATCCAATATTCTACCTCTCATAACGGTTCTTAGAGATTTTTTCTTAAAACATTATTCTATTGTAATCATATTTTGAGTTTTTTAATAATAAGAGAAAACAACACGAATGAGTAAAAATATTACCAAAATAGGAAAAAATAAGCAGGAAATCACGGTCCATGGTTATGAAATGGAAGTCATCGAGACAGATCGAGGATGGCAGAGGGCCCGAAAGACAGACAAGAAAAAAACTTACACCATGCCTTTTTATGCGGATTATGATGCCCGAAGCAGCGTCAGACTTCCATATGGATATCTGATGCCTATTGCTGTGCCAGAAGTAGAGCAAAAACTTCTCCAGCTCGGAATCACAGTTGAAAAACTCAAAAAGTCCGTTCAACTTGAAGTGGAAAAATTTGTGATTGAGGAACTGAAATCCATGGAAAGACCCTATCAGGGACATCATCTGAATTCAGTTAAAGGAAATTATGTCACAGAAGAGATGGAATTTCCCGAAGACACTCCATTTATTCCCTTGGCTCAGCCACTGGCTAATGTGGCATCCTCTCTATTAGAGCCTGAGAGCGATGACGGTCTTCTGGTTTGGGACTTCTTTGACCGCTATATTGTCCCTCAATGGGGAAGAGGAACTCAAGTTTATCCTGTATACAAACTTATGGAACCTGTGAATCTAGTGAAAGAAACAGTGAGACCAGAAATTGGTGAATAGGTATTGTGTTACTGTTTTTAGTTACTGTTTTTAGTAAAAATAGGTAAAAGGATATGACGAGACCGGTTTTATCCCCAAAGGAAATAAGCAAAGGAAAAAGATTTTTTAAATCTATAGAACAAATTCATCTTCGGGGAATTCGGGCACCTGAGATACGAAGAATATCCAAGGAATTATTTTCTCTGGTCAAACCTTATTGGACACAGGAACCAAACCATTATCCTGAAGAGCTTGGATGAATCCTTCCACCGCTGTGT
>CAZAIK010000015.1:0-9218 GCA_964485195.1 uncultured Methanosarcinales archaeon
TGACACTCACGTCAAGGAACGTGGTAAGGTTGCAATATCGTGCTCCTGAGCAGTAAAGCTCTGCGTCGTCAGGGATGCTCTGCCTTATTGTTGTCTCAATCTGTATCTGCTCGTTGAGATAATACGTTGGCTCAGTGGGTATCGCCTCGCTTATCATTGCAACGGATTCGTCCCCGAACCCGATGTTGCACAGGAACATAAGCTGGGCCTCGTCCCACTCGCAAACAACAGGGGGCTTGCCCCCCACCTCGTCAAGAGGGACTGTTATGGAATCTGTAAGGGTTTCCCCGCTGGTATCTTTTTTCCACTTCCAGGTAACCCTCACCTTGTCATACCTGTAAGGGGCTTCAAACTGGTTAGAGAACACAACGCCCCTGCCTCCAACTCCCAAGGATTCCCCTGCCCTCAACGAGTTCTGTATCGGAAGGGGGAAAGGCCTTACAGCTGTCTCACCATTATGCGCTTCCACGCAGTCGCACCTTCCGCCCTCAAAACCCTGGGCAGGAGAGCAGGAATAGTCATTGGAGCAGACAAGCTCAACATTAAAAGTGAGGTCAGAGCCTGCAACCATTGCCAGCCCCACCCTGTAGTTGAAAACCGCGAATCCTGGCGGGCTGCTCAGGGGGTTGGCTGACACGAACCTCCTCTCTGATGGAGTGACCAACACAGTGGAATTTATGGGCACTGGGAAGTCCTGCTCCACCAGTGCATTAACGTCAAAAAGCCACTCCCCTGTGAATGCGAAAAGGCAGATTGCGTTAATCAGCCTCTTCTCGCCGAAGATGGACTGGAAGAATGAGTCCTTCCCATACCTGGATGATAAGGTGTTTGCGACATCAGAGCCTGCGCTGGTCAAAGCCCCCAGCACCCTCCCGATGCTGGCGCCGAAACCTTTCCTGTCTCCTGTTGGGGCTATGCTGTACTTGTTGGTGAAGCATTTTATTGCCTCATAAACAGTGTCGCAAACCTGCATTGACAATGCCTCCCTGCAAACTGTGGGGTTGGACTCACCTGTTGTCATTGTTACCTGGAAGCAGCCTTTCATAAGCTGGAATATGCTCTTCCAGTGATTAAGATAAGCAACGATTGAGGGCAGGGATATGCACTGCAAACTCCTTAGCAAGCCGGCAGTTGCAGGATCTATTATGTAATCCTTGTCCCTCACTCCCATCTTTGACTTTATGTCATTGTAAACATTGCAGGCTGTACTTTTGTCAACATTTCCGCCACGCACGTGCTTGTTGACCTCTTCAATAAAATTGTTGAAAGAGGCGCAGTTAGGATTACTTGCTGAAGCAAAGTTGATGCACTGGCTGCAGTCCTCAGTGGGGTCAAAAGATCCTTCCTTTATCCAGTCATCTGCCGGCTCGTGGTAATAGGAATAGCCGGTTTGCAGGACTACAGGCTTCCCACCGTACCAGTCTTCCATACTGCTTCCAGGAGGTGTGTATTCTTCTTGCTCCTTCTTCTCCTCAACTGTCACATCAACTCCCACATATCCTGATGTAACCTTGTAGCTATCTTTGGGAGATGTTTCTGCCCCGAATCTTGAGCTCATCCTTCCGAGGAAGGGGGATGCTCCCGCCTCTATGCTTGGTATTACCATGAAAAAGAATCTCTTGGTATGCCCAAGCTCGTAAGCGTCAGTTCCCCTCTCCCAGGTC
Source organism: uncultured Methanosarcinales archaeon (assembly GCA_964485195.1). Taxonomy (GTDB): domain Archaea; phylum Nanobdellota; class Nanobdellia; order Woesearchaeales; family CAIVOO01; genus CAIVED01. Next base: position 1,665 of record CAZAIK010000015.1, read on the forward strand.
CATCCCGTGCTCACCAGCTCTGGCATGAAGCTTCCCTGCGGCTCGCAGAATCCTGCAACAGAATTCCACAGGGGATGGCATTTCACTCCTGATTCAATGTCTGACTGTTCCAGAATCCTCTCGCCCTCAACTATGTAGTTTGCCTGGTCTGCGTAGCAGGCAGACTCCTCAAGAGGGTCAAGAAGTGCGCACCCGCTCCTCCACTGCCTGGAATACTCTGTGCCGCAGCACTGGTAAAAATCAGTAGCTGTGCTGGCAGAGGCGTCTATTTTAACGCTGTTGCTCTTGTGGAGGTAAGGGCAATTATTTTCATCTGTTATTGGATGGGCGTTTGTCGCGATGGCAACATAATCTTTCGGAGCCAATGTCAGAGGATTGTTCTTTTCAGGGTCTCCATAGCAGTAGGAATAAGGATTGTCCCAGTTGTCCTCAACATACTTCTGCAAAGTGGGGATTGCGGGCATGAACAGCCTGTCCCCAATCCAGTTCTGGTAGTGCTCAAACTTCATCCTCTTTTCAAGGACTTCTGCGCAGCTTTGGCACTGGGCAGAGTCATAGTTATTATTCACGCTTGGAGTATAACCATTCTCCTCAGGGCATCCCTGCAGAGCATCGTGCTTAGTGAATGACTGACCCACAGCCTGGGCAAACCTGCAGTTGAACAATTCCACAACCTTTATGCCGTAAAGGGCGATTATGGAGCCGAAGAATGTGTAAAGCAAGACCTTTTCCACATCCTGCAATACCTTCACTGTCGGCTCAATGTTTGATATGAAGTTGTCCATCAGGTCAATCATGCCCTCCAGGTAGTCATTTGGAATGTCCTGCATTGACAGCAGTGACTGGTCTATGGCAACTTCCACGTAATTGCATATCTTCTGGGTGCCGTTGTAATCATCGGATTCAAACTCTATCTCTATCATCAGGGGGAGCTTCACGCATCCGAATCCGGGAACCTTGCAGCTGTACTGCTCCAGCTTTTTCGGAGCCTTGTCTGTCATCCTGTGCCTGCTGATGTTTGCAATCTTCTCCTGATAAGTCCAGTTTTCCCCCGGAGGCGTGGGGTCAGGGGCCCTTAAGTTAATCAGGGTGTATGCTGACTTGCCGTCCCTTGAAGGGGTTGTGGATATTCTTGAAATCCATTCTTCATCATAATTGTCAGTGTACTGTATGTTAAGCGGGATTATGCTCACATCAGGCCTTACCAGCCTGTAATCTCCCAGGCCCTGCCATTGCAGCCTGAAGCTCAATGACAATTGCGCATTGCCGTCAAGAAGCATCTGGGGTGAAAGTATTGAAGGCATTATGTAAGCACCCTCTCCCTGGTTGACATTCCACCAGGTTCCGAAACCGCAGGGGGAATAAGTGATGGTTCCTTCCATCTCTGCAGTGTTCCCCACCTTGTCCCTTGCCACCAGCCTTACGTGGTTGGGATAGGTGTCTACGTATGTCTGGTTGATGAATGTCCCGTAGGAAGCCTCAAAATGAGTGGCATTTATTTTTTCAACAACAGCCTTTTCCACCACGGCGGTGATGTCAAAATCCCCGTCAGCGTCTGTGCTCACACTGTCCTGTTTTTCCCCGTTTACATAAACTGTAACAGTTCCTTCCTCAGAAAGCTTTCCGTCTATTTCAACATCAAAGATATATGTGGGGCTGTAAGCGTCAAGATTAGTTGGGGCTTCAAATGAGGGCGGAACAGTGTCTGAAACAACTGTTTCCTGCGCTGTAACCACATTCCCTCCCCTGTCATAAGCCCTCACAAAGACAAGGTTCTTGTCCGCAGGCATTGAAAGGTCAAACGAAAAGGGCGTTATTGAGGAGACTGTGATGGTCTCGTTATTAACAAGATTGCTCTCATTCAGTTGAGGAGCAGTGTTGTTGACATAAGCCCCAACATAAATCTCCATAGTTATGTTCTCGTCAGTGGTTCCGTTCACCATTATGCTTCCTGTCCTTGTGGTGCTGGGAATGTTTATGGTAACATTAGGGGGGATGAGGTCAAGCCTCACAATTCCTGAAGTCATATTTGTCCTGCCCGACTCGCTCCTGGCCCATACCACCACGGTGTTTTCCACCCTTGAGCCGTCCAGCTGAAGGTTGTAGATTGTGAAGCTTCCGTTCTCGTCTGCGAATGTCTCAAAATCGTAAGAGGCAATTCCAATCTCCCCAGGAGAGGGGTTTGCATAGGCGTGCACCAGGGCGTTGGGAACAGTTGTGCCCTCAAGGGTCAGCCTTGTGCTGAAGTAATCCTTGGGAATTGTCACGTTTACGAAAACAGGGATTTCTGAAACATTGAGGGTGGTGAATTCGTAATAATTGTCTGAATTGTTCCTCACTATGGTCTCGTTAATAGTGGAAACAGAAAACCAGTACTTGTATGTGGCGCTGGAGTTCAGCCCTGTGAGGGTATAGGAATGGTTGACAGCGTTTTGCTGGGAGAGCGTGCTTGTCGCATTGTCCAGCGTATTCCAGTAAGTCAGGGCGGAGTCAGCGCTTTCATTTGTCTGCCATTTTATTTCTGCGGAATTTGCAGTGACATTAACCGAGTCAGGATTGAAAACCACCTGGAGGGACTGGGCAGAATAAACACTAAGCAAGACTATGAGTGCGGACATGAACAATGCTACTATCTTTTTCATATTTTCCTGAACTCCGGCTTGTAATTCCTTGACTGGTTTGCCACCTCGGCAAGCATTTCCACAGTTTCCTCGTCTGTTGAGGGGTAAGGCACCTTCTGGTAGACCCTGAAGTTTATGAAGTTGGTGTCGTGCAGTTCCTTGGCATTGACAGTCCAGTTGCCTGTCCAGCCTCCCACGTAATTCTCCCCCTTGGAGAGGAACATGTTCAATTCATAAGTCACTGAGTCGTAAACAAGGTAAAGCTCTGAAAGGTTGCCCTCTGTAATGTCAGGATACACAATGTCCTGCGAATAATTGTATTTTTCATTTTCAAGGCTTATCAGCACCACCTCGTCAGCTAAAAGCGAAACCTCCTCAAGGTTCAAGGACAAAATCTTGGTGACGTTGAAGTCATATTTTTTCAGCTGCACCAGGGGAATCTCCACCTTCCCGCTTCGCGGGGCAGTTACCTGCCCTGAAATGAATCCTTCCTTTTCAGCCACCAGGTTGGCGTTTGCGCATCCCACAGGAAGCTGAGTCCTTAACCTGTAAACCCCCAGGTCAGCCTTTGTATGTCCCAGGGAGCAGACGCTGTTAAGGCACCTGTAGCTTACGTTGGCATCCTTCAGCTCCTCAAATGTTATCTTGTTGTAGGCCCTTATGTCTAAGGTGGGCCCTCCGAGGTTTTCGCAGGGAAGCCCTCCTGTCACAGGCGCCTGGAAAGCCCTTGCTGACAGCGGAAGCTTCAGCGGCCTGTTATGGGAGATGATTACTGGAGTTGCGAACTTGAAAGTATAACCCCTGCCTCCGAAGGACTCGTCATCCCTTATCGCGAACTCCACAGGGAATGTCACGTCATAAACAAAATGCCACATTTGCACGCACAAAAACTTAAGGATGTCCAGCCCTTTCAGGGCTTCTGACTTAAGGACACCTCCCTCGCTGGGTATTGCATTGACCTGCATAGGCCACTCCCTGTAAAAGACAGTGTCAACAGTCAGGTCTGAGTAATCCTCTGAGGTCACGTCAAAAAAGAAGCGGGCGTATTCGTAAAGGTCAACAGGAGGGTCCCTTCTGGGAAGGTTCAGGATTTCCCCTGTCTTCGGGTCTATCCTCACGTCCATGAAATCCTCGTACTCGTCCTCAGGCTCCTGGAAGGGAATGTAGTTGGTGTTCTTGAACCTTATCCTCTGCATGTTTGCAGCCACAGCATCCTTAATCTCGTTCCTGACGCTTCCCAGGCTCCACTCCTTGTCAGTGCACCTGAACTCAATGCCTGTGAAAGGCACCCTTGAATTCATTGTCATAAGCTGCAAAGTCACGTTCTCAAGGAAGTTATCCTCATTCTCCTTTTCAAATATGGCTTTTGCAAGCGAATAAACCCTTTTCAGCTTTACTGGAATGATTGTTGAGAACCTGTCTATTTCATAGGATTCCTGCCTTGCCTTTGGAAGCACTTCAAGAGGGTAGCTTGTCTCAATGACAACGTCCTGCTCTGCAATGGTCACTGTGAACTCAGGCTTTCCCAGCCTCTGAAAATCATACTCCTCCCTCAGGGGATTGAAATCCTCCAGGCACTCCTCAATTGAGTTGTTGAGGAATCTCTGCATCTGGAATTCCATCTCCTCAATTGAAGGCATGTAGGTCTTGTCATCATAATACCACATAGGGACTTTCAAAAAGCCCAGCCTGTCCTCAACAACGTGGGCTGCAGGGTAAGCCTCCAATTCCCTCGGGGGGTAAACATAGCCGCCGAACTGCCCCATAGTCAGCACAGCCTCCTCCCCCAGTTCGTCAACACAGGACTGGATGTATGACTCCACAGGCCCCAGCTTCTGCTCAAGAGGCCTCTCAGGCCTCAGCTTGACCTCCTCCCTCTGGAAATAGAAGATTATGGCTATCAGAAGAAGGATTGCAATGCCTATAATAATAAATATGGTAAGCTGGCCTCTTTTTTTCATTATTAACTGCTTCCAAAGAGGTGTTTCTTTTTAAATATTTCTGATGGAACTGCTGTTTTTGTTTTTTTAAAGGCTGGCTGCAGTGTTCGCTACGGCGCAAAGTTAAAATATTGCAAATTTTACTGGTAGCATGTTTTATCTCAAAAAAATTAGGATTTGACAATACTGAAGAATTAGACTCTTTTATTAATGAGGAATTTGAATCATTTGAACAGGCGGAGAAGTCAGGGGCTGTTTCATCAAAAACCGTTCCTGTCCGTAAGCTTTGCTTGTCAAATGCGGAAACGAGCCTGGATAAAACTATTCAAGAACTAAATAAAATTAAATATTCCATAACCTGCTCCTCTTATGAATTTTTTCTTTTTGAGGCTTCTTTTGTTAAGGAACAATTAAAAGAGATAGGAAAACAAAATGATAGGATATATGAAAAGGCAATAATAGACGTAACCGGCTTATTTTCTAAGATTTATTTGGAAGAGTATATCCAATTTTTACAGAATCAAATAAAAGATTCCAAAATCGCTTTTTTAATGAGTGGTATAGATAATTTTGGCAAGTATAATCTTTTATATGGTCATCCTCAAGGGGATATTGCTTTAACGGAAATAGCCAGTATTTTTAAAAAAAACTTAGAGGAGGCATTAATGAACGAAGAAAGGATGTTCGTTGCAAGATATGGTGGTGAAGAGTTTTGCGCTTTTATTGAAAATTTCCACTACGATGAAGAAGAGGTGCTTAAAAGGGCTGAAAAAATTAGAAGGGAAGTGGAAGAAACTGAGATTGGTACTTATAAAGGCAGCAATTTGATAAATGAAGGTTATAAGTATTTGACAATGACTGTTGCTGGAGGGTGCATAAAACCTAAGGAACATATAAGGTCCTTCATCAAACGGGTAGACGATGAATTAAAATCTAAGAATAAAAAAGGAAAAAATAGAGTCTACATTACAGGGTGAAAAGAAAAGTATAAATGGGTGAATTATATATACTGTAAAAATGAGCTATTCATCATTAATAGAAAATGGACCTGTGCCTGGAGAGTATGATAGACTTGAATGGCTGATAAACTCAACTAAAAAAATTCTCATCCTGTTTACGTGCTTCAAATATCAAAAGAAGGTTTGACTGCAAGTTCCATGAAAGAGCAGAAAGATTTGGAGAGTGCAAGACAATACGCTGAAGAAAATGGAATTCCTGTTTTTTTGATATTTGCTGATAATCTCAAATTTGTTACATCTGGGGATGAAAAAGCAATTATTGATATTGCTAAAAAGCTTTATTTACATACAGGACAAAATATTGGCTGCGTTAGATATGAAGGCCAAAATATGACCGAGTTAGGCCTTGCTTTAAGACGCGCCATTAATATTGCAAGAAAAAATGATGAAGCTTGGCACATTTTCAGGCCCGAAGAAGACTCTTTAGATGCGAAAATAAGAAAAGCAAGGGGAAATATAGAAAGTGCTTTAAACTTGTGAGGCCATTATTCAAACAGCATCCCCACGAACTCCGCAAGGTCCTTTATTATTGTCTTGAGTTTCAGCCAGTCCAGGAATTCAGTCTGTTTTCCTGTGCCGGGAGTGAACATCTTCACGACCTTTTCATTTCCCTCTTCGCTTGTCCCCCTCTGCGTTAATGTCTTGTCCCGTATCCTTATCTCCGGCTCGTTGTTGAACTTGTAATGCCTGACATAGTCCGGGTATATTATGTCCCTGTTGAAGTCTGCAAACCTTCTTGTCTCTCTGTTGATCTTTTTTTCCCTTATGTTGAACCAGCCGGAGTTAACCTCAATGATTGTTCCCGAGCCGTTGTTGTGATTTTCTGAGAAAATGCTGATGTTTCTTATTCCATCTATTGTTGTTCTTGTCTTTTCCTCGTAACTTGCATAAACCTTTTTCCAGTCAAGAGAAAGGGATTTGTATTCCTCCCCTGAAATTGCCGGGAAAAGGCCTTTTTCAGGATACCTGTCATATTGTATGAATCCGTTCAGGGTTATGTTGCTTGAGATGAAGCCGTAATCATCATCCTCACTCCTTTCTTCGTGGATTCCTGCGAAAAGCGCGTTTTTGTCAAATACAAGGTTGTAAGAATCTGTTCCTATGTTGTATACTGAGTAGGAATTCTCTTTTTCTGGGTAAATCCTGTTGTACCTTGCGCCGGGGCAGATGAACACGCCAGTCCTGAGTCCTTGAACGGAAGCAAGACTGTTTTCAGGAACCCCCTTGAGAAGTCAATGTCAGCTATGGAATAGTTGAGGCAGTTTCCCTCCAGCTGTTCTGTGAAGGTTTTTGCGATGTAGCTGAGGATGCCGTCCCTCACTCCGAAAACGCCGTTGGGTTTTATTATGAGTGATGCATTGTCGCTTGTTGAGTTGAAGGTTATGTTAGCATTTATTCCCTTGAAGAACAGGCTCGTGTTCTCAGAGAGGCTGAACATTATCTCGTTCGGGGTTTCCCTGTATGAAACAAAATATCTTTCTTCTTTGTCGCATTCTGAAGTCACAAAGCTCGGGTTTCCTGGTATGAAGTTTGGGAACTTGGTTTCTGAGTTGTTCTTGTCGCACTCTATGCCTGCTGATATTAATTCGCCATTGGTCACTGTGAACACAGAATCCACAATCTTGTCAAAAGTCATAGTCTCAACAATGACCCTGTCTGCTGATTCCACAGAGAAGGTGCCTGACTGCCCTGCAAAGTTGTAGACGATGTTTGAAGTGGCCCCCTCCCAGGTGACTGAGTCTGCGCTCTGGATAAATAGCTCAGCGCCTGTGTAGCTCACGCCCTGCGCGTTGAAGAAGGAGACGCCCGCAGTGTTGGAGAATGACTTTATGCTTCCGTCATTAGCAACTTCTATGCTCTGGCTGCTTCCTGTGCCTTTTGCCTTAACACTTGAGCCGTCGGGAAAAACAAGAGTTTCACCTTCAAATTCCACTCCTGACAGGTCACCTTCAAGACTGCTCGTGTCATAACCCT
>CAZAIK010000016.1:0-9138 GCA_964485195.1 uncultured Methanosarcinales archaeon
TCACTACGCAAAAGTTTATAAATACTGAAAAGCAATTTTTTATATGAAACTAAGAATAACTGAAGAAGAAAGGAAAAAACTCGAATGGCTGTCTGAACTCTCCTTTTACACTTTGAATGTGGCAGTTGGGCTTAAAGAGTTTGACAAGTTCAAGAAAATGCCCCCTTGGGCAGAGGAATCAGTCAGGTATGCTTATCAGCAGGGGTTAGGCGGAGCGATCAAACAAATCACAGCAAAAGCAGGAGCAAGGCAGCCCCGTTATTTTTCAAAACCAGGCAGAAGAGGAAGAGAGCTTGAGCCTTTTCTGCTCCAGTATTTCCTGATGTCTGACGAAAAGACAACAATTCTTACTGACCAACTGGATATTGCTTCTGACCCCGAAGATGGCATGGGAGGATTGAAATCAATTATAGATGCAGAAGACCCAAAAGAGAGCGATCAAGGAGAGGTTTACAAAAGGATTATTGTTGCAGGCAAGGAATTAAGGTCGCAAAACAAATGGAATGAAGTCTTGAATGCCATGAGATACATTCGCAGAAGAAATGAGTTTGTTAATCAGTTAAAATACATAAAAGAATTAAATTCAGGCCAGCCCTAAATTGCCCAGAATCTTTTCCTTGCTGAATTCTTCCAGGTCATCATAAGCCTGGCCTGTTCCCAGGAAATAAACCGGCTTTTCAGTAACATATGAAGCAGATATTGTTGCCCCTCCCTTTTCATCAACATCTGCCTTTGCGAGTATTATGCCGTCAATCCCCACGGCATCAGCGTATTTTTCAGCCTGCTCAACCATATCATTTCCAGTAAGGGAGTCCCCCACGAACAATTTCAAATCAGGATTCGCAACCCTTATGATTTTTTTCAGCTCGTCCATCAGGTTTATGTTGGAATGGCTCCTGCCTGCGGTGTCAATCAGGACAGCGTCAATGCTCCTTGCCTTGGCATATTGTATGGCATCATAAGCAACTGCCGCAGCGTCTGAGCCGTATTCGTGTTTTATAACCTTGACTCCTATCTTGTCTCCGTGGTTCTGCAGCTGGTCTATGGCTGCCGCCCTGAATGTGTCCCCTGCTGCGAGCACGCAGGAAATCCCTCTTTTCTTGAGGGTGTAAGCAAGCTTTGCTATTGTTGTTGTCTTCCCGCTGCCGTTTATGCCGAAGAAGCATATCACTAAAGGCTCCTTTTTCTCCTTTATCCTCTGGAAAAGGTTGACCTTTTCCTGGCTGAGAACCTCTTCCAGGCTGTTTTTCAGGGACTCCACCACAGTTTCCGTCAGGGCAGAGCGATTGAATCTCTTGTTGACCAAGTCATCCTTCATGTCGTTTTTTATTTTCTCAATAACAGCCATTGCGACGTTGTTTTCCAGCAGTGCAACTTCCAGTTCCCAGAAAATCTCGTCAAATCTTGATTCTGACAATGTTTTTGTCGTGAAAGCCTCGCCGACCTTTTTGAAAAAGCCCCTTTTCTTCTTTTCCTCTTCTGCTTCTTCAGGCTCTTCCTCAACCTCCTCTTCTTTTTCCTTTTCCTCTTTCTCCTCGGGCTTTTCCTTCTTCTTCCAGAACAGGAACTTCTTTCCCTTTTTCCCGGGCTTTTCTTCCCCTAAATCCTCAACCTCCTCTTTTATTTCTCTTTTTTCTTCCTCTTTTTCTTTTCTTTCCTTGAGCTTTTCTGCCTTCCTTTCCTTTTTTGGTTTCTCAGGCTTTTTCTTTTTTGCTTCTTTTTTCCTGGCCGGCTTTTCTTCTTTTGGCTTCTTTTTTTCCCCTGGCTTTTTTTCCCCAGCTTTCTTTTTGACTTCCTTTTCCTCAACTACCTCTTCCTCTACCTGCTTGGAGAACTTTGAAACCGCCCCTTTCAGTTTTTCCTTTAGAAACTTGAACATTTTTCAGCCCTGCGAAACACTTCTTTCTATTTCCTCTGCCCTCGCCCCCAACAGCTGGAGGCCCTTGAGCATCTGCTCCCTGTACTGCCGCATTTCATCAATCTGTTTCCTGATTACCCTCTGCGTCTCTTCCCTGTTCTTCCTGACAGCAACGCCTGCGCCCACATTCACCACAAAGTTTTCCGTGTCTTCAAGTTTGGCCTTTGCATAAATTCCCGCGCTGACAGGCACGAAAGTCTCCTCCCCGGTCTTTTCCTTGAGCTCGTCCAGGCTTTTCACGGAATTGTCAAACTCAGCTATGTTATTCTCGATGTTGTTAATCTGCTGCTGAAGCTGCTTCATCTGCTCCTCAATGACCTTCAGCTCAAAATACGCTTCCCTTACTTCTTCCTCATTCATTTTTGACCCTTATGTCTATGTCCTCAAAATGCCTGTTCTGGTTTATGTCAATCTTGCCCTGGGTTGTGAGGTGCAACAGGGGCACTAAAGTTGAAACCTGGTCCTCCTTTCTTTCAGAGCCTGCAAGCTCAAAAAAGGTAAGGACATTTTTCTCTGACAATATCTGCTTTATCTTCTTGTGCAGGTCCATTATTATCTTGGTAATGTCAACCTTTTTGTCTATGACAGGCATTTCAGGAACATCTGTTTCCCTCAGTATCCTTCTTTTCTTGACATCCAGGGCCTTTTGCAGTGCTTCCACCAGGTCAAAGACAGAAATCTTCCTTTTTCTTGGCTGGGGGGTTCTTGGGATGAGAGTTATCTTGTCAGAGGGCAGGTCCTTCAGCGAAAATCTCTGATATCCCAGCTCCTCATCTTCATCCAGCACATCAGCCGGAGGATTGATAAGCTCGTCAAGCTTTGACTCCTCATCAAGTAATTTTGTGCTTTTTATGTTAAGGAGAATGGCCGCTGCAAGAACGACCTTTCCGGAAATCCTGACATCAAATGACTGCAGTTTCTTCAGGGTCTCAATGTACTGCTTGGACAGCAGGGAAAGGTTGATGTCCCACGGGTCCATCTCCTCGCTTTTCACAAGCTCGTAAATAATGGACTGCCAGGTGATCTCATCCTCATTGAACAATATTTCAAATATCCTGTCAGTATTGGTCCTTTCCATAGCCATTCTCTTGAATAATCCATTTATAAATTTATGCCTTCTCAGGTCAGTCAACTGTGTGTTGCCGGCACAAGAAAATGCCATTTGGCATTTTTTGTGCAGAAAATCCTTAAAAGGATTTTCTTGCACTGTCAAGCGCAGTTGTCAACAGTCTCCTCAACATCTTTTGATGTTTTATCAGCAGTTACAAAAACGATAGATTTAAATATGACTAAAAGAAATAAACCTTCATTCCTTTAAAAAAATAAAAAAGAGGGGTTTTTACCATGGCAAAGAAAAAATCAAAAGGAAAGAAAAAATCTCAGTCCAAAAAGACTGAAACCAAGAGCCACAAAAAGGAAAAAAGCAACACTGGCTGGATTGTTGGTGTGATAATAGTGGTTATTATAATAATCGCGATAGTGCTTCTTATGAGAGGTGTGGAAGAAGAGCCTGAACAGCCAACAGTAACTCCGCCTGAGGAAGGGTCAGGGCCTTCAGAAGAAGAGGTGATGGAAGGACCATCAGAAGTTGCTGAAGTGCCTGAAGAGGTCAAGGACTGCAGCATAGCCTATGCTATAGGCTACCCAAAGAACAAGCTGCTGACTCCGTGCGAGATTGAAGGCAACCAGCCAACAATCCAACTGGCATATTCTGGAAACGCAGACTCCCTGGGAGGAATGTGGTTCAAGGTCACGACAGCTGATGGGGATGTCAAGTATCTCAAGGACACAAGGACTGTTGAGAAGGGAGAGACTATTAAATACTCCTTTGACATCGGGGAGACCATAGAAAGAGTGGTGGCAATGCCTTTGATCACGCAGAATGGGGAGGACAAGGCCTGTCTTAACCAGAGACTGATTGTCATAAAGTCAACCAACTGTGTGGGTGGCTGAACCTTTTTTCCTATATTTTTTTATTACTTCTTTCAAAACATTTTTAAAACAGGCATTAAACTTATCCAGTCACGGGCCCATGGTCTAGTGGCTACGCATAATGCGCCGCAAATGACATCTCCCTTACAAGGAGAGGATCCCCGGTTCGAGTCCGGGTGGGCCCACTCATTTTAGAAAAAGCGCCAGTAGTCTAGTGGTTAGGACACGAGCTTGCCAAGCCATAACGCAGAAAGCTTGTAACCCGGGTTCGAATCCCGGCTGGCGCATTTGTTCAAAGCATTTTTCTTTTCAGCTCCCTTACTGTGTTTTTCCCGGCTCTTTTGTCTCATAGTTGAGGGAGACAGAAACATCAAATGAATCTTCTCTCTTATACCCCACTATTTCTGACGTGTAAAGCCCATCCTTGCTCTCCTGCGAAAGCCTTAATGCCCATATGTCATCATTTTCCAATTCAGGCCTTATGGTATTTATCTCAATTCCATCTTCAGAATACTTGAAATTGTCATTTGCAACTTCAGCGAGGTCGCCCTTCTTTATGTTGTTATGCGGGGATCCGCTTATCCATTCTGCAGAGATGCCTGCCAAATCATTCATCTTGGCATTCTCGCATACAGGAACCACTGTGCATAACACTCTTGTCATATCCTGAAAGGTTCCTGTTTGATTTATAAAATTTTCTATTTTAATTACTTTTTTGTGGTTACAACCTTTTTTAATTATGACTACGCACCTGAACCTTATGGCAACAGACTTTACTGAAAAAGAAACTGTTGAAAAATACTCTGAGGGTGTGCTGGCAGAAGAGCTTGCGCTGAAACCAGTTATTCTTGAAGCAGCAGGGGAAGTCAAAGGCCTGAACATTGCGGATCTTGGCTGCGGGGACGGCCGTTACAGCAAGGTATTTGCAGAAAGAGGGGCTAAAATCATTGCTGTTGACCTCTCATCATACCAGATTGAGATTGCGAAGAAAAAGAACAGTCACGAGAACATAACATACATCAATGAGGATGTGGCGTCTGTACCTGGAATAAGGGAGAACTTTGCAGACTTGGTGCTGATGAACCTTGTAATCCCAGACATTGAAAACAGGGAAAAGCTGGGGAAAGTCGTGAAAGAAGCTGCCAGGGTATTAAGGCAGAAAGGCAGGGCAATAATCTCAACACTCCATCCCCTTTACCTTTCCCCCGACCAGGATTCCTCTGATAAAGCTGTTGATTTCAAAAAAGAGAATTATTTCAGGGAGGGCTGTGTTTACAAGTCGGAAGCCGTGACAAGAGAAGGAAGGAAGATTGTTTTTAGTGAAACGCACTTCTCGCTGAATTTCATCTCAAAAAAATTAGAAGAGAACAAACTCATTACAACCCGCTTAATTGAAAGCAGGCCAGTGCCTGAAAAAGGGATTTTCCTCCCAAAATACCTTGTCTTTGAATGCATTAAGAAATAGGTCATTTCTTGACCGCGAAAACATTAAGCCACTGCATTTCTATGTGGACGTCGCCGGGAGAGGGGTATATCTCTATTATCCTGAACCCCAGGGATTCCAGTATTTCCTTTATTTCCTCTTTGGCATAATAAGCAAAGAATCTCCCATTGCCAAACTCAATGTTTGTGTATCTCTCTCCAACCCCTTCCAGCAGGGACAAGTACAATATGCCTCCTTTTTTCATCACAGAACTAACCTGTTTCAGTGTTTCCCCCGCCTGCTTTTTTGGGATGTGCAGGGCAGAGGCAGCTGCCCAAACCCCGTCAAAATGCTCCCTGGGAAATTCAGGCCTTGTCAGGTCCATTTTTCTGAATTCTGCCCTTGGCGCGTTTTGCCTGGCAAGTTTGAGAAAGCTTTCAGACAGGTCAATTCCAACAACCTCAAAGTTGTTTTCAGAAAAATATCTTGCGTCCCTGCCCGGCCCGCAGCCAAGGTCAAGAATCCTTTTTCCCTCAAGATTGTCAATGAAAAGGTCGGCGAAGTCCCTCATGAAATCAAGGTTTCCGTACCTGGCCGTCCATTCCTCTGCAATCTCATCATACACCTTTATTGTTTCCTCAACAGGATCTTTCATTTAACTGCTTAATACCGCAATTTTTATAAATGAACCGCTTAATGTCAGCATATGGGCCCGTAGCTTAGCCTGGAGCCTTTGGCGGGCAATTAGAGCGCCGGTCTTATATGTCCTGCGTTCGCGCAACTAAGACAGCCGGAGGTCCCGAGTTCAAAATGAGAAATGGAAATCTCGGCGGGCCCATACCAAATATTAAAAAGGACTGCGCAAGTGGCTACGCTTCCCACTCATTATAGTTAAAATATGCCTTAACATTAAGCTTTCCGTCATAAGCAATAATCTTTACTTTTGATTCCTTCAACATGTTTACAGCGTCTTCAATCTCCTCTCTCCACCTGTCATCAGTCTTTTCAATCATCTGCTTGTGCGTGACTAAAAATTTAATCCCAGAAGTTATAATGGCATTTACGCAATTGATGCAGGGGAGACAAGGCATTGCCATTGTTAGCCCTTTGATAGACAGCCCCTTTTTTGCTGCTTTGTAAATCAAATCTCTTTCTGCATGATTAAGGTAGTGATGTACACTTTCTCCTGTCGTACGTTTCTTTGTATGTTTCACACCAGGAGCAAAAGTGTTCATTCCTTTCAGAATAATTTTGTTATCTTTAACAAGCAACGCCCCAACATGCGTAGTTGGGTGGCTGCTTTTTCTTGCATATCTATAGCAAGCCCTAATCCAAGAGGCATATTTCTTGTCCTGAGTGGTCTCTATGCCTAATTTCTTAACATCCATAACGTGAAAAAAATACCTGGATAGTTTATAAAACTAATGTCATTTAATTATTTGCATTCCGAAAGGTTTTTATATCCTCATATCAGCACTAACTGATATGACTATTGAAAACAATCTTAGACTACTAAAAGCACTTAGCGAAGAATCAAGATACAAGATAGTAGAAGTCCTTCTTAATGGTGAGAAATGCGCTTGTGAGATACCTGCGTTGATTGGGAGAACTCAGAGCAATACATCAATGCACTTGACAAAGCTAACTGACTTAGGAATCCTTCAATCACGAAAAAAAGGTAAAAATGTTATTTATGGGCTTAAAGATGGGATTATGCGCAATAGATTAAAAAAGATTTTTGGGGTTTAATCATTAAGATGGCAATAGAAAGAATGAGAAAAACGCACGAAAACAAAGATTTATACAATATACTGCTTGCAGCAGCATTGATCATGGGGTTCATCTTTATTGTTTCGCTGGCAATATACTTTATCAAAGACAATTACGGATCTTCATGCAGCTGTAATGTTTCTGTTCCGACCATTATAGCCATCCTTGCATCCTTGGGAGTTTTCATTGGCATTATGACTTATTATTTTCTTTCAAAGTCATTTTCTAAAGAAAAAGAGAAAATCTTTGGAAATGTTGAAAAAACATTGAATTTTTTAGATCAGGAAGAAAAATCCATTTTTTTGTCCATAATTGAAAACAATGGCAGAATTGCCCAGAATACTCTAAGCAAAAAGACCGGGATTGATAGTGTTAAGCTTCATAGAAGACTATCAAGTCTTGAATCTAAAGGCATCATCCATAAATCAAGGAATGGCATGACAAATAAAATAATCCTTGATGACGATTTTAAGGAACTCTTCGTAAAAAATAACTAAAATGGAGGAAAACAATATGGTTGAAAACAAAGAAAGCATCTTTAGCGATGCTGTCAAAGAGCTTGTTGCCATCGGAGCAGCGATTGGGTCAAATTGTGAATTGTGCCTGAAATATCATTTTAATGAGGCAAGGCAGCTTGGAATATCCAAAGAGGAGATATGGAACGCGATAGATATGGCATGCAAAGTAAAGCAAACGCCTGCAAACTCAATGCTAAATCTTGCTGAAAAGCTATGCGACAAGAAAGCAACAATTCCAGACTGCGGATGCAACAGTACAGAAAAGAAAAACAAATGCTGCTGATTTTTGATTACTTTTAATAAACCGAAAGCTCCGCATTTCAGTGCGGAGATGAAGGCTTTTAAAAGTTCCAAAAATCCGCTTGGCAAAAGCGAACGGCGTAAAGCCACAGGAATCAAAAAATCTTCAATTTTTGGTGTTCCAAAAAGCTTAGCTTTTTGAAACCTTTAACCCGTGAATAGCCGTGAGCTACGGATTGTTGTTACATACCTCACTGATTAAATGGAGCTTTGATTGATAAAGATTTAAACTCGCATAAGCACAATAATAAATCATAAAAATCCGAGCAACGAGAAAGTTGATAAAGAGGACTTTATCAGCAATCGCCTAACTTTTATTATTATAATTCAAATTCATCAATGAAATTTATAATTGTTTCATATTTCTCTAAAAATCTTAAACCTTTGTCTGTTACTGAAATAAATTTGTTATTTGAATGGGTTGTTTCTTTAATAAAATTTTTTTTCAATAATTCTGAGTGATACTCATAAAAACCTGATGAAGAGAGATTTGATTTTCTTATTAGAGGGGTTATTTTCATAGAATTTTGGTTTGATTGAATAATAGATAGAATATCTCTAATTATCCTTAATCTACCTCTTTTTGCCATTTTAACTTGAACCTGCCTTTTTCAAAACTTTATACAGCATCAAAAGAAATATTCCAGAAGAGGCCAGATATATAATCAACTGAAAGTTCTGAAAAAAAGTGGGGATGAGAATATTGATTATATTTAATATCCAGAAAAATAATAACAATACATAAATTACATAGAGATTATGCCCTTTTGTTTTCTTTTTGGAATTTTTATAAGAAACATAAACTACAACAAGAACAAAAACCAGTAATAAGATATTCAATCCCAAGTATGAAAAAGGGTTTCTTGATACAACACTAAATACAGCTAAAACAACAGCGATTATATGGAACAAGTAAATTTTATTTTCATGTTTCCACTTTTTATACATGACACTGTATAACAAATAAAAAATTGCCATTGCACTAAAATACATGAATATTATCAAAGTTACTTGACTAACTAATGGATTGAATAATTTTGGTGAAATTGAGAAAATTCCATGAACATTAAAATAAGATAAGATTAATTTGATAAATGACCTAAAAAAATATGCAAAAGCAAAGAACAGGAATGCCTGTCTGAAAAACTTCAGGCCTTTATATGAACTTAAGTCATATATCTCCTTTGTTCCATAATAAATCATTAAACTGCAAACTATAATTATAAAAGAATACAGAATCTCTGTTGAGATATTTGCTTGCACAACCTGCTGTGCTA
>CAZAIK010000017.1:0-5473 GCA_964485195.1 uncultured Methanosarcinales archaeon
GAATCCAGTGGATATTACTATAAATTATAGGATTCCCAGCTGGGTAAAGTCCAAGGCCAAGCTATCTCTTAACGGAAAAGAGCAGGCTGTTTCTGCAAAAGGAGGGAGTTACATGTCAATCAGCCGTACTTGGAAAAACGGAGATCAAATTGATCTTGTTTTACCAATGTCTTTATATGTTGAGCGAACACCGGATGATCCAAGTATAGCTGCGATTATGTATGGACCCTTGGTTTTAGCAGGTGAACTTAAAAAGATAGAGCTTGCTTATGATGATATTTACAATAAATATGCTCCGAAACAAGATCCCATTCCTGTTCCTGATTTTAAAGCAGACCCTAAATATCCGGATCAATGGATTAAACCTGTAGAAGGACGTTCACTTGTTTTTCAAACAATAGGTGTCGGATCACCAAGAGATGTTACATTGATTCCTTTCTATCGCCTTTTTGACCATCGGTATGCAATTTATTGGAAATTTCATAAATAAGACAGACTTGTGACTTGATTTTTTAGGTTTGAATGCTCTGGAGAAAATTATCATAATTAGAAAAAGGTTTTGGCTGCTAAATGGAAAGCATGGACGGGAAAAGCCAATTTTTTCCCTGACCATGGAAACAGAACTTAAGGAGTAATTTTTTTATAAAATCCAAATAACCTCGGTCATTCATTGTCCAGAGGTGAACAGTTTACTTCAGGTATCCAAGTGGCAAGTTTTTTCATTATGGCCCTATATTCAGGCTTTGAAGCGAGGTTAGTAAATTCATTTGGATCTTTCCGGTGGTCATAGAGTTCTTCCGTTCCATCATGATATCGAATGTACCGCCAGTGTTTAGAACGGATTGCATGATTATTGTAGCCCCAGGTACTCACAATGGGTTTTTCAGTTTCCAGATAAGGATTTCTTAACAGGGGTACCAAGCTTTTACCTTCCAAGGTGGAAGCCGGTCTATTACCTGTCAGTTCTACCAGAGTTGGATAGACATCCAAAAGACTAACTGGTTGCTGGCATATGCTCTGTGGTTGTGTCATACCCGGTACTATAAACATCAACGGAATCCGGGTGGATTCTTCCCAAAGTGTAAATTTTTCCCAGTGCTCCTTTTCTCCTATATGCATACCGTGATCAGACCAGAGAACAATTATAGTATTTTCAGCATAGAGAGATTTATCTAATGCGTCCAATAAATGTCCAAGCTGAGCATCAGAATAACTAATTGAGGCTACATAAGCCTGAACCGCCTCTTTCCATTTGTCTTGCTTTAAAATCCATTCCTGCCACTCCCGTCGGCAAAAATTTTTTCCTACTGGAGAACAATCTTCCAGATCATTTTCCTGAGTCAGAGGAAGTTTAATTTCATTAAGGGGGTAAAGGTCGTAATATTTTTTGGGTACAAACCAGGGAATATGGGGCCGAAAGATCCCCACTCCCAGAAAAAATGGTTTTTCATGATTCTGGTTCAGTTTTTTGGTGGCCCAATCCACTACTTTATAATCGCTGGTTTCCCGGTCCGGTACATCCAGCGGACTCCAATCAAAAAAATAAGGGGGACGATTGTGTGTTTGATCTCCTACTACAGGATTCCATATGACAGTTCCATTATTTTTTTTAACTGCACTTTCTGGCCAGACAAATTCAGGTAACGGATCTTTTTTGGAGGGAAAGTACTCATCCCATATTTCAGGATCATTCTCATTGGTTCCATAGCTGGTTTTAATCCAGGAAAGACAGTGAAACAGCTTTCCTCCTCCTGCTGTATGATAGTTTAATGATTGGAAGTATTCAGGAATGGTAGTTGCATTTTTAAGAACAGGAGATTGCCGCCAGTGGTGGCGGTTGTAATAGATGCCTGAAGTAGATGGTCTGATTCCGGTAAACAGACTGGCCCGGGAAGGATTACAGGCTGGTGCTGAGCAGTGAGCATTGGTGAACAGGACTCCTCGCTTAGCCAGTCTGTCTAAATTGGGTGTATGAACTCCAGGTCGACCTCCCAGACAGTTAGCCCAGTCGTTCAAGTCGTCTACAGCAATAAACAGAACATTGGGGAGAGTCTTCTTTCTAGCACATGATCCCAGCCAGGTTGGAATCATAGCGGCTGCTGCTCCGCATCCCAGCGTTTTTAAAAATTCCCGCCGAGTTTTATTTTCCGTCTTCATTTTCACACTCCTCATTGTTGATGAATAGTTAAAATTAAATTTAGTTATTTTTTTATTCTATCCTCCATTCTATAACACCGCACTCACGCCATACTACATCTCTATCAATAAATAAAGCATCAGGTGGACCTATATGACCTGCTCTGTACAAAATACTCTGGGGTATTATTTCCAGGCGGATGGCAGTAGATCTCAGGGAATCAAAGGTTACGGAGTTAAAGGTGTCTTTTTTTATTTTATAAGGCTGGTGATTATGTACAGGAATCCACTCCTTTCCCCTTTTATACAGAAGGCGCCATGACTCCGGCAGTTTACAAAATCTCTTGTCATCCACCCAGTACACTTTAGAGGATGAGACTTGAGTCGGATGTTTAAAATCGTACTGAATCCAGACCGGCTTTCCTTCCGGAGACCTCATACGAAAATACAGATTTGATTCATCCAAGGAATGTAGGGGTTGTTTTCCGTCATAAACAGACTCGATTGCATCATTTTGATCGTTGTAACCTGTCCAATTTTTTTCAATTTTCCCTCTAGAACTGACTGTATTTATTGGTTCAGGAGGAACTGGTTTTAATCTGATACGATTACTACGACCTGCCAACCAAACAGTCATCTTTTTTTTGCCGCGATTAGCCCAGGAAAAATAAGGAATAGCTACCAGCTTATGAGGTTTCTGCAGAACAGAATCTTGATTCTTTCCCCGAGAAATAGCTAGGACCTTACCTTTAACAATGCTAATACCACCTAATAGATCTTTACAGTATTCACTTTTAAAAACGGCATCATTCTGTACCAAGAGATTCAACACATTCCCCTTATTATCCGGTGCTTCTGCGCAGTAAACTAAAGGTCCTCTTTCTATGGCCACACGCCCCCTATTATCTTTTATTTTTTTATGAGCATGAACCTTTCTTACCGGCATGGGAATATCCAATTCGATCACATCTCCTTGGTTCCATTCTCGTACCAGCCGGGCAAAGCCCTTTTCCATTTCATATTCAACTGGTTTTTCGTTTACGGTGATGATTACGGAGTCATCATAAACGTATTGGTAATGATAGAGATCGCCGGGCATAGGTTGATTTCTGGTCCAGAGAGGAATGCGGATAAAAAAGTTAAATTTTTTACTTTGTTCCAGTTCTACAATCATTTTTACTTTACCCTCCCAGGGATACCGGGTCTTTTGGGTGATATGGATAGAAGAGTTGTTTAATTTTATATTCGCTGTGCTGGCAATGAAAAGATTTACATAAATATCATTTTTGGATTTTGCATATATATATTTTTCTAAGGAGGCCATGAGACGTACAATATTAGGAGGACAGCATGGGACATTTATCCAGCGAAACCTTTCATAATTTCCAAAGGATTTAAGAGGATTTTGGTAGAAAAATCGATTTCCTTTGAGGGATACTCCCACCAGCCAGGCATTATAGAGAATCCGTTCCATCAAATCAATATATTTTGCCTGGCGGTGCAAAAGAAAGAGGCGGTGATTCCACACAGCGTTTCCGTAGGCAGCACAGGTTTCATTCCAGGAGTTCAGATTGGGGAGATGGTAAGGATCACCGTACTTTTCGTGAAAACGGACTGATCCTATACCACCGGTCAGATAAGTCTTTTTATAGACAGCATCTTTCCAAATCCGGTCCACGGCTTTGACTAACGCTTCATCTCCGGTCAAGGCAGCAACATCAGTCATAGCAATATATAGGAAAGTTGCCCGGACACAGTGACCCACGGCCTTGCTCTGTTCAATTACCGGTTTATGATCCTGGTTGTAAGTACGGTATTTAGCATATTCACCAGTACGTTTATAATCCTCTTTCCCCCGTTCATGGAGAAAGAACCTGGCCAGGTTTAGGTAACGCTGGTTTCCGGTATAACGATACAGTTTTATAAGTCCGATTTTCAACCACTCATGATGGGATATATAGGTTTTTTTGTTGGGCCCATAAAGGGAATCAATAACATTAGCTACT
The DNA here is from genome assembly GCA_964485195.1 of uncultured Methanosarcinales archaeon. Classification (GTDB taxonomy): domain Archaea; phylum Nanobdellota; class Nanobdellia; order Woesearchaeales; family CAIVOO01; genus CAIVED01. The sequence continues at coordinate 4,143 of CAZAIK010000017.1, forward strand.
TTAAGGGCGGCATCTAACATTTTTCTGTTTCCGGTTGCCTTATGATACTCAACCGCAGCCTCAAAGAAATGGCCGGAAATTTTTACTGTGGATTCCGGATTTTTCTTAATTCTGGACTCAACTTCCTTGATGGTCTGGTCAATTACAGAGTTTACATATTCTTCCAGCTCAATATCAGGTTTTTTGGCCAGCATGTAAGCCGCACCTTCTATCATTTTGGGGCTGGCTAATTCACCGGTCTCTTCGTACATCTGGAAACAGTGCGGGAGTGATACCTCCCGGTTGATTTCCCTTCGGGGAGTCCAAAAATCGTCTATGATTTCCACATCTGTATATGGTACTGTCTGGAGAGGATAATCAGCCTGAATCTGACTGTGGGAGAAGGAAGAGGTAGTTGATATAATCAGGATGGAAAATAGTATTATTCCTATTCTCATATTTTTACTCCTTTAGATGCATAGTAAATAAGTTAAAATTTAAAAAACATGTTTATTGTTTTTTTGGGGAATGATGTTATATTTGGATAAGTAACTTTGTTTTAGAATAGATTATATTCTATTATGAATATAATTTTTTAAAAGGAAATTTATTTTCTCACTATTTTTTCCCAAAAAAAGTTTCCACATTGCTTTTGAAAGAAGGAAAAGATTATCGGAATTTTTCTTTCTTATAACCATTCTACAACAAAATTACAATAAACCCATATGCTTTTTTTCTTAGACACATATCTGAGCCTGGTTGAATCCAAATATACTAATATTTTCATTACGTTAATCCTACTTATTTTTAATACTTAAATATATAAAAAATAAGATAATTATGCAATAATCAAATGATCAACTTTTAATTATTTTTTTAGCCACGGATACACACGGATTAACACAGAATAAAAATTAATTTCCGATCGCCCTGGATTTCCTAATCCAGGGTGTATAAACCGGGGGCTTCACAGCCCACGAAACAAAAAAGCATCATAATGAAAAGATACAGTATAGTATCAAACGGAACTACATTTTATTATTCAACCTGTTCCATAATTAATTGGATAGTGTATATAGGCTGTCCAATAAGTTCTAAAATTATGGAACCACAGAGCACACAGAGGAATTTAGAATTTACAAGGTAAATAGAAATAATATTTATTTTTTTTCATATTTATTTCTCTGAGTTCTCTGTGGTTATTTTTTAATTTTTATTCAGCTCCCGGAATGTTCAGAATTTCGGTAAAATAAAAGATATGCCTATATTCACTCCGGAAGGAATTGTAACATATCCAATATGTACAGTTAGTGTATTACCAATAGTAAAAATCAATCCTCCAAACACATCAA
>CAZAIK010000018.1:0-5308 GCA_964485195.1 uncultured Methanosarcinales archaeon
AGTATAATGAACAGCCGAATATTTTTTATCGCAGCAGTATTGAACCCTGAGATAGCCACTAATTAGAAAAATTTCTGATATCTTTTACCTACGGCTATAAACAACCCCCCATCAACGGTTAACCACAGTCCTTGACTGCGGGCCTTCACTCCTTTGAACGTAACCGGCAGTCAGGGACTGCCTCTAACCGAGGAAGGATTGAAAACGATCATATAACCAAATAATTACTGCTATTTACTGTAAGGCTTTTTCATTATTCATTATAAATTATAAATTATTCATTATTAAACCGGATAACCGCAGTCCCTCACTGCGGGCCATCGCTCCAATAAACTTAACTAAAAAAATCAGAAAAAAGACTTGACCTTTTATTTATTTTTTTTAACATTTAAATAATTCACTTATTTATAAAAATTTCATTCGTATTTTAACCACAATCAATCCAAAACAAGGAGGTGCTATGAAAAAATTAATGATTGCATCATTTCTTTCGATCCTTACCCTGCTTTTGATGAACTGCGCCACCACAAAAATTACTCCGGGAGAGAATGTTGACCCTGCCAGCATAGAACTGGTATACAAAACAATGATACAGTGGAGCGGGCAGGGAGTTATTGCTCCTCCGGCTCTTTCCCCGGACCGTACCAGAAAATTAAGTGCTTCCATGGGCGGCGGAAAACTCTATGTGGAGGACATTAAAGGATCGGAAAAACAGAATGTGTATACAGCGGCCAGTGACGGAGTATTCTCTCCTCACATTGCTGATATTTCCTGGAGTCCTGACGGACAGAGGGCAGCCATTTTCGTTATCTGGGGCATGTCCAACGCCGCACAGTATACTCTTCTGGAAATGGAAAACTTCAACAGCAGCTCGCTTTTGGGGTTTACTCCTCCCTTTGCACCCGGACGTAAGGATCAGGGCAAAAACGACGTGGTGTATAACTGCGGTGCATCCTGGAAAAACGAAAGAATCCTGGTTATGTCTGCCTTTCTGAAAAATTCCGAACAGTACCATCTCCTTGAATACGACATCGGTTCAGGCGAAAAAACCATCATCAGCGAAAGTGACGTGATAAAGGCCTTTTTCTCGCCCGACGGGGGAAAAGCCGCATTTTTCAGGCCCGGCGGCCAGTATGAAGGAAACTGGTATTCCAGCTTGTCCTCCCTTGAATCCTATTTTAAAACCCTCGACCTGTACATAGGAGATGCTGATTTCTCAAATGCTGAAAAGATTGCTGACGGTATCATTATTAACAGACGAGTCACCTGGTCTGAAGACGGCCGTTATCTGGCCTATGTACAGGACGGTAAGAGAACCCTGACCGGAGCAAAAAATACTCTGAAAATCCTGGATACCCACAAAAATGATTCCTATGAGATCTGTACAGGTACCTTTCTCAACTCACCACGGTTTTATCCTGGTAATGAAATTTATTTTTTTGTGGGAGATAATATTTACAAAACCAAAATATAAAATTTATTACAGAAAGAAATTAAGTAGAAAAGGGAATGCCTCAGGCATTCCCTTTTTTGTTCAACTTGAATGTTTTAAAATACTACAAAAAAATAAAGACTTACTCTTTTTCTTCCTGAACTTCTCTGCGTACAAAAGCCAGCAGATCATCCTCTAAAACTCTCTCGGAAGGCAGTATCATCCAGCGACGCTTGCCATAATTCAGATTAATACCCATAAAAAGAAATTTTGGTGTGATCCGGGTAGCGGATCCTTCTCGTTCCGGGACGATACTGATAACTGCCTTGTAGGTACCATACCAGATACCCATAAGTGAACCTGAAGAAAAAGTTGGAACATCAGCATATCTGTCTATTGTTTTGGGGCCTTCCCATCCCACTTCTGTAAAATTTCTGGAGGTGACTATTCTCTCATCACCTTCCTCTTCAACAGTCATCTCCTGTATTTCCAACCATTTTTTCACAGCTGCTTTTACCTCCTCTCTACCAGCCGGCAGCACACTGCTCTGTACATCAAACATAGCCTGACAGAGTTCACCTAATTCTTCTTCTATCCTGCCTTCGGAACGGTAGGCCTTTCCCTTGAACTCAGTATCGTAAAATATTGTCTTTATTTCCAAGATAGAGCGTAATCGACCCACAGGACGCACCTTGATCTCACCCTCAAAGTAGGCGTTATTGATCTGATGATATTCTCCTTTTGCTGACTTGACAAATCCCGTCAATCCTTCCGATCCTGTTCTCATATAATTTCCTATATTCTCTCTTCTGCCGCTTTCCAGGGAAGCCGGATCAAAATCCCAGTATTTGGCATGTTCCGGTTTTCGTTCATATTCAAAATATTCTCCAAATGCTTTATCAGGTCCAGCTATCCAGGCCTTTTTTATTCTCAGGGTGCTTTCTCTGACGCCTGCTTGTACTTCATAAGGTATTGAAAGCAATATCAGAACATCCTCTGCTGCTTTCAGAACCTGTTCAGCCGGATCATTCATACTGACCAGCACTGGTTCTACTTTGTCTTTAGCCCGTTCAAAGGTAGGATTGAACACACTGATAGTAGCCGGAGGTCTCGATGCGCAGCTCAGGATTAGTATCAACATACCCGGCAATAAAAAAATCATTTTAAATCTTCTTCCTCTCATACATATCTCCTTTCAGGGAATATGGAAAAAGGGGAATGAAACATTTCATCTTAAATTTGTTCTCTTGTATCTTGTTTCTTACTTTTTCCTTTTTCCTTTTTCCTTTATTTTTCTTTTTTTTACATACTTGTCTCACCCAGTACAATTGCATACATAATACCACCAATTACCTTGAAAAACACCCGGTCTCCATAGTACTGATCCGGAGAAGTGTACATGGTACCTTTGTTAAAAGGCTTATCCTGGTTTTTAAGATTTAGCGTTTTCAATAATTTATTTTCTATCCCCTCTCTTTTATAAAACTCTTTACCGGCTTCCAGCAGAGGCATAATTATTCCCACACCGGGCACTGTCAGACTCATAATACCTTTGCCGGTTTCTTCCAGAACTTCAGCCTCTGATTCGGCCTCGACTATTCCTTTCGTTGAAAAGGCAAAAGAGAGCACATCTCCCAGTGCCTGAGATTGAGCACTGAGCACATCTGCTGCCAGTTGTTTTTCCCCTTCCTTTTCCACTCTGTCGGTCAGATCCATCTCCTCAAGAGCTGTGTTACGTTCATGCCAGTCTTCTATGTCCCGCAGCCAGCCCCGACCTGTAGGTTGTACTCTGACTATGGTACCGCGAAACTGACCGATCCTGCCGCCAGGAAGAATGAATACAGCCGGCTGATTTGTTTCTCTTGATAATTCTGTAACCCGTATATTGAGAAGATCACTAAGATCACGGGAAGCATCCTCTGTTGCAGCAATCTCAAAACTTACCGTTTTACTGGCCTCATCCCAATATTCTTCCTGATCTGCAAGGTGAAAATCACTGCTGAAGTGTACGGGGAGAATAACCTGTAAATCTTCCTCTTCCTTTAGCTGCGGAGCAGTAAACCGGACATAAAACTGCACACCGGGACTGTAGAGTTCACCTGAAAACCGGGGATTGTTATCCCGGTTAAAAGAATCCATATTATCAGCCAGATCAAGAGGAGGACGGGAATCCAGTATATCCAGCCAGCTAGAATATTGTATATCCTTGGGACGGGGATCCCACTTCGGTTCACTGTATGCTGCCAGACAGCTTCCGCTCTGTTCCGGGACAATACTGAAACGTATAAAATAATTTTTTCCAGCCACAACTTTTTCCTGTTCAAGAGGCTGACCCTGTCCATTCACAAGCTCTGCATTCAACTGAGGCGGTTTTAGAGCAGCCTGTTCTGCTTCTGACAAACTGGCATCCTGTCGGGGATTCAGAGCATTAGTCCAGGTTTCTTCTTTTGTTTCCTTGTTTTTATAAGCCTTGCTCCAGACGATGTTGTATTCAGCAGTCACCACCAGATCTGTACTGCTCATACTATCAACCAGTTTATATAGTTTCTTATGGGGAATATGCAGAGAAGCAGATCCTTCAGCTCCTGCTCTGATAAAATCCACCTTACTCTTTTCCAACCGTTTTCTGCCTTTTCTGGTCTGAGCATACAGGGAAACAGTAACATTTCTGATCTCGTGAGTAGAGCCATTGAGAATACCAATACCAACATAATGATCTCTCTCCTGAAATATGGGGATCCTGCGTTCAGGAAAAGAAAAATGAACACTGCCCGCCACACTGTTCCCTTCCAATTCTGCGATCTTCTTTCCCTCGGCTCGAATCTCACTAACTGCAGCAACCGCCTTGTCCCTCGCTTTCGAGGTCCGAGCTTCTATTTCGGCCCACTCCTCTTTAGCTTTGCGGATAGCTTCCTGTCTTTTCCTCTCCAGTCTGGCTAAATTCTCCCGTTTTTTTCTTTCTCTGTAGGAGAGCTGTTCTTCTGGTTCTTGTGAACTGGTTCTTTGGTCATATCTCCGGCTTTCGGGTACATCTTCCCTCTCTCCGGAACTATCTCCTCCCGGATCCGGGATTTTAGAGAGAATCGATTGAAATACCTTATCTGCTAATTGCCTGAGTCTATCCGGTGAATAATAATCACTTTCAGAAGAAACATCAATCTGGTAATGACCTTTCTCTGTTTTGTAATGATTTTCAAATAATTGCCCAATAGGCCATCCATTAACTGTATGATGTTTTCCCCAATTCTCTTCACTTTCACTCCTGGTTGTGTTAAATTCCCTTTCATAATGAACCTTTACAGTAAAATTTTTCTGATGATCATCACGATTCTGCTCCGGCCTGTATATCCAGGAAACCTGCCAATCACCCGGAGATATCTCATCATGATCAATATTAACTACAATCAGATTATCAATACGTTCTATATGAAACTTTCTTTGTATTTCATCAGCGCTTGGATGTTGAGCAGAAATTTTGGTAATGAACCCTGTAGTTATCAAAATCAGTAGAGTACTTATTAAATAGGACAATTTTTTAAAAATATGAATGGGAAACATAACACATTTCCTCCTTTCCGACCTGCCGGATAGAAAAAAATTATATACCAAGTATAGTAAGGATGTGAATGGCAGATCAAAATTTTTAGTTTGTAAAAAAAATTGTAATATTAAGAACTAAGAAAAAATTGAAACAAGTGCAAGAATTTTTTGGATTTATTTTGTAAAACGGTTAACAGCTGTCATTGATCACAGTTATTTCTTTCCGAAGAATCAAATAATCTTTGACATGACAAATCCGTATAATCCTGACAGGTCTTAGGAGACCTGTCGAGGCTGTCGAAAAACTCGCTATTGTTGCTATAAATTTGTATATTA
>CAZAIK010000019.1:0-4907 GCA_964485195.1 uncultured Methanosarcinales archaeon
ATTTCAGGATTTCGGAACGAATCAATGATATAGATGAATTGATGGTCAATAAAATAGTCCAAGAGATCAAGGGAGAGATGAGTGACAAATTTAAAAGGGAATCCGAGCTTCTGGCCTATATCTTTGGCCAGAAAAGGCCCCACTCCGTCATCTTTAAGCAAATTATTTCCAATCCCGACTAAAACCACATCCTCCTTATTGACGTTATTCATATTGCCTATTTTTTTAATATTTCAAGAATTTTGGCTACCCTCTTATCAATTACCTTATAACACACCTGGACTCCCATCTTATTCCCATCAATAATCCCATGACTTTTCAATGTCTGAAGATGCTGTGATATAGTGGGTTGGGGAATATCCAATTCCTTTTGCAGGGAACTAACACTGCAGGATTCTTCAGGGATACCCAACAACAGGAGTTCTATAATCTGAAGCCTTACAGGATGAGCCAGAGCTTTAAGAATATCGCTTTCCTCCCTATATTTATCTTTCATTTACAGCATCCCCTCTCTATATAGATTTCAGTTGAATGACCCCTCAATTAATTAAGCTCCTGTTTAGACTCTTTTTTGGAAAGAGTCACATCATTGCTCTTTATATACATATCCGTCCTATTGCTTTATTTATATATATAAATAATACAATGTCAAGTAAAATTTATTTTTTTGGGTTGATTTTATACACCTGCCTTACTCATAAAAAAAAGCAGATGTTTTCAATGAAGACCACCCATTTTAAATCGCTGTTTGACAAATCAGAAAATCCAAATAGACTAAAGGAGAGAATCCTGGAAAATGGAGGTCAGTCGGATGGAAAAGAAAAATTATCGGATGATTTTATTTTTAGGAATCGGTCTAATGGCATTTTTTTGCTGCTCATCCAACACTAGCGAAACATCGGCATCGGGAAATGGTTCCTATGATGACCTGGTTCAGCTTTTTGAAGAATGGCGGGAATTCCAAAAGCCGGCAGTGAAGGACGGTGTGCCTGACTACACGGCTGAAGCTATGGCTAAACAGCATCTTGAATTAAAGGAATATCAGAACCGTCTCAAAGCTATAGATCCCAGCTCCTGGCCTGTATCCCAACAGGTGGATTATCACATTGTCTGTGCTGAAATGAACGGACTTGACTTTGACCATCGGGTTCTTCGGCCCTGGTCCCGGAATCCCTGCTTTTATGCAGCTTACTATATTTCGCCTTCTGATGTGCCGGCTCTTGAGGGACCCTGGCGTTATGGAACACTCTGTCTATGGAAGTATTCTTTTCCTCTTGAAGGAGAACAGTATGATGATTTCCAGATGCGGCTCCGAGCAGTCCCCAAAGTCCTGGAGCAGGCTAAAGAGAATTTGACTGAAGAGGCCAAAGACCTTTGGTTTCTGGGAATAAGAAGAAAAAAACAAGAAAGTCGGTATCTAGAAAATCTTGCTGAGCGGCTGGGTAAAGACCATCCTGACCTTGTTCCTGATATCCAAAAGGCTCAACAAGCTGTGGATGAATTCCGTCAATGGCTGGATGAAAAGCACAAGGACATGACCGCCCCATCTGGAATAGGAGTTGAAAATTACAATTGGTACATGAAATATGTGCATCTCTGCCCTTATACCTGGGAAGAGCAGGTCAATCTGTTGAAGCGGGAGCTCAAACGTTCCATCACCTCCCTGAAGCTGGAAGAAAACCGGAACTGTGATCTTCCCCCGCTCAATCTCCCGGAAAATAGAGAAGAATACCAGAATCGTCATGATGAGGCGGTGACTCATTTTATGGAGTTTATGCGTGAGAATATGATGACTCTTCCTGAATACATGAACGGCACACTCAGACGCACAGTCAGCTTTATTCCTCCAGATGGGCTCAGGGATTTTTTCACTCAGGTGGATTACCATGACCCTCTTCCTCTAAGATGTCACGGAACCCACTGGTTTGATCTGGCTCGGATGGAACATGAGCCCCATCCCAGCCCCATACGCCGAGTTCCCCTTCTTTACAATATCTGGGATTCTCGTGCTGAAGGCTTAGCCACTGGCATGGAGGAGATCGCCATGCATGCAGGATTGATGGATCAAAAGCCCAGAGTCCGTGAATTAACCTGGATCATGCTGGCATGCCGCTGCGCCAGGGGTCTTGGCGGACTGAAGATGCACAGCCATGAATTCACTCTAGAGGAAGCGGTTGATTACGGGGTTAAATGGACACCCCGAGGCTGGATGCCCAAGGAGGGAAACACTATCTGGACTGATGAAGCTCTCTATCTTCAGCAGCCCGGATACGGCACAAGTTATGTGGTGGGCAAAGCCCATCTGGACCGATTGATCGCTGACCGAGCCGAACAGCTGGGGGATAAATTCAATCTCAAGCAGTTTTTCGATGAATTCCACACTTACGGCATGATCCCTCTTTCTCTAATCCGTTGGGAGATGACCGGCCGCGAGGATGAGATCAAAGATCTGTGGTAGCGGCTGTTACAGGAGAAAAAAATCCCATACTCACACTACTTTGAATTCCAGGCTTCCTGGGGTTTGACCAAACACATGGGGGGTCTGGAAGCCACTCGAGAGCTGATTAAAGCCTGCGGTATTGACAGCCATTCCTATGTTCTGGATGTTGGCAGCGGAGTCGGAATCACAGCCTGCATTCTGGCTGAGGAATACGGCTGTAAAGTGATGGGAGTCGATCTCTCCGAGAAGATGGTGGAGAGGGCGCGTGAAAGAGCTCAAAGAAAAAATGTTGAAGATAAGGTTGAATTTAAGATCGGGGATGCCCAGAATCTTCCTTTTGAGAACAGTCTTTTTGATGCTGTTATTTGCGAATCTGTGGTGGCTTTTCCAAAAAATAAATTAAAAGTGGTTCAGGAGTATGTCCGGGTGACCAAACCAGGAGGGCGAGTTGGAATGAATGAAGTGACCTGGGTAGAGACTCCTCCTCCGGAACTTGAGGAATACCTGTACCGAGCTCTGGGTCAAGCGAAATTCTTAGATGATGACGGTTGGAAGCATTTGTTGAAAGAGGCCGGACTTAAGGATATAGATGCCAAGATTCATAAAACCAATGCTCTGCGCCAATGGGCCAGTGAAGTCAGACAGATGAATCCCAGAGACTATCTGGGGGCTTGGGGCAAATTATTTTCACTTTTTTTTAAAAGTCCTGAAGTGAGGAAATGGATAAAAGAAATAATGATCCCCCCAAAAAGTGCTTTTCATCTATTCAAATATTTTGGTTATGGATTATACACAGGAAAGAAATAAACCCTTATCCAATTTAGAAATAAAAAACAAGACCAATTCCTGAGTTGACAATTCCCCATCTGTTGGTTTTGGTATCGGTTTCAATGCTATTGTCTTCACTGAACAATCCATGAGTGTAACCTAATCCCACCTCGCCGTACAAACCAAGATTGTCCATGATTTGGTACTGTAACCCCAACATAGCGCTGGTTTGATAAGTCTCTCCATTCTCATCTACAGAGCCATCCTGCCAGGAAAAGGAGATATCTCTGTTCACTCTAGAGTAGTCAAAATTAATCCCAGAATAAACTGAAAACTCACGATCCGAATAAAAATAAAAAAGGATTCCAAGACCAAACGCAACACTGGTTGTGTCTGTCTCACGCTCACCTGATATATAAGGCATATCAACAAGGGGTCTGTATTCTGTCTCTGATTCTTCATTGGCGATGGAGAAACCAATGGAAGGTCTGAGTGCGAATTTTTCAGAAAGATGGTAAGTCATTCCAACCCTGGGGGAGCGAGAAACCCTCATGTTCAGTCCTACACTTCCTTTTTCCCAAGAAAAGGAAAGAGAAGCCAAAAAAATCAACATCAATATTACTATTAAACCTTTTTTCATCTATACCTCCTATTATAAAACTTAAAATTTTCTTTTCTCTTCATCTTAGATTACTTCTCGTTTCTTCTGAATATATGCAATATGAGCTGCGGTAATGACTGCATACAAAATCCTATAGAAGTGTACATTATTCTGTCATTATATTGGACAATTCAAACGGACAATTTAATCCATAGATTTTTTTCATTGAGAAATGCGATCTCTTCATGTTCGTCGGGATCGATCTCCAGCTTCTTTTCCAATTCAAGAAGCACTGTGCCCTTTAAGGGCATCTCTGGATTCATAACATGAGGCACCCCGTCAATGGTTTCAAATCGGATAGATTCCTCTTTCTCTTTACATCCAGAAAAAATCAACAAAATCATGAGAAACACATAAATAAGTTTTTTATTCATTCTTTCCCCTCTATATTCTTATGACATGACTTTGGTTCCCAAGGAAATAATATTACAAAAACAATCATGCTTTGACAAGAAAAGAGCTGCTTTTTAGAGCATGGGGTTATCGACAGCGCCTCCAGTCAGAATCACTGTAGGATTCTTCTAGCTCCTCCCACAATTCCTTGAGATTGACGGTCATGACAATTAAATCCTGCTTTTTTCCTTCCTGATCCTTAACAAAATCAGGGATAAGAAGTTCCTCGCGAAATCCGAGCTTTCTGAAGATCCGCTGAGCCCCTTTCTGAGGCCTCATCATCCTGACAACCACCAGCTCCACTTTCTTCTTGACTGCCAGAAAATAGAGCTCTCTCACCATGATGGTCCCAAGGCCTTTTTTTTGATAAGGTCTGGCTACAATGACTCTTAATTCCCCCTGATGCTTCTGCCAATCTTCTCCGGATAATTCAAGGGCTCCGTCAGCAATGATTTCTCCTTTATAAAGGGCAACCAGACGAAAAATCCGGCCCGTTTTTATGAGTTTGATCCTCTTTTTGACAATCTCTTTGTTGGTCACATCTATCCTTAAATATTTTCTGTCCGCAGGCGGAAGACCTGCGTAAAACTTCATCAATGCATCCAGATCATTTTCATGAAGCTCCCTGATCACAACCTTTTTCCC
>CAZAIK010000020.1:0-1200 GCA_964485195.1 uncultured Methanosarcinales archaeon
TACCTTTAGCATTCCCAAGAACTAAAATATTTGAAGGAAAAACATAATCACCACCGCCAGCATCAGCGCCGAAAGTCCCAGCCCCTACGCTCTCAGCAGAATGACCAGGATTAGGGACTGAGGACTGGGCAAAAGAAAAAGTAATAATAAAGAGAACACAAACAAGTGCTATGACAAAATAAAGATGCCTCTTCTCAACACGGATATGAATGTCCATATAAAAGGATAAATTTTTTAAGGAGTTATAAACTTTTTGTCTGTATGATGGGAATAACAGAACCATTTAAGAGTAAATAAAAGAAGGACAAAAAACTTCAATATAACTCCGGCCAAAATTTTTAAGAATCCCCCAAAAAAAAGATTTTAAGACGAGCATAGTTAAAGTAAAAGAAATTAAATTAACCTATGAAACAGCATATCTTGCCGGAGTAATAATAGGAGATGGGTATATCTCAAACTCCACTAAATCCAAAACAGACCACTCTGAAGATTATAGGATCGCAATAGAATTATCAGACAAGAACCACCTTTTATTTATTTATATCCTGATTCAACAGGTTATTAAAACTAAAAGCAAGCCAAAGGATGTTATTAAAGAAAAGATTAAAAAGAAAGGATGCGTTTAGAATTCAAGAACAAAAGTTTTCATTATTCTTTAACAGAGTTCCTTAAAATAAAAAAAGGAGCTAAAAGTGAGATTGTATCTATCCCTTCAAAAATCAAGGAATCTCCAAATCAGGTTAAAAGGTATTTTTTAGCAGGACTATTTGATAGCGATGGAGGGTTCAGAGGGGAAACACTTGGTTTCACTACAGCAAGCAAGAGTCTGAATAAAGATACTAGCAGTTTACTCAAAGAATTTTCGATTAAACACAATTTAGACACATGGCTAAATAAGAAACATAACAAAAGGTTTTATGGTATTAAACTCAAAAAGTCGGAAATAGGTAAATTTTTAAATACCTTCCCTTTACAAAACAAGGAAAAATTGGTTAGAATATGTCAAAGGTTTAATGCGGGGATGCCGGAGTGGCCAAACGGGCCAGATTATTCTAATCAATTAGAATGAGGCTAGGCTTAGGTGGACCATAGCAAGGTGTACTGAGCTCTTTTTGGGCTATGATCTTAAGACACCTGGTGGCTTAGTGCCTACGCAGGTTCAAATCCTGCTCCCCGCATATATCAAATTCTGAAACCTTC
>CAZAIK010000020.1:1300-4892 GCA_964485195.1 uncultured Methanosarcinales archaeon
GGCAGCAATGCCTTATGCGCGGTGCCTACGCAGGTTCAAATCCTGCTCCCCGCATATATCAAATTCTGAAACCTTCAAATAACAGCCAGTTTCAGCAAGCAGACCTTGCGTCTGCTAGTGGGTTGATAAGGCAGCAATGCCTTATGCGCGGTGCCTACGCAGGTTCAAATCCTGCTCCCCGCATCACCTTTTCTCTTATATTCTTGTTTTAATCAAATAAAACTATTTTACTTACGGCGGCCCTTAAAATTCAGGATTTTTGGTTTTGTGCTGGATTGTCAGGACCGCAAAAAAAGCGTTTGAAAGGAAAATTTAAATTAATTTCAATATTAAAAATAATTAAAAAACCACCTTTTCAGCGAAATATTTATAAAGAAACAGCCATATAGTTTATCACAATATAGTGGTAAAAATGCAGGAAGGAAATCCTAATTTCAGCGTGTCAGTATTCAGGGCAGGGCCCTACAAGATAGAGCTAGCCCACAAAGGGGAAATTCCGCCAGAATACGGAGTGAATGAGGCATACTTTCCAGGAGGGCCTCAGATAACATTAAGGGAAGACAAGCTGGACATGGAATCAACAGGCATCAAAAGCCCCAGTGTCCTGCACTTAAACCAGCTTACTCTTGCAGAAAAACAATTCAAAGACATACGAAAAGAGCACAATTTCTCACTAATACCCCACGCAGCAAGCTCAATAGACAGGATTGTGGGGACAATACTCCAGACAGTCTCGGAAATCTCCCCCAGGTTCGGCTATTACCCCATAAGCTACCTCTCAAGGACACTGGATGTTGACCCCCTGGACTATCTTGAGCAGGAAAGCCTGAACAGTGACTGGACAGCAAACACCCTGGCATTGCTGAAAACAATGGGCTACTACGAGGTTGAAAAGGACATAGACCCCATAAAGGAAGACCTGGATCCAGCACCACAGCAGGAGATAAAAAAAGACACCTCGCGAATAGCAGACCTCGCCAGGCGGACGGGATGTGAAGACAGGATGAGTGAGATAACAAGCTTGTTTGAGCAGACAGCGATGATTAACAAGCTGATTTACGATGAAAAAAGCCCTGGAGGCGTGCTGGAAAGGCTAAAAAAGCCAAAGGACGAAAGGTTCGGCATAGCAAGAGCGGACTTCCAGTTTCCCCTAGAACTTATAGGATGCGCACTGTATGAGAAATTCGGGAAAAATGTTTCAGACAGGTTCTTCAGGGAATACTTCGTGTTTGACATCTGGGACGAGAAAGACCGCGCCCAGGCAGCCACAAAGGACCTGACAAGCGACCGCGCCAGGAGCGAGACACAAAAGGCCGTGGAAGAGGCAAAAAAAAGCACAAATGAGTACATTCAGGCAAAGGAAAAGATAACAAGAGAAGTGTCCCAGAGGATAATTGACAAGAACATAAATGACCTGAGGCTGTTCATAGGAGGGCTTCACTTTTACGAAGACGTATGGCTAATAGACAACAATGAAGCCATTCCTGAACTCGCAAGGTTCTCAGTAGCTGAAGAAAAAGGAGAAGGCGGAAGAAGGAAACGCAGGTATTTCCTGGAAGACAAGGAAACAGCTCTTGAAGAGCTCACCCAGGAAGAAAGGCTGATAATAGACGCTCTTGAGAACCTGAGAAAAAAAGGGGACAACAGGGAGATAGGATTTTTTGAAGTGGGAAAGAACCAGTACGGGCTGAAGATAGACTTCAACAGGATAAAGCTTTTCGCCTCAGGAATAATGCCCACAGAAGAGCTGACAGGGGAAGAGGCAGAAATGCTTCACAAAATGGAAAGGATGATAGAGCAGGAGTTTGAATTCTGCTATGAAAAAGAGGAAGGATCTCATTACTCAGTCCACGTGGGCCAGAGGGAAATAGGAGAGGTAACTCTGCCCCGGGGAGTTACACCCGCATACCTCAAGGAACTAACACTTTTTGACTTGCTGAAGGACGAAGAAACCGAGCAGGCAGAGGAGGAGATAAAGCGCAACATAGAAGTGCAGGACGCCTGGTACAAGGTTTACCAGATGCTCCCGCCCGAGCTAAGGCTTTCTGACGAGGATGCCAGCAAGGTAATGACAGGGGAAGCAACCGAAACTGCCCACAGGGCCTCAATAAGCAAGGTAAGGTTCCAGAAAGACCCCCGCAACAGGTACGGCGTGAAAAGAAAATTGCGAAGCACGGGGAAAAGCGAGGAGCTGGGAATGATAAGCCTTTCAGGAAATTTGGAAGAGCTTGAGGAAAAGCCCCTGGCAGGCATTCACTCCCTTGATGAAATGCAAAAAAGGGAAAGGCTCGAGCTTTCAAGGATGAAATTCTCAGGTGTTGATTATTTCGCAGAGAACGGCCACGTCTGGGTGACCAGAAAAGCAGGGCTTGACGAACTAATGGAAGGTTTGCATCACGAACTCGGCACTGCAGGCTCCAAGGTTGACATGAAGCTTGTGAGGATTACCCACCAGGGCAACAGGGAATTCTACGAAAGACTGCTGGAAGCATACCTCAATGACAGGAAGATAAGCCCGGAAGAGAGAATGCACCTCCTGAAAGAAAGGAAAGAAAAAAATGTTGCCCTGACAAACGATGACATAAGAAGGATGATGCTGCAGGCAAAAGCAACAGCCCACAGGGGAATATTTGACAGGGTCCAGCACCAGATTGCGGAATACGCAAGGGACGGAGTGCTGGAAGTGCACGAGGACTACGTGATAGAAGACCTCTTCGTGCCTGTCCTTCGGGGGGAGCAGGTCCCGCAGGACCTTATAAACTTCATCAACAAGAGAAAAAGGCACGCTGTCAGGAAGATAGAGAGAAAGATTCCCGAGCAGACAGAGCTGCTTGAGCTGATAACAAAAACAGTGATAGGGGGGAAGGGAAGCTTTGAAAACAACAAGGACTATTCCCGGCTGCTCCAGGTAGTCGGGGACATGACAATGCCCCCTGAGAATAAGGAAGCATACTTCACGGAGATGAGGAACAAGTACAGCACAAGGTTCTTGATGCACCTCACCCAGCTGATAGATGAAATGCCTGATGTCGGGGAAGATGTTTTTGCAGACAGCTTCTACGCCCATTTTGAGACAAGCAAGGGCAGCCTTGTGAAGAGGATTAAGAAACTGCTTGAGGACGAGGGAGTCATAGAGCAGGTCAAGGCAGGCTTTGACTCAATAATGGGCCCCTTCGGAGGGATGGAAGAGGAAAAGTTCAAGAAATACGCAAGGGCCCTGGCCCGACTTCCCAAGGAGGTGAGGGAAAAGGTAAAAGAGAACATGCAGACGCACACAGGCAAGGACCATGTCGGGGGTGAAATTCTCAACTACCTCAACAACGAGCTTCTGACAGAAGAGGCGCTCAACCAGGTTATGAGCTCTGAATCAGTTGAGAAGGCAATGGAAGGAGGGGATGAGGAAGCTGTTGACGACGCATTCGCAAGCGCATTCGGAATGGGCCGGTCAGAAAAGCCGGTGGAGCAGGAACTCTACCAAAAGTACAAGGAAAGAGAAGAGAAGATAAAGAAGGAAGGGGGCATTACAGACCAGGACCTGGAAGACCTCTTCGGAGAGGAGGAAGGGTTTTGATTACCATCGTCAGCGTATGCC
>CAZAIK010000021.1:0-4147 GCA_964485195.1 uncultured Methanosarcinales archaeon
ATTATAGCGTTTAAAAAAGATACCCTTCTTGGTTATTTTATTGTTGATGTTAACAAAAAAAATTTAACTCAAGTTTCCCTTACCAGAGTTTATCAAAAAACTTTTCATACTGCCCTTATTCTCTCCGGCTAAAAAAAGAGAAATGCCTTGATATCCTGATCCGTTAATATTGGGTTCCAGGGGAGGTCGCCACGCTCATTTCATTCGCTCGCAATAGAGGTGTCCCTTTGGGGAACGTCCCCCTGTTCTTTTTTATCGACCATTTCTAATTTTTTTATATATTCATTTTTTAGAAATTGATATTTTATTATATCACCTGCCATAACTATGTTGTTTAAGTTGTCTAAAAGATACAGCTTTATATTATCATTAGTAAATTCTTGTTTTATTACCAAGATGTCATAATTTTCAAGTGATTTATCAATATAAAATTTTATATAACTATATGATTTTTCCTTTGTTATTAGGCAAAATACAATTTCACGAATACTACTTAGTGTGAGATAAAAATCATATATCTCTTTCATCTCTTCTAAACACATTAAACAATCAAAATTCATTTCATAAACTAATTTGAAACTATTCTGTATTTTTTCTGAATCAAATGGCATATATCCGTTGCTTGTAAATCTTTTTATATTATTTGAAACATTAAATTCTTTACCTATTTGGGAATTTATTTTTTTTATAATGGGCTCTTTTGATTGAATTTTTTTTACATGATGAACAATGAAGGGTATTGATATAAATAAAGCTATAATAAATATTGACTTGCATGTATTTCTTAACATAGGGATAAATTACAAGGAATTATTAATTTAGAAAAGTTTCCTTTTTGATAGAAGTGGTCTCTTTATTAAAATGCTGCTATTAATCTGGGTAGGATTTCTATAGTCATGGACAAGGACCAGATTCTAAATAATAGTAATTGAAAATATTGCCAGTAGGAGTAACACAGTAAGAATATCGTTGAAAACAGCACGTTCCAGTTGGAGGAGCCGATGAAATTACGTGGATTGTACAAATAAAAACTAAAACTACTAGAAATATTACTAGACTTATTGATTTTAATGTTTTTTTGCTCATTTTACCCTCCTTTTTCGATGGTTTTCTTCCTTTTAATTTATATCCCTAAGTTAGTTTTTTCATCATAGTTAAATTTTAATATTTCACTTTCTGTTACTCCAAAAATTGTAGACCCATCATCAGATATAGTCATTTGATAAACTTCTTTATCTAATTCAATTTGTTCTATAATTATTCCGTTATTATCTAGAACATAGATTATATTGCTGGAATTAGGTTCCTTGTTTTCTTTATTGTATTGATACTTTCCCGAATATAGCAAAAACAATCTATCTAAATTTTTGCAATAACAAATATCAAGATATCCAAACCTGGTTTTTTTATTATAAGTCATTGTATGGTAATCTCCAACTGGTACAATTTCGTATTCAGGGAAAAATGAATCAGGACCATAATAAGTAGAAACTAGTTTTTCATTTTCAATATTATACTTCTCAATTATAGCTCCATACCTAGTTGCTATAAATATTTCTTTGGATTTCTCTTTGAAAATAAATTTTCCAATAAAACCATGTGAATGTTGAGGCCCAAATCTTTCTTTTTTTAAGATAACGGGAATTTTACCAATGCTTCTAATAAAATCACCATTCATATTATAGATTGATATTCTTCCTTTAAAAAACGCTCCAACTCCAATTATTTTCTCATCTGGTGTTATTAATAAATGAAAAGGAGCCCCGTTTCCATTTATTATTTCAATGATTTTATCTGGTTCAAATTTATCATTTAGAATTTCAATTATATTATACTTTTTTGATTTCCTTGTTGTAACATCGAATATCCAGAATACATTTTTATCTTTTGGATCGGGAATTATTTCAGAGGCCCCAATAAATTCGTTTGGTCCTTGTCCTAAGCGGCCAAACGATTTTAACAATTTAGTTGATTTTAAACTAAATATTTTAATTATTTTGTCAGCCTTATGGTCAATGCACAATAGATAATTATTAATTATTGTGATAGAAACCGGAGCATAAATATCAATATTATTAAATACACTTGAATAAAGTTTTTCTATTTTATTTGATTTTATCAGTTTTTTATAATTGATGTAGTTGTATTTTTTTGATCTGTCCGAACACCCTGTGAATATGATTACAAAAATGATTAAACATAGTAATGATTTTACTCCTAATTGTTCAATGAGACTTCCCATCCCTCTTCGGATGAAAATTGAGGTCATCTTTCTCCTTTCAATCACATGCAATGAGATATATTTTCTTGTTAATTTCAATCTATGTTTTTATCATTATATTATATAAAGCAAGATTTGTGCCACATCTCTATTAAACAGTATTTGCAAGAATCTAAACAAGTTAGATTTACCTCTTAAAAATAATAAGACTCCTTTAGTCGAGCTCTAATCCGACTTAAGCGAGCTAGGGCTCGACTTTCAGCGAAGGTTGAAGTGCCTAATAATATCAATGAATTTCTTATAATCCTCCTTGCCCTCTCCCGCATTAAATAAAGATAAAAGCTCTTTATAGGAGCCTCCTGTTTTCTTAAGACCAAGGGAGATTATTTCTTTTACCTCTCTGCGGTTAAGCTCTCTCTTAAGAAAAGGCTTGTGAACTACCTCCCAGAAACTCTTACCGCCATGAACCATCTTATGGAAAAGGTTTGTAACCACATCTTCTTCTCTATCGATTGGAGGTTCAATCTTTATATCATCGGGCTTTATTATATTCCCTTCAGCCATAATAAAGGCTCTTAATATAATGTTTTCAAGCTCCCTTATATTACCGGGAAATTCATAATCCAGGAGTTTTCTCATGGCCGGGGGAGACATCTTTTTACTCACCTTGTTCCTCTGCACTGCCTCTCTTAATATCTCATCTACAAGCAAAGGAATATCCTCTCTCCTTTCTCTTATGGGAGGGATGTATATTTCAAATACATTAAGCCTGAAATATAAATCCTCCCGAAACCGGCCTGCTTTTACTTCCTCTTTTAAATCTTTGTTGGAAGCTGCTATTATTCTAACATCAATCTCTATCTCTTCTTCTCCTCCAAGACGGAAAAACTTCCCTTTATCCAGAAATAGAAGAAGTTTTGACTGACACTCTGAACCGAGATCGGAGACTTCATCTAAAAAGAGAGTGCCCCCGGCTGCAATCTCAATTTTCCCCACCTTCCTTCCCACTGCACCGGTAAAAGCACCTTTTTCATGACCGAAGAGTTCACTTTCAAAAAGCTCTTTTGGGATATTGATGCAGCCTTGTTGAAGAAAGCGCTTATTTTTCCTCCTGCTTAAACGATGGATACACTCTGAAGCCATAGATTTGCCTACTCCTGTCTCCCCGGCGATAAGAACCGGGCAATCGTTGCGGGAAGCTTTATGAATCAGGCGGTTTACTTCCCTTATTGCTTGACTCTTTCCTGTCAAGCCATTTAAGGCCGGCTTCAGTACCATCTTTTCCCCCCTCCAAGTTATTACACTTCTATAATATATTCACTCATTACTGTTATCAAGCTTTTTCCGGCTTATGGATCTGGAAATAGTTGCATTTTTTATATTCTTTTTTCTTAGAAATTATTCTTTTATTATTTTCTCCAACCCGGGTATTTTCTTTTCTACTCGAATCTTTCCCTCAAAGAACCCGGGAGAATTTCTTATAAGTAAGAGTTCCACCCTCTCCCCTCCTTATCCACAGCTTTCCCTCTTTTCTCATCTATTTAGTCGGAGGAGGAAGGAATGATCGGGAAAATATTGGAAAAAAATTATATTACAGGAAAAATTATGATTCTTTTTCTCTAATAAAAAATTCCTTCCAAGTAGTAGGATTCAAAAAATATAAAACAACTTTCCCTCAGAAACACGATAAGGTAACATGATGATGTGATGCACCTCCTGCGGGAGTCTAAAGTATGATAGACTACCCGCAGTGTCAAATAATTTAAATTATGGAGGTGCACAAATGGATTATATGGGAATTGACCATCATAAGCAATACTCACACATCACATTGATGGACGAGAAGGGAAAAAAGCTCAAGTCCGGCAGAGTGGCTAACTATTACTCAGAGTTGGAGAAGTTTCTTGATGGAAAGAGAGAGGTTAA
>CAZAIK010000022.1:0-4094 GCA_964485195.1 uncultured Methanosarcinales archaeon
ATTCAGTGATCTCAACCCGGACTTCTTCCAAAGGATTCTTTTTGAATTTACTTATCAGCATCTTTTTTTTCCAAATAAATCGCATATCCCATAATGCCAAAAACTAAAATAATCATTCCCCAAAATATGTAAACAAACATTTTTTCACCTCCATTTTAAGCCGGAGGCACCGGTCGCAAGCAAGTCCCGGCACCTCCATTTATAAAAAAAACATGAGATCCTCAATCAGGGATAAGGTCATTATCCTCTGAGTCTTCGTTATCTGAATCAGGAATCAATTCATTTTCATCCTGATCCTTCTTCTTTTTTTTCTCTTCCTCAATTCCTGGGATTAATTCATTTTCATTTTTCAATTTTTTCTCCTTTTTGATTTTTTTTTGTTCTTCTTTTAGTTCTTTTTCAGCCTTCCAAGATTCATAATCCACTTCACTTTTTATGATTTTTCCGAACTCTGGATCCTTTTCTAATTCATCCTTTGAAAATATTTGACTAGGCTGAAGTTTCCTGGCCCTTACTTGAAAAATTAACTCTGATATGTCTATTTTTTTTTCATCCATTTTCATCACTCCATGATTTTGACTCTGTCTGAAGAAATTCTGTGCGTGCCAAAACTTGATACATCAACACTCAAGGGTCTGAGAGTCAAGACAACAGTGACTTGATCATCTTCATTGAACTTAGAGAGCTGCTCTAAAAATGAAGGGACAAGGCCCTGGGGTAGAATGGGGTCAAACTGGATTTTCCTGGCCTCTTTTACAGGCATCCGGTCCCACCTATAGCCAGAGGTCAAGGCCTTCCCGGTTGTGAGCTGAAGCCGGTGTTCCATCTGCTGAAGATCACTTCTTGTGCTGTGATAGTCTTCAAAGAAAATAGACATCTCTCTATCAGCAAATTCCTTGAGCTTCTCAAGAGTTTCCTTCAGGATCATACCAGGCTGCAATAAGAGCTGTCTCACTCGATGCTGAGTCTTTATGAGTTCATGTTCAATGTTCATGATCTCAAGACGCTTTTTCCGTATAGCTTCAAGGCTTTGAGATAGTTCTTTTTGTGTTTGCTCAACGGCTTCTTTTTGAATATCAGCTTCTCTTTTTCCTTTAGCTTGGAATTCTTTGAGACTGATTTTTCCTTCTTTGACATCTGCTTCAAGTGGAATACCCTTCTTTATTGATTTTTCTTTTTCCTTTAAGATTTTGGACTCAAGAGCCTGAAATTCATCCTCCATTTTAGAAACAACTGAATTAGCTTTTTTCAATTTTTCCTTGAGTTCTTTTTCTTTTCTCAACGCACCACGCATGTTTTCTTCAAGTTCTTTTTTCCTGGCTGAAGCTTCTTTTTCTTTTTTAGCCCATTCATCCTTAACACGCTTAACCAAATCAGGGATTGAATCAATTCTTATTCCTTCACTCATTTTCTTCTTCCTCCTGTTCTTTGGCTTTTTTCCTTTCCTCAATTATTTGTTCTCTTTTTTTCCTTTCCTCAATTTTCTCAAGGTCAACTTCCCTAGTAGTAATAAACTTTTTTTCTTTCATTTTTACCTCCATTTTAAGGGGGGCCGGGTTAAGAAAAAGAAGTCCAGCCCCCATAAGTCAAAGAGTCTATTTTTTACCGAACAAATCAATGCCGGCAATATGCCAGAGTAAACTTTCAAATAAGCACTGCTTGCCTCTTTCGGTCTGCATAAAAAACCGGCAATTTTCACATTCCAAGTCCTTCCGGAACGGACACTCTTTTTTTTGTTTTTCATTCATTTTTTTGCATCCTTTATGTAGTTTTCGATGATGTCTAAATCATCCTGTTTTAAATCCTGAATCGGAGTGACTCCATTTTTTCTGTATTCACCTGAAGCCATACGTG
The DNA here is from genome assembly GCA_964485195.1 of uncultured Methanosarcinales archaeon. Lineage (GTDB taxonomy): Archaea > Nanobdellota > Nanobdellia > Woesearchaeales > CAIVOO01 > CAIVED01. The sequence goes on from CAZAIK010000022.1 coordinate 1,855, forward strand.
TAACCTCAAACCCACCTTCAATTTTGATGCTGTCTTTACCAGGAAAAACGTTTCTCAAACCAGCTTCAATTTGTTCTGGTTCTGGCCCTTCAAGGCTCATATCATCAACATCAAATTCCTTCTTATCGCCTTCAAGACTCATGTCCTCAATAATATCGTCTTTTTTTTCACTCATTATTAGCCCTCCGATTTTATATTTGATTTGACAACTCTTGATTCCCCAAAAACTTGGTGAACTTCAACCGGCAATCCAGGATAAAAGAAACCCTTCTGGTGATAACCAACAGTCACTTTTTCTCCATCCGGGATTTCAGAGAGCTGTTCAAGTAAAGATGGGATCTCTTTCTCAGGAAAAATAGGATCGTGTATCAGCAGCCTTGCTTCTTCTTTGCTGAGATTCTCCCACCTGAAGCCTGAACTCATACCGGATTTTGCTTTTTCAGCAAGGGATAATTTGTGTTTGATCTGATTTTTTTCGTAGTGGAACTGTCCGCCGCTCTCCTCAAGAATCTGTACTATTTCATATTCAACGAACTTAGCTAATTCCTTGTATCTATCTGCAAGAAGCTTTCCGGGATAGGTCAAGAAATGGAAAATATTCTCTCGCAGCTCACAAATTTTTAGCTCTTTTCGGATTAACTCTGTTCTGAGTTTCCTTATTTCAGGATCCGGTTCATCCAGACTGGCTTTTTGTTCGAGTTTCTCTATAGCCTTTTTATCAATCTCAACCTCTGCTTGAAGTGACTTTTCTTCTTGTAATAGCTTCTGAAGCTCTTTTTGCTTTGACTTTTCAAGGTCTAGAGCTTTTTTCTCTTCCTTTTTTCGCAGCTCTTGACATCTTTGAATCAAGTTGAACATAGATTCATTTCTTTGTTTCTTCATCGCTTTTTTCCTCCGTTTCTTCCTTTTCAACATCAAACTTTGGCTGTGGTAAATTGATAGGCAAGTCGTGTGTGCTCAGAAACGTGTCTCGCTCTCTCTGCTTTTTCGGCTGTAGGTTTGAAGTCGTGATAATTCTTTTTCCCTTTTTTTCTTTTGTTTCAGTCATTTTGTTACCTCCACATTTATTTTATTTTAGAGGGGAAAGGGGGACAATCCCGGAGTCCACGCAAGCAAAATGTCCCCGGTATATAAACCTTTACCTTTCCCCCTCATTTTTTGTGTTTCCTTTGTTTTCTTCTCTCTAAATAATCAGGATACAACCGGCCATCCGGGCCGATATCATTCGTTGAGATAAATGAGACTTTCCGTCCTTTTATCTTGTCAACAGAACTCCAGATTGACTTTCTCAACTGATAAATCAAATCGTTAAGATCACTCTGGTCATAACCTTTTTCATACATGACGCTGGGATTAGGCCTAACGATTTTGATTCCTAGTTTTTTAAGCATTTCAACGAATTTCATTTGTCTATTTTTTAATCATTTAAGCCAAAAACTTCATCCAAACTGGGGCCTATTGCAAAAGCACCTTTTTTCCCTTTTCTTGTAGCCATGACACAAGCTCCGGCTGCTGAATTAGCCAGGTCATCATGCAAACCCTGAGGATGGTCCACACTGTCTTTTTGTTTCCCTGTTCTTCTCTCTAATTGCCTGAGTTCTCCGGTTTGACGTTTATGATCCAGGAGTTCAATCTGCTGCTGCATAACTAAGGGTAAAAACTCCAAGTAAATATCACTTTTTGAAAGCTCACTGTTTTTATAAGTGATTCCTTCTTTTTCAAATTCAGAAGAACACCAGGAGCCAGAATAACGGTCCCCTTCACAAGCTTTGAGTCCATAGCTTTTTAGCACCTTTGCAAAGTCTTTGACTGCATCCTGAGGTCTGAAAGGTGGATATTTAGCACGTATGCAGCTCTGGATGATTTTCCCGGATTTCTCTCTAAAACACACTGAAAGGGTCATTGCATCACCCCGGCCCCCTGAAGGATCCACAAAGGCAAAATGAGAGCGCCCCTCAGTCTTCTCAAGCTCAAAACGTCCGGGAATAACTACAGCATCAAGTGCTTCAGTTGAAAGAAATGTTTCAAGATCTTCTCTGAACTCTCCAAAATATTCAGCCCTGGCCGCTGAAAAATCTGACTTTAAAGCCTTGTCAATTGTGCTTTTCTTATATGTGGGATTCATGTCCAGAGTCCCAGCCCTCCAAATCAGTGTCTCAGGATCCTCTGTCCCGTATTTATCCCGGTATGCTTCATAGAGAACACCTGTCCGGCTGTATCCTGTGCTTATCCCTAAAAGG
>CAZAIK010000023.1:0-3917 GCA_964485195.1 uncultured Methanosarcinales archaeon
AGAACCTTATCTTCACCCCCTACCCGGAATACGACCTGCGGGATCAGGCTCAGGTGAATGCATTTTTCCACAAGGAAAAACCGGACTACGTATTTCTGGCTGCTGCCAAAGTGGGCGGGATCATGGCCAACAGCACCTATCCGGCAGAGTTTATTTATGATAATATCATGATCGCTTCCAATGTTATTCATGCGTCGTATAAAAATAAGGTAAAGAAGCTGTTAAATCTGGGCTCATCCTGTATATACCCCAAAATGGCTCCCCAGCCCCTGAAAGAAGAGTATCTTTTGACCGGCCCCCTGGAACCAACCAATGAACCTTATGCCATTGCCAAGATCGCAGCCATAAAATTATGCCGTTATTACAATAAGCAGTACGGAACCAATTTTATTTCCGTTATGCCCACCAACTTATACGGTCCTGGAGATAATTTTGATCTGGAAACTTCCCATGTGCTGCCTGCCCTGATCCGTAAAATGCATCTGGCAGCATGTCTGGAAAATAATGAATTCAACACTATCCGAAAAGACCTGAAACAGTATCCCTTTTCAAAAAAAGAAATATATTCAGATTCAATGACTGATGAGGATATTCTAAAATTATTACAAAGCTTTGGAATAATTCGTGATAATTCGTGTAATTCGCGGACTGCTTCTCTCACCCTATGGGGCAGCGGCTCTCCCCGCCGGGAATTTCTCTATGTGGATGATCTGGCGGATGCAGTGGTGTTTCTTATGCAGAAATACCATGCTTCTGATATCGGGGAGTTTGTTAATATCGGGACCGGAAAGGATATTCCCATAAAAGAACTGGCTGAGATGGTCCGGGATATTGTGGGATTTAAAGGAAAAATTGACTGGGATACGGATAAACCGGACGGCACGCCCCGGAAGCTGCTGGATGTGGGGAGGATCACTACATTAGGGTGGCAGGCAAAAACCGGGCTTACGGAAGGGATTGGGAAAGCTTATTTATGGTATAAGGAAAATCAGGAGTAAAGAATACTAATGGATCGTTCAGAAGAAAATATATATCAAAGTCAAGTTATTAGAAAAGACAATACATCTTAATGGTAAGTGGAGGAAAAGTGAGCAAAGATGTTTTTATACATCAGAGCAGTTTTGTTGATAAGGATGTGAAAATCGGAAAAGGAACGAAAATATGGCATTTCAGCCATGTTCAGTCTGGTGCTGTGATTGGTGAGCATTGTACACTGGGTCAGAATGTCAATATTGGGAATAATGTAAGGATCGGCAATTATGTAAAGATTCAGAATAATGTTTCTGTGTATGAAGGGGTGGAATTAGAAGATTATGTATTCTGCGGTCCTTCCATGGTGTTTACAAATATTCTAGATCCCCGCTGCAAGTATCCTCAAAAAGGTTCGGAATTTTATGTAAAAACTTTGGTCAAAGAGGGAGCTTCCATTGGTGCCAATGCTACCATAATATGCGGTAATACCCTGGGAAAGCACTGTTTTATCGGAGCAGGTTCAGTAGTAACCAAAGATGTGCCGGATTTTGCACTTATTGCCGGTGTGCCAGGCAGGATTGCAGGATGGGTATGCGAATGCGGCAGTAAGCTTGATTTTAAAACAGAAAAAATAAAATGTAGTAAATGCGGTATTAAGTATGAGAAGAAAGAAGATGTAGTTAAGCAGATATAGGTTTATAGAGAGTTTTTTAATGAGTAATGAGACTGGATTTTTATAAGTGACCGCAGACGGCTGTGGATGTTTATGTTATAATATTTCAGAATTTCATAAGAACAACATTCAATAATCAGTAATTTTTATAGGAAATTTAAGTATACGATAAAAAGTGAAAAACCGTACAATAAAAAATTTCGCGCTTATAGGAGCTGCCGGATATGTGGCGCCCAGGCATTTGAGGGCTATCAAGGAAACTAATAATAATTTAGTCTGTGCGCTTGATCCGCATGATTCTGTGGGTATTCTGGATAATTATTTTCGTGATGTAAAATTTTTTACTGAATTCGAACGGTTCGACCGTCACATTGAGAAATTACGCCGTGAATGCCCTGAAAAGTGTATTGACATAGTTTCTATCTGCTCACCCAATTATTTACATGATGCGCATATCAGATTTGCGTTACGGGTTGGAGCAGATGTTATTTGTGAAAAACCTGTGGTTCTGAATCCCTGGAATATTGATGTATTGCAGAGACTTGAAAAAGAAACTGACAATACAGTAAATATAGTGCTTCAGCTGCGTTTGCATGAAGAAGTGCAAAAACTGAAAAGAAAAATTGAAAAAGAAAAAAGTACAAAAAAACATACAATTGATTTAAAATACATCACTGCCCGCGGGCCCTGGTATGATTTTTCCTGGAAAGGCGACATCAATAAATCCGGCGGTATTGTTACTAATATTGGTATTCATTTTTTTGATTTACTGATCTGGATGTTTGGAAAGGTTGAAAATTTTCAGGTAGAGCAGTTAACTGCAAGAAAAGCAAAAGGTCATCTGGTTCTGGAAAAAGCTGAAGTTAATTGGTTTCTAAGTATAGATTATGATGATTTACCTGAAGAAGTAAAAAATACACAAGTAACTACTTATAGAAATATTGATATAGATGGACAGCAATTGGAAATCAGTAAAGGGTTTACAGATTTGCATACAGAGGTTTATAAAAGAGCAATATCTGGTAAGGGGTTTTTGTTCGAAGATGCCCGGCCTTCGGTAGAGTTGGTTAGTAACATAAGGCGGGAGAGGATAATTTAAAAAAAATTTTTAATATTTTAAAAAAGTATTAAATTTGTCTACCTATTTACGACACATATATAATAAATTGCATTAAATTACTTATAGATTAAATTTACAAATGGAAGAAAACCTAACAATTATTGAGCCTAAAAAAGGCTGGCAATTAATAAATGTCAAAGAACTGAAAGAATACAAAGATCTGCTCTATTTCTGGGTGTTGCGGGAAATTAAGATTTTATATAAACAGACCGTGTTAGGGTTTACCTGGGCGTTGATCCGGCCGGTGGCTTCCATGGTGGTGTTCACTGTCATTTTCGGCAACATGGCCAAGGTTCCCAGTGACGGTATCCCCTACCCTATTTTTTCTTTTGTTGCCTTAATGCCCTGGACCTATTTTTCCCAGTCTCTTTCAAAATCTACTCAAAGTCTTATCAGTCAGGCAGGGGTCATTTCCAAGATTTATTTCCCCAGACTGATCATTCCCATGGCCCCGGTCCTGGCCGGATTGCTGGATTTCGCTCTTTCGTTCATTGTACTTATTATCATGATGTTTGCTTATGGCATTGTACCTACCCTGCAGATTTTTTATCTGCCATTGCTCATCCTGCTTATGATCCTCACTGCCTCTGGCATGGGTATGTGGATGAGTGCTCTGGGTATTCAGTACCGGGATGTGCGGCAGGCCATGCAGTTTGTGGTGCGGCTGCTCATGTACGCCACCCCTGTGGTCTGGCCGGTGTCGTTAATATCAGAAAAATTCGGTCAGACAGTCAAAATGATCTACGGTCTCTACCCCATGGCCGGGGTTATCGAAGGCTTCCGTTCTGCTTTGATCGGCAAAAACCCCATGCCCTGGGACCTGATCCTCATGGGCAGCATCGGAGCCTTGGTCATCTTCATCACCGGAGCGTTTTACTTTCAGCGGATGGAGAAGAATTTTGCAGACGTGGCGTAAACACGAGTCTTGGAGTCTGTTGAGTCTTAGGGTCATAGGGTCTGTAGAGTCGTAGGGTCATAGGGTCTGTTGAGTCATAGAGTCGTAGAGTCTGTAGGGTCTTTGAGTCATAGAGTCCTTGAGTCATAGGGTCATAGGGTCTGTTGAGTCGTATAGTCATAGAGTCGTAGAGTCATGGATATTCTGTTTTACAAGTTTAGGGTTGTAAAAATATTTAGATTTTAGTTTATTGTTAA
>CAZAIK010000024.1:0-3238 GCA_964485195.1 uncultured Methanosarcinales archaeon
ACTTTACCAATGAATACCAACCACTTTAAAGGCGTCCTCTCTGGACGTCTTTTTTTTATCTTTTGTCTCTCATGCTTATACAATATTTATATATCCCTTATTGTTACTACTATTAAATAAGAAAATGAAGTACAACAATTCATATCAGATAAAATATTTAAATGCAGTTCCCTCATATTTGGAAAGCCAACCACCAAAGCCTTTTTATCATGCAGATTTAAAGAAGAATCTTGAAGGTGTTGTTCTTGATTTGCAACCCATGAAAGACAAAGGAATATTAGAAAGACTGTTTTCTGATAAAACCAAAACCCTTAAATCAACAGTAAAGGCTCTCCTTACAGAGATAGAACTCCGGGAAAATCTTAATTCTCATATACTCAACAATATTGACGATGATATATGCAGACAGCATACATATCTTGGTCATCTAAAAGTTCTGAAGCCTCAGTATTCACTTGAGTTGGCCAAAAATGTCTATAAACAAAAAATGCAGCTTGAAGGCAATGTGCTAGAACTCGAAGAGCAAAAAAGAAAGGAATATCTTGAATGCTGGCGAGATCTGATGTTCTTGAAAAAATACCTTCATTCAGCCTTAAAGGATTACTGGGATTTGGTTAAAAAACAAGAAATGCTTGGAGCTGATTCTAATAGTTTCCTTGGGAATGAAATTTCTTATGAAGAAGGAAAAGGCCGGTTTGATCATGATTAACTCAGAATTACTCTGAAATTGATTCAGCGTTTTCAATGACATTATTTGCGTCGCCGTAAAATAGCTTGCTTGCATTTAGAACCTCAATTGAAGTTATACTGCCATCTTTAGCAAACTCAAAAATAACACCATTTGGCAGTTCAATACTTTTCCAATATTCTTTATCAGATATTTCGATATTTAAAATATCTGCTTTTTTATCATACCATATTTCTTTCATTTTCAGTCTAGCCAAAAGGCTGTAATAACAAACAGCTTGTTATGTTTAATTTTGTATACGACCTTCAATATTCGGTCTAAAGGAGGGATTCGTGAAACAGCATTCAGTGCATCTTTCCAATGCTTATCTTTAAATTCCCGTGAATTGTTTAAGGCATATTCAATCATTTCATTCGAAATTGCCTTTTTCTTGGTCTTCTCTTTTTTAATTCAGTGTTTTGAATATTCGATTTTCATAGATCCTAATGAATCAGAGTTTTTAAATATTTTGTCATTGAGACTTTGACTAAATTATTGAGAAGAAAGTAGTAAAGCAAACGCCAATAGTTATTCCTTGAAAGATTTCGATTGCCATCTCCAATCCTTATACAACCATTAAAAATCCACCTCTCACTATTCTTGAATGGTTCTTAGATCTGATGAAATTGAAGATTTATGCAAAAAACTTAAGCCTGTCATAGGGGATCAGGCAGACAAATTATGGTATATGTATCTGGCAGAAGATGAAAAAGGCAAAAAAGACTTGGCCCTGAACATAGAAATAATTACTGAAAAAATCCTAAAGAAAAACGCCCTTGAGAAACAGGAAATTTTCCTTACCCCGCCATCCAAAAAGGATTCATTCGGGAGTTATTTACTCGGTGATGTTTTCTACAATCAGAAAAAACTTCAGCCTTTATGTTTGAAGCCTGATGATTTTATAAAACAGATAGGGATATTCGCTGTTACAGGTGAAGGAAAAACAAATCTTGCTTATCTCCTTTCTCTACAGCTTTTAAACTCCAAAATCCCATTTTTGGTAATAGACTGGAAAAGAAGTTGGAGAAATTTGCTGAGTTTAAATGATAACTTTCCTGAACTAAAAGATGTTCAGGTTTTCACAATAGGCAGGGATTCTTTGCCTTTTCAATGGAATCCATTTAGGCCTCCTCCTGGAGCCAATCAGGATTCATGGATAAGCACTGTGGCAGAGGCTCTTGAAAAATCACACCTCTCAGGACTCGGAGTTGCATATTACATAAATAAAATCTATCCAAAATTATTCAAGGAATTGAAAGGTGATTTTTTTCCGAATTTTTATGACGGCCTTAGAGAACTCAAAAACATAAAAGCGATTCAGAGGGAGTTAAATTGGAAACAGTCAGCCTTGAGAATTTTTCAGAGTTTTATAGTTGGAAATACCTCTAAGGTTTTTAACACCAGAAATCCTATTAAACTCGAAGAACTGCTTAACAAGCCAGTAATCTTTGAGCTTGATCTTGAAATGCCAAAACCCCTGAGAGTATTTTTTTCTGAAATAATTCTCAGATGGATTCATCTTTACAGGTTGAGCCAAGGAGAAACAGAATCCTTGAGACATGTTCTTTTTCTTGAAGAGGCTCATAATCTTTTTCTTAGTTCAGGATTTTTCAAAGACACCAATAGCCTTGAAAATGTCTATCGTGAAATAAGAGCCTTTGGCCAAGGGATTGTTTCTATTACGCAGCACCCGTCTGTATTGCCAATTTACCTGCTCGGCAACTGCCACACTCAAATTTATTTTGGCTTGCAACATGCAGATGACATAAAAACTGCGAGAAAATCCTTATTCTTAAAATATGATGAAGAAGTATATCCCAGCCTTTTAAATGTGGGTGAGTGTATTGTTAAAATCAAAAACAGGATTGATCCATGTCTGGTAAAAACTCCTCTCGTTCCTGTTAAAAAAGGTTTGGTAAATGATGATTGGCTTAAAGTAAATACCCCTATGAATGCCATGGTAAAAACCCCCGGTTATTTATTATCTGTCCACGGTAACAAAAACCTTAATTACCCCCCAAGTTTACCACAGGATAATATAGAAAAAGAAAAAGGCAAACACCCTCAGTTGATTAAAACTCAGGAACAGCCTCATCACAGGCTTCTTATTGATATTTTTTTAAACCCGTTTTCTGGCATTACTCAAAGGTATAATCAATTAAAATTCAATCCAAAATACGGAAACAAATTTAAGAACCTGCTTATTTCAGAAGGATGCATTCAGCCAAGAAAAATAATTACCAGTAAAGGCTGGATTTCTCTTTTTGACCTTACCCGAAAAGGCAAAACAGTATTAAGAGATTTGGGGTATACTTTCAACGACACAAGCGAGGGTATTATCCACAAATTCTGGAAAGACAAGATAAGTAAGTATTACATGAATAAAGGGCTGGATGTACGAGTTGAGGAATATCACATTAATGGAAGACCTGATATTATTGTCCAGAAAGATGATAAAATTATTGCTCTGGAAATCGAGACAGGAAAATCAGATTTCATTAAAAACATCCA
>CAZAIK010000025.1:0-3187 GCA_964485195.1 uncultured Methanosarcinales archaeon
TTAGCCAGTTATATCAAAGTGTAAACAAATTTTTGTTTACAGTTTACAGTTTACATTTTATGCTGTTCTGATATTTTAGAGAGAGTGAATCATTTTTTTCTCAATCCGCGATGTATCCAGATCTATGCAGCACTCTGTAATGCTTCCCTTTGATCTTCACTTTGATCTTCTTAAATTTTCCGTCCGATTTATAATCTTTGGGCTGGTAGTAGATGAGGTAATAATTTTCAGAAGCTTCCATGGCCTTTTGAAAAGAAAATTCCGGATTCCTTGAACTTATGGTAAGGCCTCCCGTGGCATCAGCCATTTCAGAGAAACCACTGAATATATCTCCCCGGGTATCCACCCAATTTCTACCAAAAAATTCGGTCTGCTCCTGTCCACTCTCAGCAAGAGGAGCTTCTGTGATATATAGAAAATGACAGGTCACGTTTGCATCTGAAAAAGCTTCTCTGATTTCATCTGAATTAAACGACAAGTCCGGAAAGAGCTCGAATTGATCATACTGGGATAAACCATCAGGGACCGGAATTAAATTCTTCTGATAAAAAAAGAACACATGCTTCTGCCCTTCAATCTGGCTTAAAAACTCACCAAATTGAGATATTTTCTGCTTGTCAATATACATATATGACTTGAGTTTTCGAAAAATCTCCAGAAGCATTTGAGTTTTTAGGTCCAAATCCGAAAAAGCTGTGTGCTGCAAATTTCTGAATTCTCGGAGCATATTATGGTAAGCGGCGCTTCCAAGAGTTGCATCTTTTCTCACTTTTTTCTTCAGCTCTTTGGCTATTTCTTCCCTGGATATTTTCTCTAAAGCCTCCTCATTGAAGCGGTAATTTTTCTGAGGGGTCGTGACGATCAAAGAGTCTCCGGGCATAAGAACTTGGTTAAAAAAGTTATCAATCACTTCCCCCACCCGCGGCATATATTCCACAAGCTCAAACATCAGGATAAAAGTCCTCTTTTGGATAGAAGTGATGGGTTTGATCGGTTGAATCGATTCGTCTTTTAATGAAGTGTCCACCAGCTCTCGCTCAATTTTCTTTTCCTTGACCAAATAAACCGCTTCAATTTCCTGGAGCTCCCCGTCCTCATACAGCTCAAAATCATGGATATCCAGATCATTGATAAACTCATTCCCTTTAAAGACCCTTACATCCACTTCAATGAGTATGGCTCTGGCTTCCTCTTGAATTTGCTGGCCAAAAGTCAAAAGAATCAAAAAAAGAGCAGCAATAACAAAAATTATTTTTCTAATCTCTATGTCCCCATGTCCCCCTTATTTTTTCTCCATCTTGTTTCTAATATATTACAAGAAAAAAATAAAGTCAAACAAATTTGCATCTAAGCAAATACTGAATCTTTTAGTGAGTTCTAAGGTAAAATTTTTTTATTTGGGAGAGATAAGGGGGGACGAAGCCCTCCCTTATCTCCCTCTTTTTGCCTTGTTTTAAGGTTCGATATTCAAGCCAATATTATATTGTTCTTGTGTCCAGGCGCTACATGCACATCCACATGTGTGATTATCGTAACCAGCCATTTGTCCATCACCAAAACTTTGTGTTCCACAATAGCAAGTGCAAAATCCCAAAATAGTGTTATTCCTGCCATCATATTTTGTCCCATCATTAATAGTATCCATCTGACTCCTCCTTTCTTTATTATCATTCATGACCGCTAATAATCCCAAATAATATTCTTTAAACAATCAATTTACCTCACCCCCCTATACAAACCAAAGACTTTTCAAATTATTGATAGTTATATCGTTAACCCAATTCCATTTCGTATAAATGATCCAAACCATTTTTCCTTTTTTCTGTTAAAAAGCAGTAATATTTAAAGTCATCCAGTTTCGATTTGTTTGAGAGTTTACAGTATTTTCTTTTCATTTCGAGATTTATTTCATCGTTTGTAAAAGCATGCTGATAACATAGATTGCACAATCTGGCCATCCAACATTTTGAACAATCTTTTATGCTTTTTTCAGCATACTCATGTAGATAAATTTCCATTATTACATCAAAGTTCAATCCTTCATAAATATTGCCGAGTTTGGGTGCTTTATTGATCCTCTCACATAATTCAATATCACCTCTTGCAGTGACATATAATTTTCTTATGCCTGGTATACAGCAGCCGTTTAATGGGATTTTTTTCATTGGAATATCAAAAACAGGTCTTTTAAATATAATCGCTAGAGTCTTATTTAAAACATTTGCAAGTGGGTGAAATTCTTTTTCTTTAATATAATTTTTATAATATTCTTCCTCAATCCATTCTGTTAAACTATTATCATGGGGATGGTTGCTAGAAATGTAATGGGCAGGAATAGTCCCTGTTGATGGATATGTGATATTGATTCTGATATCATCATGTATGCATTCATTAGATGTAATGAAATTGGCGATTCTTTCTACTCTTTCTATACTGTATGGCGGCGCATATACCATGCTAAGTCCCAATTTATGCAATTTGTTTTCAAAGGCTTTGTGTAGAATGCAGAGTCCTCTGAGTGTTCGTTTGAAACTTCCCTTATTTTTTATATCTTTCCTCCATTCATCATGAATATCTTCAGGCCCGTCTATACTAACCAAGACAGAGAAATTTTCAGAAGACAAAAAGGATGCTATGTCATCATCTACCAATGTGGCATTTGTTGTAACAGCAAAGGTTATTTCTTTATTAATGTGAGCTTTTGCATAATCAACGATTCTTTTCATTAGGCTAAATTTTAATAATGGTTCTCCTCCATAAAAAGAAATCCCTACTGTATCCTTTTTTTCAGAATGGTCTTTTAAATAATCTATGGCTTTTCTAGCGATTTCTTCTGTCATGTCGACATTTGCATAATTTCTCTTTCCTTTGAAAAAATCATTATAGATGCAGTACCCACATCTAAGATTACATCTTTCTGTTAGTTCTAACTGGATCATTGCTAAGTAATTGTTCACTTTGTCTATAACTGAATCAACATGATCAATGATCTTAAAACCTTCAATTTTTGTAATTTTTAATATGTGTTCTTTTTTTATTGCCTGCTCTAATGATGAGAAGATTTTCATTGAAATAGAATCCGAATGACTTGATGAAAATTTATCAACCGCATCATTAATATCCATAATCATCAGGTCATTCAATAATTCGAACTCCGGATTTTCACATTTCACTATCTTGTTAGTTC
>CAZAIK010000026.1:0-3020 GCA_964485195.1 uncultured Methanosarcinales archaeon
TAAAAATAAAAAAACTGCGGGTCATTCCTGATGAGAGAGGAAGGCTCATGGAAATATTTAGAAATGATGATGACCTGTTTGAAAAATTCGGACAGGTCTACATGAGCAGCACTTATCCGGGAGTGGTCAAAGCCTGGCATCTGCACCATCATCAGACAGATAATGTGTGCTGTGTGCACGGTATGATCAAGCTGGCTCTCTATGATGACAGAGAAGATTCGCCCACCTACAAGCAGGTGGATCAGTTCTATCTCGGGGTCCACAATCCCATGCTGGTTCAGATCCCGGAAAAAGTCTATCATGGGTGGATGTGTGTGAGTGAAGAGGAAGCCCTGATCATCAACATCCCCACCAAAGAATACAATTATGAGAAACCGGACGAACACCGTCTGGACCCCCATGATAACGACATTCCCTATGACTGGAGAAGAAAAGATGGCTGAGGACCGGAAGATCAACGGCAAAACCCTGCTTGTCACCGGAGGCGCTGGGTTTATCGGCAGCAATTTTATCCACTTTTTGCTTGAAAAGTATCCTGACTGCCGGCTCATCAATTTGGACAAGCTCACTTATGCCGGCAATTTGGATAATTTGAAAGATGTTGAAGATGACTCCAGATATGAGTTTGTGAAAGCCGATATCCAGGACAGGGATACGGTCAAAGAGGTGATCGACAGAGTGGACGGGGTGGTTCATTTTGCCGCGGAGACCCACGTGGACCGGTCCATCATGAGCGCGGGTGAATTCATCATGACCGATGTGTTCGGCACCTTCACTCTGCTGGATGCGGTCAAGAACTCAGAGGTGGAGTTTTTTGTGCATGTGTCTACCGATGAAGTGTACGGAAGCCGGGACAAAGGTTTTTTCAGTGAACAAGACCCCATGTGCCCGTCATCTCCTTATGCCGCCAGCAAGGTGGGCGCAGACCGTTTGGCTCACTCTTACTGGGTGACCTACAAGCTGCCGGTTGTCATCGTAAGGCCCAGCAATAACTTCGGTCCTTATCAGTATCCGGAAAAATTCATCCCTCTTTTCACCACCAATGCCATGGATGATAAGCCCCTGCCGCTCTACGGCCAAGGAACCAATGTCAGGGACTGGCTTTATGTGGAAGACAACTGCCGGGCTGTTGATGTGGTGATGAGAAGGGGAAAGCTGGGGGAAGCCTATAATATCGGCGCTAACAATGAAGTCCCCAACATCCGGGTAGCGGAGAGAATCGTGGATACCCTGGGAAAGCCCCGGGAATTGATCACTTTTGTTAAAGACAGACTGGGCCATGACCAGCGCTATGCTCTGGATTGCCGGAAGATCCATGAACTGGGCTGGAAGCCGTCGGTGGAGTTTGATGAAGCTCTCGAGAATACCGTGAACTGGTATAAAGACAACAGAGAATGGTGGGAGAAAATAAAGCAAAAATCCAAAGATTTTAAGGAATTTTATTCTAAGTATTACAAAGACAGATAAATTGAAAACGCCTAAAAATGTTTTAGTCACAGGAGCCAAAGGCCAGCTGGGAAGCGAAATCCAGCTTTTATCATCTTCCCAGGATTTTCAATTTGAATTCACAGATATTGAAGAGCTGGACATCACTTCTATGGAGCAGCTGGAGGCTTTTTTTTCATCCCGAAAATTCGATGCCGTCATCAACTGCGCGGCTTACACAGACGTGGACAAAGCCGAAGAGGAGCGGGAACAGGCTGACCTGATCAATCACCGGGCTGCGGAAAATCTGGCTGTGTTTTCCAGAGAGCACAGGGCTCCCTTGATCCACATATCCACAGATTTCGTGTTTGACGGAAAATCATTCGCCCCTTACAGAGAAGAGAACCTGCCCCATCCTGTCTCGGTATACGGTAAAACCAAGTGGGCGGGTGAAAATGCGGTGCTCAAAGAAGCGGAAAAAGCTGTCATCATCCGGACCTCCTGGCTTTATTCTTCTTTTGGGAACAATTTTGTAAAGACCATACTGAAGTTAGCCAAAGAAAGGGATGAGTTGAATGTGGTTTATGACCAGATCGGCACTCCCACTTATGCCCGCGATTTAGCCGGTGCTGTTTTAAGCATTCTGAATCATAAGGATTTTGTGACAGGGATCTATCACTACAGCAATGAAGGTGTTGCCAGCTGGTATGACTTGGCTCAAGCCATTGTGGAAATCAAAGGATTAGACTGCCGGATAAACCCCATTGAGACCCATCAGTATCCCACGCCAGCCAAAAGACCGGCTTACAGTCTGCTGAACAAAGCCAAGATCAAAAAAACCTACAACCTGGAGATCCCTCACTGGAGAACCTCCCTCAAATCCTGCCTTGAAATATCATAAAATACAGTACCGTCTTACCTATTTACCCTATTTTTCCCCTTAAAACTATTTTAACTACAGGTATCCATTATTGTGATGATTCTCTCGTTGCTTCTCTATTTTTCATTTTCTGAGCTTCACAGCTTTGAGTATAGTCACCACTACATTATGGTCATTAAAATCTGTGGGGAATTCCACCAACACATCTTGATTCACTCTTATTAGCTCAAAGTCAATGCTTTCCCCATCCAGATTCACTCTCAAATCCTGCTTTTGAGGCCCCCTGGTTTGTTCTCCCTTGTTCTGCGGGATGAGAATTCTCATGGGTCCCATACCTTTAAACGAGCTTTTGTATTTAAGAGTGATGATGAAATTTTTCTCATCATACTGATAATCATATTCTGCCCACAGATCACTGGCTGGCAGGACCACCCGGATGTGTCCTTGTTCTTTCCCTAATTTTGGCTCAAGAGATAAAGACTTCTCACTCAGCTTAACCCCAAAATAGCCTTCCACCACAGCCTGAGCCATGACTCCGGCGCTTCCGCAGAACAGATCGCTTCCTCTGCCTGTACCTTCCCTGGTGTCCCATTCAAAAAATCCTCTGTTGTTGAGATTCTTTTCAATAACTTCTATCAATTTATCCCGGGCTTGGGCGCTGTATCCGTTTTCAAACATGGAATAGATAAGCCGCCCCCCGAACCAGTCCCACTGC
>CAZAIK010000027.1:0-2976 GCA_964485195.1 uncultured Methanosarcinales archaeon
AGCCTGTCAATACGGTAGGACCAAATTCATTCCTTAAACTGCTGATTTGGGGGGGTCGAATGAGGCTCTAAGGGGGAAAAAAGGGGAATTAAATAAAGTTAAGTCATTGATAAAAATTGATATGCCGTGGTGTGCCGTGGTGCGTCCCCTTAACTGAAGGTAGTGGTGTGCCGTGGTGCGCCCCCTTAACTGAAGGTAAGAAAATCATTCTGAAGAGCCATGGCCTGATCTAGTTTTTGGATGTGTTTTTGAATCAGTTCCTTGCAGTCGTTTGCAGCTTCTTTTATTTCAGCCTCTGGAGCAGTCATGAGAAAATCCTCCAGCAGGTCCAGAAGAAGATAGGAGCCAGAAGGAGCCAGCCAGTGTTCCTTTTGGATTTCTTCTTGGATATGGTTCAAAACAGCCTCATAATCCTCCCCATATTCGAGAAGGCGTCCGGCTGCATACAAAAACAGAGGAATTCCGTACTCATCTGATAAAGTGAACGGCTGTGCCAAAATCTCCTGGTAGTTTGCCAAGGCCTCTGCTTTTTGGGATGATTTTGAAAGCGCACGCGCAAACAAAAGCCTTGCATATTCTTTCTGAATGGGGAATTTCGCAGAACCCAAGGCCTGCTTGTATAATCGGGCAGCGCGTGTGTAATTTTTCTGTGCGAATTCTTCCGTTTCAGCCTGCCGGATTTTTTGGGCAAAGGCAGAATTACTTAAATATTGCCTGGCATTCTCTATCTCTTGGTTTCTCTCCCAGGGCAGAACCAGTTGACGCCCATCAACCTGACCAATGAGCACCACTTCCGGATTCACGTAATTCATCTCGGCTGGAATGAGCCTCGCTTCTGATAAAGCACTCGCTTCCTGAAGTTTGATGTTTTCCAACCTTACCAGGAAATGCTGGCCGATTTCACGGGCTACACGGCGGCGTTCCTCTGCCAGCCGCTTCTGCGTCAGCTCTCTCTCCTGCCCGATCATCCGCACCGTCAGGCCGATAAGGACCAAACTCGGAAAAAGCACTGTGACCAAAAAGAGAAGGATTTGTTTGCGGTGACTCCGGCCTTTCATTTTAAAAAGATTGTCTATAACCGTTGTAAACGCATTGACTAATGTTACATGGTCATGGCGAGTGACCAAAGGGAACGTGGCCATCCAACGGATCGCCCCATCGTTTCACTCCCCGCTATAACAAAGGAATGAATACGTTCAAAATAGTTAGCCCTAATGAAAAAAATATTCTAATGAAAGGCAGAAGTCAAAATGTCACGAAAATGTCATGAGCCTGCTTAGATTCACCACCCCGTTCGTCTCTGTCAAAAAAATATTGTCCGCAGCAAGGAGTTCTCTATGCGGTTTTAATCACGTTAGCATCATTATTTTTAGATTTCATACACAATTATTCTCGTTAAAATGACCGTGATGAAACTGCCGACTATGTTGAAGATCATATGGACGACAATAGCTGGGATTATACTCCCGGTTTTTTCCCGGTAATAACCTGCTAAAAGCCCCAGTACTATAGCATTAAGAACTATTGCTATTACAATATCAGAACTCATTATGCTCAACAAACCCAAATGCCCAAGCCCAAACCATACCGCACAAATCATGACAGGAGCACTGAGATAAGCTTTGAACAGCCTTAATCCATATTGTTTCAATGGCATAAAAAAGCTCTGCAAAAATCCCCTGAAAAAAATTTCTTCGCTAATACTTGCCAAAATCCACACTGACAGAATCGGTTTAAGCAGGCCGCCGGGCATCATCATTTCGCCATCATTCCCACCGGGTGAATCAATAATAATTCTGAGGACCGCCCCTATAGATACTGCTGCAAAAGACCACACAATACCAAAGAGAACCGGATTTTTCAGTTTGCCTAGTTTCACGCCTTTTAAGCCGTAGTTGGAAACTTTTCCTCTGGTAAACAAAATAATCAAAACAAGGGACAGAATCAAAAAAGAGGTCTGGGTCACATCGCCCCTAGTGATAAAGGGATGTTTTTCGATGAAGCCGCCAATAAAACGAATAGAGGGAATCAAGAATAAAGAGACATAATGTATGAATAGGCCCAAGATGATTCCGAATATCAATCTCATAATTTTTTTCACTTTGTTTTCCTCCTTCGAGACTTTACTTAATATCAGGTTATTAATTTCCATTAGTTACTTACCGGTAGGTAAGCAAGAAACAAAAAAATTTTCTTATTTTTCTAACATCTTCCAAATGTTCTTGAACATTTGTTCACCTATTGTTTCTATGTCTACGGATTTGTCCAAATAGCTGATAAGACCAGCCCCTTCTATCAATGCATGGATTTGAAATGCCAGCAGTTCACAAGCGATATCATTCCTTATTTCTCCCTTCTTCTGGGCCTTACGGAGCTCTTCGGCTAACCGCTGCCTAGAAATCAAGAATCCTTTTTCGATCATTTTTTGAATGTTTGGTTCTTTTTTGCTTGCAGCCAAGAGAAGTTCTAAAAAGCTGTAGGAGACATCCTTTTTTTCTGTTCCAAGAAGTATGCTTGTTACTTCCCTGAATGATCGCAGCGATTTCATGAAAGACCTTAACAACTCTTCCAGGTTTTTGCAGTCCTTGAATTGCCGTAAACTCCACTTTCCCATCTCCTCGAAGAAGAATGTCAGGACTTCGTGAAACAGTTCATCTTTGTTTTTGAAATGATGATAAATTGCCGGTTTGGTGATTCCCACTTCTTGAGCTATCTGATTCAAGGAAGTCTTTTCGTAGCCGTGCTGAAGAAAAAGCCCCAAGGCTGTTCTAAGAATATTCGACTTGGTGTTCAAGCTGGTATTCCTTACTTATCGTTAAGTAAGTTTATTTAAAATTTCGATTGAAGTCAAATCATTTTATCGCCCCCGACATCCGGAACGCACCGTGCTTTAGGGATATTGTCAAGAGTTGTGTATAAGAACCCAAATAATCGGATAAACCTATCACTAGGGTAAAGGGTCATCGAGATATACCT
>CAZAIK010000028.1:0-2948 GCA_964485195.1 uncultured Methanosarcinales archaeon
CAAAGGCATGCAGAAGAATGTCACAGATGTGTTTAAAAAAATGGAGCTTTTTAACTACATATCTGTTTTTCCAGATGAGATGCAAACAAATAAACTAAATGAATCGGATGCGTCTGAATCCCAAAAACCGCAGAGAATCCCCCTGGATGACAACGCCATCCAAAACCTACGCTCCATCAGGGGAGTGGAGACCGCCTACCCGGATATCCGTTTCCCTGCCCGGATCGAACTGAACGGACAAAGAGAATTCACTCTGGTGCAGGCTCTTCCTGTCAAATTTGCCCGCTCCAAGCTGATCAAAATTCAAGCCGGAAAAACCTTTTCCAGCGAAGATGAGCCCTCTGTTATCATCCACAGCTCTCTTCTTTCCGGATTTGGAATCAAAGACATCCAGAAGGCCCTGGGCCAAAAAATCAATATCAGAACTTTCTTTTTTGACCTCTCTTTACTGGACCCCACAAAAATAGGTGCTGTTTTCTCGGGCAGCCGACTCCCTATTGCACAGAAAGTGTATTCTTTCACCATTGTGGGCATCTCAGGAAACATAGGGTTTGAAAATCCTTCTCCCTTAAGAAACCAGGTTTTTGTTCCTTTTGGAACGTCACAAAAAATGGATAAGATCTCAGTCACCAGCCTCTGGGACCTTTTCAGAAAAGCGGATAGTTCCGGATATTCCATGGTCAATGTGAGACTGTCTTCCCCTAAATTCATCCCTTCTGTCAAAGAAAAAATCCAGCAACTGGGCTTTCAAAGCTTTGCCTTCAGTGATCAATTTGAAGAGCTCCAGACAGGATTTCTGTTTATGGATATGTTTTTATTTGCCGTGGGAATGATCGCCATTGTTGTGGCATCGCTCGGAATCACAAACACCATGATCATGTCCATCATGGAACGATACAAAGAAATAGGGATCATGAAAGCTGTGGGCGCTGCGAACAAGGATATCAAAAAAGTCTTTTTCTTTGAAACCAGTGTGATCGGCTTTCTGGGGGGCATTTTGGGTCTTGTGCTTGGGTGGTTGGTCAGCGGTCTGATAAACCGGGTGGTGAACTATTTTCTTTCCAAACAAAACATACCTTACATCCATTACTTTGACTTTCCCTGGTGGCTGTGTGCCGGAGCGGTGATCTTTGCCATCATGATCAGCCTGGCTTCAGGAGTTTATCCGGCCATGAGAGCCGCCAAGGTGGATCCGGCTGTGGCACTCAGGCATGAATAGACTATTTTTTTTTAGTAAACCTTAATAAGAGCCACTTCGTAGACAGTGATAAACCTGGATTATTCACGAGTTGAGGTTGCTGTAGATGCAAGGCGCAGGGCATGAAGTCGTGGTCCTTCACTTCGAATGCCCTGTAACGACGCAGATGCAGTAAGATCAGCTCGCCTCAATGGTAAAAAAATGGCGATTAAAATAAAAAATGTTAACAGAAAAAACATCCAAAACATGGTTCTTGATAAGAACTTGTATATCGCTGAAAACAAATTAGTAATGAAAACATCGCCATTTTTTTATGAATAGGTCAGGTGAATAAAGGAGGAAGTCCATGAAAAATACTTTGAATAATACCAAAGTCAGGTCTCTTGGCTGTATCTTTTTTGGCTTATTTTTCTTAAGTGCGGGTCTTCCCTTGCTCTCAGCAAAAGTTCTCAATGACCAGCAGTGGAGAGAGGATCTGCGGTTTTTGGCTGATAAAGTAGCTCAGGAGCACCGGAATCCTTTTGACCGTGTATCTGCTGAGGTTTTCTGGAAAGAGGTTGAAAAATTGGACCGGCAAATCCCTTCCCTTGAGGACCATGAAATCATAGTGAGTATGGCCCGGCTGGCGGCCCTGATTCACGACGGCCACTCCCGATTAACCCTTCCTTTGGACCCTGAAGCCGGCACCGGTCAAAGCCACACTCAAACCCGGACCCCGGAGCAGGATCTCCGGTTTCATTTTCTTCCCCTCCGTCTTTATCTTTATTCTGACGGCCTCCATGTGCAGGAAGTGACCCCTGAATTCAAGGAGCTCCTGGGAGCCAGAGTGATCAAAGTGGGGGGCAAAAAAGCAGAGGAAGCTCTGGAAGCGGTTCGTCCTGTGGTTCATTATGACAGTGAGATGTGGTTTAAGCTCATCGCTCCCTCCATGCTGACTATCCCAGAAGTCCTCCATGCCCAAAATCTGAGCGGCAGCAAGGAAAAAGCCTCCTTTGTGTTTCAAACCAAAACCAATGAGAAAAAAAAATACACCCTCAATCCTCTGGATGCCGGAACCACAATCCGGTGGATCTCGGCAAATGAGGAATCTCAAAATCCTTTGCCTCTTTATTTGAAGAATCAAGAGGAAAATTTCTGGTACAAATACCTTGCCGATGAAAAGCTTATGTATGTTCAGGTTAACAGCATCCGGGACAAAAGCGAAGAGACCATCGCTCAATTTTCAAAAAGGCTTTTTGAATCCGTGAATTCCTGTGATGTTGAGAAGTTGGTTCTTGACCTCAGGCAGAATGGGGGAGGGAATAATTATCTAAACCGCCCCTTGGTCCTTTCTCTCATCCAGTCGGATAAAATCAATCAATACGGCAGGCTGTTCACAGTCATCGGAAGACGCACCTTTTCAGCCGCCATGAATTTAGTGACAGATATAGAAAAGTGGACTCAGGTCCTCTTTGTGGGAGAGCCTACCGGAAACGCACCCAGTCATTACGGAGATTCCCGGAAATTTGTTCTGCCCCACAGCCGGCTTACAGCCAGAATATCTTCGGTTTACTGGAGAGACTGGAGTGTGGATGAAAACAGACCCTGGGTGGCCCCGGATATAAGGGTTGAACTCTCCTCTGAAGAATACGCAGCAAATCAGGACCCGGTGCTTGACAAGATCATATCCTATAAGGCACCGGAAACGCTTTACGGCCAGCTTAAGGAAAAGATCGAGATGTCTGGAATTGAGGCTGCTGTGTCTCATTAC
>CAZAIK010000029.1:0-2718 GCA_964485195.1 uncultured Methanosarcinales archaeon
ATGTCGTCTGTTGACAACGCACGCTCCAGGAAATTCAGGTGTGGCTGAAGCGACATTGAAGAATGGCGTTAAAAATCTGAACGGAGCGCCAGCCATACCTGAATTTATTTCTTGACTTTTTTATGCGATAAAAAATAGAATTGAGCCAAAGTTCGGAGGAGGAATATATAATGGACACATTAGCACAGATGTTTCTTAATACCATCAAAGCCTATCCTAAACCGGATCTGATGCTTTATAAAGAAGAAGGAGAATACAAACCTATATCTACAGAAGAATTTAAAAACAGAGTGATTCATCTCTCCTTAGGTCTTCAGGAATTGGGCTTAAAAAAAGGAGACAAACTTGTTATCTTAGCTGAGAACTGTCCGGAATGGGTGATAACAGATCTTGCCAACATATGTTTGGGAGGCATTACAGTTCCTATATATACTTCTCTTGTTCCAGAGCAAATCAAATACGTAATAAACAATTCAGATGCCAAAGCCGTTGTTTGCTCTGATCTTTCTCTTTGGGAAAAAGTGAATTTTGTTAAAGATAAATTGAATAAGGTCGAAAATTTTATAGTGATTGGAGCTAAAGCTCCAGAAGGAACTGTGCTTTTATCAGAGGTGACTGAGAGAGGAAAAAAGTTATTTGAGAAAGAACCTGAATTGTTCCAAAAAACAGCTTCTAAAATTGAGGCTGAAGATATCGCTTCGATTATCTATACTTCGGGCACCACAGGCACTCCTAAAGGGGTGATGCTCACTCATTCCAATTTTATAAGCAACAGTCAAGCTACCGCGAGTATCATTGAATTCACGGCTAAGGACACTGTTCTTTCCTTTCTCCCATTATCCCATGTGTTAGAACGGATGGTGACTTTCACCTATTTATACAAAGGTTGTTCTATTGCCTATGCTGAGAGCATTGAAACTGTGGCTGAAAATCTTTTAGAGGTAAAACCACATATCATGGTCAGTGTCCCTAGGGTATTTGAAAAAATTTACGCGAAGGTCATGGATAATGTTCTCGAAGGTTCAGCCTTAAAGAGAAAGATATTTTTCTGGAGTGTTAAAATAGGTAAGCAGTACGCACAAAAGGAATTAAATAAAGAAAAGATTCCAAAGTGGCTGAGTTTTCGAAGAAATGTCGCTGAAAAGCTTGTTTTTTCCAAAATAGTTAGTCGTACAGGGGGAAGAGTGAGGTTTTTTGTCTCTGGAGGCGCTCCACTTTCCAAAGATATTGCTGAATTCTTTTACGGGATGGGTTTGGTTGTTTTAGAAGGATATGGATTGACAGAGAGCTCTCCTGTTATTGCTGTGAACACTCTTGAAGAACTCAAATTTGGATCTGTAGGGAAACCTATTCCCGGAGTCACTGTTAAGACAGAAGACGATGGAGAAATCTTAGCCAAGGGTCCTAACATAATGAAGGGTTATTATAAAGCGGAGGAAGAAACAGAAGAAGTTCTCAAACAAGGTTGGCTTCATACAGGAGATATTGGATACTTGGATGAAGATAATTTTCTTTACATTACAGATAGAAAAAAGGATATTATCGTGACAGCCGGAGGGAAAAACATAGCTCCACAGATGATAGAGAATCAATTGAAAACAAATCCTTTCATATCAAATGTTGTTATTATAGGAGACAAAAAAAGGTTTATTTCTGCTTTGATTGTTCCTACTTTTGAAAAACTGGAAGATTATGCCAAAGCCAGCGGTATTGAATATAAATCGCTAGAAGATCTGGTAGAAAATGAAAAAATCATAAACTTTATGATGTCAGAGATTGATAGATATTCAGCGAATTTTGCCACTTATGAAAGAGTCAAAAAGATTATTCTACTGGACAGGGATTTTGAAATAGAGAAAGGGGAATTGACTCCTTCACTGAAAGTAAGAAGAAATATTGTTGAAGATAAATACAAAGACAAGATAGATAAGCTTTATCAGGATTGATCTTTCCAGTAGAGTATCCTGCCGCAGTTTTCACACAATATGATTTCGTTGCCTTCTTTTAATTCATTGATAATTTGAGGGCGGATTCGTATTTGACATATAGAACAGAAATCATCAGTCACAGGGGACAGGGCTATGCCGCTGTTACTTTTATATATGCTTTTATAAAGATTTAACTGGTCATCCGGGATCTGAGGTTCCACTTCTTTTTTTTCTTCAACAAGAATTTGCTTTTTTTCTTCCATTTCTCTGCTTTCTTTTATGAGTTTTTCCTTTTCTTTGGAGAGCTTCTCCTCATCTTGCTTTGCTTTTAATTTGGCTTCCTCGATCTCTTGCTCAATGTCATCTGAGGCCAACATCTCGCTTATTATTTCCTCTTCCAGATTTTCCACTTTATTTTTTGCCTCTTCGATTTCTTTTAGAAGAGATTGGTATTCTTTATTGGTCTTGACATCGTTGAGCTGGCGCTGAAACTTGGCTATCTTTGTTTTTATGTCCTCAGCCTCAGAATCAAGTTCTCTTCGTCTTTTTTGGTTTTGGAGCAGCCTTTCTTTATGTTTTTCGACTTCCGAGAAGCTTTGTTCAATCTTTCTGTCAATCTCGTTTATTTGGGGGGGAGTTTTTTCGAGGAAAAGAGAAATGTCTTTGATTTTTTCATCTAGATTTTGAAGTTTGATTAAGTAGTTAAAACTATTAGCCACATCTTTTCCTCTTGAGAAAATGGGCCTACCAGGATTCGAACCTGGGACCGACCGGTTATGAGCCGGTGGCT
>CAZAIK010000030.1:0-2710 GCA_964485195.1 uncultured Methanosarcinales archaeon
CTCTCCCCAGTGGATTTTATTATCTCTGGCTTCCTCAGATGGAGCACTAAAAAAGGCATAAAGCAAGCACGCCAACTTTTTGGAATAAATATGATAAGATAATCATATGTAATGGATTATCCAAATCTTACAGGCTTTCAGGATTGAGAGTGGGTTGGGTGGTGGCTCCCAAAAAAATAATCCAAAATCTATGGAAATACAAAGATTACACCACTATATCTATAAGTGCCTTGAGTGACAAACTGGCGCGTGCCGCCTTAAATCCCGATAATAGGAAAAAGATATTCAAACGAACCCGGAATATCATAAGGAATAATTATGAGACTCTTGAATCATGGATGAACCGTCAGGAAGGCCTTTTTAAATGTGTGCCATCCAAAGCAGGCGCTTTTAGCTTTCCTGGCTATGCTATCGATATAAATGCTTCAAAGCTAGCAGAAATAGCCCTTCGAGAGAAAAGCGTTCTGATCCAACCCAGTGACCACCAAAAAGTTGACTTTCACATCCGGATTGGTCTAGGCGAAAAACCAGAAAAATTCAAAAAAGTTTTGAAGCGGCTCCAAGAAGTTTTCCAAAAACTTTCTTAACCTGACCTATTCATGAAATAATGGCGATGATCATTGTTTTGTTTTGCTTTCAAGGATATACATGGTTTTTATAAAAATGACGGCAGAAAATTTTATTCTTGATCAGCTTCAACTGTGATATTGACTTTTTTCTCCAAAGTTTTTCCTGAAATATTGTCCTTGAGTTCAATCACAAAAGTGTATTGACCAGGTTCTATGTCCCGTGTCTCTTTTTTTTCCTCAACCACTTCGTCGCCTTTTTTTGTCTGGACCAGAACTGTTCTTTTAAGGTATAAGGGTTGACTTATAATCGGAGCATTATAGGTTCCTTCAGCATAACGGACAATCAATTCCCCGTCTTGAGTCAGTTCATATTGAGCAGTCAGATCGTATTTATTGGTTTCTGGATTAGGCTGGGCTCCGAATATATAGAAAAATACATCCAGAGAATCTCTTTGGGTGAATACATTTTCAAGAACAGGAACAATTTTCAGAACTGAATAGGTGAAAAATCCTTCATGGATTTTTGCGGTTGTCTCTGGAGACTCCATCTGCTCAATTTTACGGATAAAGAAAATAGGTGTTGTCCCTAAATTATCAGTAAAACTCTCAGGGGCAGGAAGTTCAAATTCATAATATTGAGTACCTATTTTTTGTAAATCCTTAGTTGTGATCGCCATGGCCAATAAATATTTTCCTGGAGGAAGAGGATATCCTACAGTATACATAGATCCCTCTTCAGGGTCATAACTGTCTTTTTCTTCCTTGAGCTGAACAGAAACATATACTTCTTGGCTATAGTCCCCCTCCATCTGTTGAAACCAAAGAAATGCATTAAGCTCAGTCATAAGTATATCTGGTTCTGTGAAATCTTCTTGGGTTTCAGTTTCCTCTTCTTTTTCCGCTGTGGGTACATCTGAAGATGAAGCGAATCCAAGGTCTTTATTTTTAGCTTTAAAAAGAAAGATGCTGTAAATATCCTGCCTTGCGGGTAGATAGATATTCTCAAATATTTCAAAAGGAATATCCATTCGAGGGGTGCGGTTTTCAATTCCTTGTTCCAATTCAGCCTTGACTTGTTTAGGGATAAATATAGGTTCAGGTTCCTCTTCTTTTTCTTGAGCTGTTGCCGGAACAGGCTGGATCAATAGGACCATGATTCCCAGTATTAGCACTGTAAAAAACATTTTTTCTTTATTCATTTTTCCATTTTTCCTCCTTGGGTAAAAACGTTGAATTACAGAACTCTTTTGAAGTTACTGAAGAAGTATCACTCCTTGAGCCTTTAATATACCAAAAATCAAGAATATTTTCCATAGATGACTGATTTGTCCAGGAAAAAAATACTGATCAAAAAGACATACTAAAGACATACTATTAAACCCTCAGTGTCTCCAATAAATCATTTTCAGTTTATTGACCAGCTGTTTGGCTTTATAAAGGGCAAGAGTGGCTCTGGATAAGGAATAATCAGTGAGAAATTCTTCAGCCAATTTCTTATCCTTCTCATAAATCTTCAGTGCTGTCTCTTCGACTATTGGCTGCACAGCAAACTGAAGTTGTTCAAACGGATCCCCTTCAGAACGGACAATTTTAATGGCTTTTTCATAATCAATATCCACCAAATTCTCAAGCGCATTAAACACATCCAAGGCAAAATGGGGATCAAACTCAAATCTTTGCTCGGGATAATCAAAATGCCTGTTTAAATTCATTTCTTCCTCAATATCACCTGGTTTGTAATAAAGGTCAGGCAGTTCATTCTCTGATTCCAAATCAATATTTGCCTCTTTAACCAGACACTGAGCATACCATTGTCTGGGATCACCCCCATACTTTTCTTTAAAACTTCCTTCCCAGGAAGGGGGTGAAAAAGCTTTTTTAAAGCTGAGAGATTCCCCTGAGGAAGGGTCATGCCAACCTCTTTCAACCGCATAATCCACCAATCCGGGAGAGGCCATTACATTTTCAGTATCGCTAATATCAGCTTCAGATCCCACAACATGGATATTAAGAAGAAGAACGACCTGGTCATCCGGGCATTTTTGAGCGATCTATAAAAACCAGTGCCGTCTTACTTGTTACCTTAGTTTTTCTTTAATAATTCTAAAAGTTTAAGGGCAGATAATATCTTTATTCCCATA
>CAZAIK010000031.1:0-2616 GCA_964485195.1 uncultured Methanosarcinales archaeon
AGTAGATCATTTATAGATCTAAAATCATACATCGTTAATCCTTGTTCTGAGATCAAAATGGGTTCTTTTTGTGTTCTGATAATATATAATAAACGTAAACAAAACACCCGGGGTCTTGTGGTTTTCCAATCCTGTCATTCCCGAATGTTTGTATCGGGAATTTAGGGGAGAGGGTGCAGGGTGGATCCCCGACAGAGACACTCGGGGATGACGGGAGAAGAGGTATAGAGAACAAAGATGTATTGTAAACTCTACTTGGAAAAGGAGTTCATATTATTTTCATTTTGTTCCCACGGTTTTCATAGGGATGGCAACAATCGATTGCGATACCGATTCCGATACCGAAGTTGAATAATAAAAAAAGATTATTAAGGGAGAAGCATGTCTGAAAAAAAATATACCAATCGTCTCATACACCAATCCAGTCCTTATCTGAAGCAGCATGCGTACAATCCTGTGGACTGGTTTCCCTGGGGAGATGAAGCGTTCAGTCAGGCAGAAAAGCAGCAAAAGTTAGTAATCATCAGTATAGGATACAGCGCCTGTCACTGGTGCCATGTAATGGAAAAAGAAACGTTTTCTGATCCAAAGGCTGCTGAACTGATGAACAGCTCTTTTATTTCCATTAAAGTTGACCGGGAAGAACGACCGGACCTGGACAGTATCTATATGAATGCTGTACAATTGATCACAGGTCAGGGAGGATGGCCGCTGAATATCATTGCTCTGGCAGATGGCCGTCCCTTTTATGCCGGCACTTATTTCCCCAGACAGGCCTGGATGTCTGTTCTTCGACAGATAATCAATCTGAATAACTCTCAGCCGGATAAAATCAAAGAGCAGGCTGAGGCAGTTCAGCAAGGTATTTCTAAACTGGAAGAGCTGAATATCAGTCCCAAAGAATCCGAATCTGTTTCTCTTAAAAAAGTAGTTACTTCTGCATCAGAGAGCATTCTTCAGCAGATGGATTTTTTAGAAGGGGGTACCAAAGGAAATCCCAAATTTCCCATGCCGGATTTACTTTCTTTTCTTCTTGAGTGCAATACTTTCAGCCAGGTACCGAATACTGAAAAAGCAGCAGAAATTGTACATCTTACTCTGGAAAAGATGGCCGGAGGCGGAATTTTTGATCAGGTAGGCGGAGGATTTGCCCGCTATTCGGTGGACAGTCATTGGAGAGTTCCCCATTTTGAGAAAATGCTGTATGACAATGCTCAGCTGTTAAGCCTTTATTCAGCAGCCTTTCGTCATAAAAATAACAGTGTATATAAAGATGTAGTGTACAGAACAGTCAGTTTTTTAAAACAGGAACTTTTTTCACCGGAGAATCTTTTTTACAGCTCACTGGATGCTGACAGTGAGGGGCAGGAAGGTAAATTCTATGTGTGGACTGAAAAAGAGATTGATCAGTTGCTGGGGGATCGAGCAGCTCTTTTCAAGGAATATTTTTCTATCCAGTCAGGAGGAAACTGGGAAAATGACTGGAACATTCTATACAGATCCAGGTCTGTAAGTGAAATCTGTAAAGATCACGGATTAAGTGAGGAGGAATGCAGGGATCAGATCAGTGCTGGTTTAAAAATACTGAACAAGGTACGTCAAAAACGGGTTAAACCTTCGGTTGATACAAAAAAAATAATTAGCTGGAATGCTCTTGCTGTAAAAGGAATTACAGATGCCTATATAACTTTCAGGGAAGATGAATATTTATCTTTAGCAACAAAGGTGATGAAACAGCTTCTGAAATATGGTATAAATAAAGATGGGAGCATGACGAGACTTCTTACAGATCAAAATTCCACTTCTGCTTTTCTGGATGATTATGCACATGTCATACAGGCTCTTATGGCACTCTATTCTGCAGATTTCAGGGAAGAATGGCTGTTCCGGGCTGAAGAGTTCACCCGGTATGCTGTTCAGCATTTTCATGATCCTAAATCTGCACTGTTGTTTTATACTTCAGATACAGATCAGCCTCTCATTACCCGGCAGAGACAAACTGCTGATTCGGTTATTCCTTCTTCCAATGCAGTCATGGCACATAATTTGTTTCTTCTTGGTCATTATTTCCAGAAAGAGGAATGGATAGAAAGATCCTCGGCTCTGCTCAATATTATGAAGGAATCAATGCATTCCAGGGCTCTTTATTCTGCCCGTTGGCACAGAGTACTGCTTCAGACGGTGTTTCCCTTCTGGCAGGTCTCTGTTTCAGGGGAAACTTTCCAGAAGAAAATTTCTTTTCTGCAAAAACAGTTTCTGCCCAATGTTTTGTTTTCCGGCAGTGATGGAAAAGGCAAGTTACCTATAG
Source organism: uncultured Methanosarcinales archaeon (assembly GCA_964485195.1). Lineage (GTDB taxonomy): Archaea > Nanobdellota > Nanobdellia > Woesearchaeales > CAIVOO01 > CAIVED01. Next base: position 2,309 of record CAZAIK010000031.1, read on the forward strand.
TTCAGGATAAAAAAAGTACTTCTCACACTCCAATTTATCTGTGCAGGGATAAGACCTGTCTAAAACCGATTGAAAATGCAGAAGAAGCATTGGAGGTTATAAGGAAAAAGTAAAAAGGAAAAAGGAAAAATTAGCCACGGATTCATCCCGTTGGATAGACTTGTTTCTAAATATAAATCCTGAGACTGATAAAAATATCCTACGGGGTGAACACGGATTCACACAGATTATAATTATTTTTTAATTCCGTGAAGATCTGGTACGCCAAGAGGCGTTTATATATCAGTTGGTGAAATTCCAACCCGTCA
>CAZAIK010000032.1:0-2588 GCA_964485195.1 uncultured Methanosarcinales archaeon
TTAGCCAGTTATATCAAAGTGTAAACAAATTTTTGTTTACAGTTTACAGTTTACACTTTGATTCTTACAAAAATAGGTCATTGTAAAAGGCAAGCATAAAGCTAAAAACTATCAAATTTTCTCACTCAAGAAAGAATTAGTCATGGAGTAAAACGGGGAAATGGGTCTTGTGCCTCTGTATTTTAATGATAAAATACCTTGACAGGCTTAAATAAAAACACAAAAATATTTAAAACCCGGACTAGAGAAAAGGAACCGTTCGAAAATGACTTCTTGAGTTATCCATACTTATATTCCTGATATTCCTGATATCTCTTCTTGGCACTCATCCGACTTACGCATCAAATAAAGGCATGTTCTGGGGCCAGGTTCTTGACTCAGAGCAAAATCCTTTAAAGGGATTAAAGGATAAGAATTTGGTTTTTCTATTGATGATGTTCACTCCATTTCACCAAATTTCCGCCCTCCAAACGACTTTATCACCAATAATACACACAAAAACACGTTTGGTCAAAAAGAAACCCACAGAAAATAGAGAACATCAGAAAATCAGTCTTAGTAGGGCTTAGAAAGAAGGGAAGGCGGCAGCCGCGCCAGGCGAGAGTCAGTTTTAAGATCAAGTGGTAGGCAAGTCTTATATTTCCATGTGCTCCGTTCTTGAAATGATCTCGTCCTGAAGGTCTTTATTCAGGTCTCAGAAATAATCGCTCTGAGACTGCGGTCAAATATGATGACTACCGCTTTTTCACTGTAAGCGCTGAGGTTAAAGGCTGAGGCTAAGGGCCGGTCCGATATGTATAAACTGGAAGTGTTTGATGAAGACGGTTTACTCCTTCAGGAAATCCCTCTCAATCACTCCTGTCACGGCATCCGAGCCAGTGGAGACCAGCTTCTGCTCTTAGATTATAGTGAGAGCAAGGTTTATCAGTATGAGATTGTTGGAAGAGAGAAAATTTTAAATTGACATAGATGCCATAATTGCTATAATATGATAGTAAATATGGAACCTATAACAAAAGCTAAAGCAATAAAGATTCTGCATCAAAAAAAAGTCACATTTTTTGACGTCACTGACGCCAGTAAAATATTCGAAACAAAAAAAATTAAGACTCTTTATGAACTCTTGCAAAGACTGGAAAAAGAGGGAGTGATTCAGAGAATCATTAAGGGCCGATACCATTTTTCTTTAAGGGAGTATAATGATTTTGAATTAGCTAACTTCTTGGTCAATCCCTCCTATATTTCTTTAGAAAGCGCTCTTTCTTTCTATGGGATTTTATCTCAATTTCCCTACACAGTTACATCAATCACTCCCTTGAAACCGAGACGCATCACTTATCAAGAAAAAGAATATGAATTCTCTCATTTAGAGAGTAAGTATTTTTTTGGTTTTGTAAAAAAGCATAAATTCTTAATAGCAACGCCTGAAAAGGCTTTATTGGATGAGCTTTATTTTATGGCAAAAAAATTAAGAAGAGTACATGTGAGAGACCTAAACTTTGATCCTGTTGATAAAAAAAAGTTTGAAGAATTGTATAAAAAGCATAAATTTATTCCTTTACGGAAATTAGTCAAAAAATTAGGAATATGTTAGATAAAGATTCAGCTCAAGACTTAAGCCGGGAATTAAGAATAGATTTATTTACTGTTTATCGCGAATATCTTCAACTATTATTTCTCAAGTATTTTTACAATCAAAAAGAGAGCCAAAAAATTTATTTTAAAGGGGGGACAGCTTTAAGATTTCTATATGATTCTTTTAGATTTTCCGAAGATTTAGATTTCACAAGCCTTATCTCTGAAAAGAGACTGAAAGGATTGATTGATAAATCCCTTCGGAAGCTAAACAAAGAGGCAACAGGAATTAGTTTTAAGAGAATGGAGTCGATTGGGGAATCGTTTTCTGGAAAAATTCGACTTGAACTCTCTGAGCTTAAATTCCCTCTAACCATAAGATTGGATTTTTCCATGAGAGAAAAACCTGTTCTTGGGGGCGAATCCTCTTATATTGAAACCAATTTTCCAGTGGGTCCCTATCCATTTGTATCTCATTTAAAAATTGAAGAGCTGCTGGCAGAGAAAGTAAGAGCCATTTTAACAAGAAGCAGGGGGAGGGATATTTTTGATATCTGGTTTTTATTCTCGAAAAAAGTTCTTCTTGATTGGAAATTAGTAAACAATAAAATGGCTCTTTATAAAAAGAAAACGGGCAAAAAAGAGTTAATTAAGGCTGTTGAAGAGTTTGATCAAGATGAAATTAAAAATGATCTAACAAGATTCTTGCCTGCCAGTCACCGCCACCTCATCAATGAGATAAAGGCGTTGACATTAAAAAAATTAAAAGAGAATTAATAAGCTGTTTTGACAGATGAAAATTACTATCTCATCTACTACAAGCCTAAAGACTATAAGACAGATGGGAAATTCAAGAAGATCAAGGTGAAGATCAAAGAGAAAAATTACAAGGTATTTCACCGCGCCGGCTACATTGCGGATTGATACTTTTGTGCTTTTTTTATCAATATGATAGAGTCTTTTTCTCTTTCCGCATCATCAAAATATACAAATGATGTTTTCAAATGATATTC